>NC_014972.1:2675000-2985000 GCF_000186885.1 Desulfobulbus propionicus DSM 2032 | reverse complement strand
TTGATCGGATTGCTCATTAGGCTGGAGGCAAGCGGGTTGGGATTGACTTGGGTGAAATCGGCACGGAGATGACTGCCATCGGCCAGTTCGTTGTCCACGACAAGGTGCAGTTCTCCGGTGGCGTAGTCCACCCGCAGCGCGTTTTTTGTCCATTGCAACTGCTGGATGCCGTGGCCTTGATCAACGGGGAGGCGCATTGTCATGCCTGCGCTGTCCGCGTGAAGGCTGCCTGTGGTGATCCCGGCATGGAGGCCGTGCAGGTCTAGTATAGCGTTGAGCTGTCCTTCAACTGGCCAAGGCAGATTCAACGGGGTATTCAGACTGTCCAGGGCAAAGGCGGCAAGTTCCCCATGGATGTGCCAAGGAGCCTCCGCTTTCCAGGAACCGGCCGCGCACAGACGGGCTGAGCGCGGGCCGTTCAGGCAGACTGGTTTGAGTTCGCACTGCGCGGAAGAGACCGACAGGGCGGCGGGTTGACGCATCTGCCAACTGCCAAAATGACGATCGGCAAAGGAGAGTTGGCGGATAGTCCCTTGCCAGGCGGCGGCGATAAGTTGTCCTTGCACCGTCATGGCGGCAGTGATGTCGGTGTTCCGGCCTTCAACCGTGAGACTGTGATCGCTGAGCGGCCCATTGAGTTGGACGAGGAGTCGATCCAGACTGGTCGAGCCGAATCGGCCCCCTTCGGCTTTGAGTGATCCCTTGAGAGATCCATCTTTGGCAAGGGAGCCACTCGCTTGCGCGGAGAGTTTGTCAATACTGGTGTTTTCGAACCCGATACGGGCTCCGGCAAGCTGAAGCGAGAGCTCCGGTTTGTCCTGTTGTCCGGACAGCCGCCCGCGAAGATCGACCGAACCCCGAGCCTGCGGCCATATTTCCCTCAAGTTGCCGGAGTGCAGCTCCACGGAGAGATCCACGGTGTTCTCGATCTTCCCTTGGAGACGCAGCGTTGAGTGAGCGCTGGCAAGGAGGACGTCGGGGATGTGCACTTGGTTGCCGTCCACATGCGCTTCTCCTTTGCCGGTGAGCGGGAATTGGCGCAGGGTACCCTGGAGTTTGGGCAACAGAAAGGTCGCCTTGACGTCCGTTCCGTGCCGTTCGCCCTCGGTGGCCAGCTGGAAGCTGACATCGCCGGGCCAATTCTCCCAGACACGGGAGGGATCAAGGTGGGCACCTTCCATGGTGGCGTGCCAGGCGAGGTGCGGATGCCATCCCAGTCTGCCCTGCAGGGTAAGCGATTCTCGGCTTTGGGTGAGATGCAGGGCATGAATTCGCAATTGGTCAAGGTCGCCCTCAATTGCCGCGTCAACCGTGACCGACTCCCGGCTTGCGGCCCACATGGTCTTGGCGTGCATGCTCAGGCTGTAGGCATCCAGGGTGCCTCGGCCGTCGATGGACACATCGCTGAAACGCTGATCGGGCCATTGCCGGTGGATGTCGGGCAGTGCTGCGGCGGGAGTCTTGAGTCGCGCCTCCCACGTCGTTTTCGCGCCCAGGAGATTATCGAGCCGGCCGTTCAGCTGTGAGGGGAAGGGGCTGCTGAGCTGCGCATCGAGTATGAGCCGGTTCAACGGTCCCGTCAGGGTGCCGCGTGCCGCGATCGGCTGATATCCGTTCGGTTGCACCTGAGCCTCCAGGGTCCAGTGCAGCGGGTACTCGTTGTCCGTCTGGAGTTGGCCCTTGGCGCGGAGGACGCTCTCCCTGCTTTTCAGGACAAGGTCGTCGAATCCCAGCGTGTTCCCCTGATAGGAAAGGTTGGTCAACTGGCCGGTCGTGATGCGCCACATCGCCTTCTGATCGGAGAAGATTGTTATTTCCTCGGCGGAAATTGTGTCTATCGCCAGGTGGGCAGGCAGGGAAAACGGGATCAGGGCGGTCTCTCCCTGGCTTTCTCCCAGATACACCTGAACGCCGGCGCCGCGCACGGCGTGGACCCGAATCTGGCGGTGGCGCAGGTGCCCAGGGGACCAGCTGACGTTCATCGACTCGATCAGAACCGTGTCGATGCCATCGTCGTAGCGAACGTTGTGAAACTGCATGGGGCCCATCAGGGTACCGGAAGCCGAGCCGATGGTAATCAGTCCAGTCAACAGGTGATTGCTCAACCGCACCAGCCCGCGCAATCCTGTTTCGGTCGTGGCGAGAACAATGAGGAGGGCCATGGCCGCAAGCAGCGGCAGCCAGGAAAGGGCGATGCGCCGCAACCATCTGTTCATCAAAGATCAGCCCCCAGGGTGAAATGGAGGCGCCAGGCCCCTTCCTCGTCAAGTGCCTTGGCCAGGTCGAGGCGAATCTGCCCGAAAACCCCGTTCCAGCGGAGACCGACACCGGCCCCGGACCGAAGAGTGAGGGCGGAAAAGCTGTTGGTTGCCGTTCCACTATCGTAAAAAACAGCACCGCTCCATTGGTCGAACAGCGACCGTTCCAGCTCTACGCTGTAGGTAAAGAGATTTTTTCCGCCCAGGAGGTTGCCGTCCGCATCCTTGGGGCTGATTTTCTTATAACCGTAGCCGCGGACACTCTGGTCGCCGCCCGCATAATAGCGGAGCGAAGGCGGCAAATCGTCGAGGTCGTCAACCAGGGTGGTGCCGATGTCCGAACGGCCGATGATTCGCCACTGATCGAAAAACGTGTAGATTGCCTTGGTCCGCAGGGTGAGCTGCGCAAAGCTGGTATCGGCAAGCAGGGTTTCTTCGCTGCCAATGGCACTGGCCGTCAAGCGAATCCCCCGTTTGGTGGCGATGCGGTCATCCGCCCAAAAGACGCTGCCCTTGACGCCGGGAATGATCAGGGCGGCCGCATCGGTTTCGGCTCCGATATCGTACTGTTCGTCAAGGAATTGCACATAGGTGGAATACTCGCCTTTTTCCCGGAAATGATCGTGGCTGACCACGGTGTTCAAGGTTTTGGTATCGGTGCTGTCGAACTGTTCGGTCTCGTATTTGGCGCTCAGGGTCAGGCGGTCCTTTTTGGGGTCGCCGATGGGGATGGTGTAGACCGCGCCGAGATTGCTTTTCCGTTCCGAGGGCTGGCAGACCAGGTTGAGCTGGTGACCGAACGGGTTGAGGTGGCGGTTGATGTATTCAAAGGTCCCCCGTGGGCCGGTATCGGTACCGTATCCCAGGCCGATGCCGTACTTGTGGGTCAAGTTGGGGGCGAGAACGACCTTGACCGGCACTTTGTGGTCGACGGCCTGGTCAAGGTCGTAGACGACGTCGACCGAGGTGAAGTAATCGGCGTTGTACAGTGACTGGCGCAAGCGGGTCAGGGCCTTGGGGGAAAAAGGATCGCCTTCGCGGACCGGAGCGATTTTCCGGAGCAGGTCATGATCAATGAAATCCGCTGCAAAAGTGAGGGGGCCAAACACATAACGGGGGCCCGTATCGAGGCGCAGGTGCAGGGAGGCGCTGTGTTCCTTTCTGCGTACCTCGACACGATTGTTGCGGAAGATGGCTTGCTGGTATCCCCGTTCCAAGGCCAGGGCGATCAGATTATCCTTGCCCTCTTCATACCGCTGATGGTCCAGGACATCTCCCTGGTGCAAGGGAAAGCGTTGCACCGCCTCCTGCAATGGCCCGTCCTGTCCGCCCGGACCGTTCACCACGATGTTTACGTCCTTGATGATGACCGGCGGGCCGGTGGTCACCGCCAGTTCGATCTGGCGTTTACCGTTGGCCTGCCGCTGCGACACGCTGATGTCAGGGGAATAGTAGCCAAAGGGCTCCAAGGCCTTGCCCGCCTCTTTGGGAGCTTTGGCGACCAGCTGGCTGATCATGAGGGCGGTGGGAGGCTCGTCCTCCGGCAGTCTGGCCAGGGAAAGATAACTGCGGATATTGCGGCGCTGGTTTTCCGAGAGATCGCCAGAGATGATGATCTCGATTCCGGAGTAGGCGTGGGCCCGGCCCAGGCCGGTCGCCAGCAGTAGGGCAAGGAAAAGGAGGAGAGACGCCCCGCGGCCGCGACAGGGGGAATGGTTTGTTCGGCGTGTCCGGAGATGAAAGGGCAGGGGAGGAAAGGGGATGAACATGCCAACGAAGTTCCTCGGGCAACCGGTTGCAAAATCGAGGACTCCTTGCGTGCAAAGGAGCCAGCCTGTGCCTTCCACTGAGCATGACCGTGAATTTACTCCGCTACTCCATGTTTTAAAAGCACTGTTTTCACGCTGGCATGGGAGAAAAACATTCCCCCTTCCACGATCAATGGAAGGGGGAGGCTGGCATCGATTATGATTTGGTAAACATGAGCCGGTTGTTCTGGCCGCGGTCGATGAGGATGTGGTCGCCCTCGGCAAAGTTGCCTTCGAGGATCTCCAGCGCCAGCGGGTCTTCGATATACCGCTGGATCGCCCGTTTCAGCGGCCGGGCGCCAAAGGCCGGGTCGTAGCCGGTGTCCACCAGGAACTGCTTGGCCTCCTTGGTGAGCGTCACCTTGTATTTGTGTTCGGCCAACCGCTTGGCCATCCGTTTGATCTGGATGTCGACGATCTGCGACAGATTGTCGCGGGTCAAGCCATGGAAGGTGATGATCTCGTCGATACGGTTGAGGAACTCCGGCTTGAACTGACGATGGAGGAGATCATCGATCTGCCGCCGCATGGTCTCGGGATCGGTCTGAGCCATCTCCATGATGATGTGGCTGCCGAGGTTCGAGGTCATGATCAGGATGGTGTTCTTGAAATCCACGGTCCGCCCCTTGCCGTCGGTCATGCGGCCGTCGTCGAGCACCTGCAACAGGACGTTGAACACATCGGGGTGGGCTTTTTCGATTTCATCCAGGAGGATGACCGCATAGGGGCGCCGCCGCACCGCCTCGGTGAGCATGCCGCCCTCGTCGTAGCCGACATAGCCCGGAGGAGCGCCGATCAACCGGGCCACCGAGTGCTTCTCCATGTATTCCGACATGTCGATGCGGATCATCGCCTGTTCGGAGTCAAAGAGAAATTCGGCCAGGCTGCGCGCCAGTTCGGTCTTGCCCACACCGGTGGGGCCGAGAAAGATGAAACTGCCCAACGGCCGGTCCGGATCCTGCAAACCGGCTCGGGCCCGGCGCACGGCGTTGGCCACGGCGACGATCGCCTCGCGCTGGCCGATCACCCGGCCGCCCAGGGCCTCCTCGGCATGAACCAGTTTTTCCTTCTCTCCTTCCAGGAGCTTGTCCACCGGAATGCCGGTCCACTTGGCGACCACCGCCGCCACGTCCTCGGCGGAAACCTCTTCCTTGAGCATCTGATGTTGCTCTTGGATCTCGCTGAGGCGGGAGTTGGCGGATTCCAGGTCCTTGTTGAGCTGCACGATTTTGCCGTAACGAATCTCGGCCACCTTGCTCAGGTCGCCGGCCCGCTCGGCCCGCTGCTCCTCCATGTGGGCCTGGTCGATCTTGGTCTTGATGTCGCGGATGGACTGGATGATATCCTTTTCCAGAGTCCACTGGCCCTTCATTGCCTTGAGCCCATCGTCGAGATTGGCCAGATCTTCCCGCACCTTGGCCAGCCGCTCGCTGGAAGCCTGGTCCTTCTCCTTTTTCAGGGCCTCCTGTTCGATTTCCAGCTTGATCTTTTTCCGCTCCAACTGGTCGATTTCGGTGGGCATGGAGTCGATCTCGATCCGCAGTCGCGAGGCCGCCTCGTCGATCAGGTCGATGGCCTTGTCCGGCAGGAAACGGTCGGTGATGTATCGGCTCGACAGAGTGACGGCCGCCACGGTGGCCGCATCCTGGATGCGCACCCCGTGATGCACCTCGTATTTTTCCTTGATGCCGCGGAGGATGGCGATGGTGTCCTCCTCGCTGGGCTCTTGGACCAGCACCGGCTGGAAACGGCGCTCCAGGGCGGCGTCCTTCTCGATGTACTTACGGTATTCATCCAAGGTGGTGGCGCCGACGCAGTGCAACTCACCACGGGCCAGCGCCGGCTTGAGCATGTTGGAGGCATCCATGGAGCCCTCGGCCGCGCCAGCCCCAACCAGGGTGTGGATTTCGTCGATGAACAGGATGATCTCACCGGCTCGCTTCTCCACCTCTTTGAGGACCGCCTTGAGCCGATCCTCAAATTCACCCCGATACTTGGCGCCAGCCACGAGGGCACCAAGATCCAAAGAAATGACCTGTTTGCCTTCCAGGGTCGACGGGATGTCGCCGTTGACGATCCGTTGCGCCAGCCCCTCGACGATGGCCGTCTTGCCCACGCCCGGTTCGCCGATCAGCACCGGATTGTTCTTGGTGCGCCGGGTGAGCACCTGGATGATCCGCCGGATCTCCTCGTCGCGGCCGACCACCGGGTCAAGCTTGCCCTTGCGGGCCACATCGGTGAGGTTGCGGGCATATTTTTCCAAGGCTTGATACTTGTCTTCCGGATAGGGGTCCGTGACCCGCTGATTGCCGCGCACGGTCATCAGCGCCTTGAGAAAGGCATCGCTGGTGACACCTTGGCGGTTGAGCATGGTGGTCACCTTGAGCGATCGGTCAGCCAGCATGGTCAGGAACAGGTGCTCCTGGCTGACGTACTCGTCCTGCATGTTGGCCGCTGTCTTGAAGGATTGGTCGAGCAGGGTCCTGAAAGCCGGCGAGGCGTAGGTCTGGCCGGCGCCGGAGCCGCTGACCTTGGGTAGGGCGTTGATCAGCTGGTTGGTTTCGCTGAGGACCACGCTCGGCGTGACGCCCATCTTCTGCAAGACCGGCACCACGACTCCGTCAGGCTGTTCAAGGATGGCCTTGAGCAGGTGTTCGGGATGCAGTTCCTGGTTGCCGTTTGCCTGGGCCAGCTGTTGGGCGGCCTGAATGGCTTCCTGGGATTTGAGGGTGAATTTGTCCAGTTGCATATCTTCTCTCCTTGCCTGTTTGCTTTGGTTTTAAAAACAGGCTGTTAATTCATTTATTAACAAGAGATGATAAGGATCAAACCTTGCGTGTCAAGATTTTGGCACAAAAAGAAGGGCAATATTTTTCGCGCGGTAAAAAAGAAGAAGCCCCCATGCCTTTGGTGGCAAGGGGGCTTCGGTTCGTCCTTTGTCTTGACGCCAGGTCAACCGCACGATCCGCTGCACGATCCGCAACTGCCGCCGCTGCTCAGCGGATTGGCAGAGGTGATGGAAAATCCGGATCGATAACCGGCCTCAATGAAATCAACCTTCACGGCACCGCACTTTTCCTGCAAATCGGTATCGACAAGAAACTTCAGGCCGCCTTCCTCGTACACTTTATCGCTATCTTTTGGCTCATCCAGAGCCAAGCCCAGAGATGGGCCACTTCAGCCACCCTGCATCAATGCGATGCGAATCGCAGAACTGATCTTGTTCTGCTCCAGGTAGGCTTTCAGATTGTTGACAGCTATTGCTGTTGCTTCGAACATTCTGCCTCCTCAAAAGTGATGAATGCTTCTTCTCCGCGAGAGAAGAAGGGTTTGGGGTATGGTGCAAAAGTAAGGCGCAAAGAGGTTGACGTCAACCTAAGATACGGCGGTCGGGGGCGAGTCCCTCGAAAAACGGCGATCATCCGCTCTTGAAATCGTCGACGGACGCATGGCCGGGCAGGCCGCACAAGGGAGCGGGCGATTGGGCGAAGCCGCGAAAGTCCGGGCGGACGCGGATGGCCTTCTGGGTAAAATGATCATGAAATCGGTTTATTGGGTGGAAAAAGATTGTCAAACCGAAGGCGGCTATCTACTATTGAGCCACTGATGGTGCTGTTTTTGGTGAACCTTTCACAGGCGAGGGTCTTGTTATGCGTGAAAAGCTACTCATATCCACCGGCGGCGGCGATGCCCCGGGACTGAATGCCGTTATTTTTGCCGTGGTCAATTCCGCCACCAGAAAGGGGTGGGAGGTCTACGGCAGCCGATACGGGTACGGTGGCCTGCTGGATCGAGACGACCTGGTCCGCCTGACCCCAGAGGACGTCGAGGGCATTCTTTCCCAGGGTGGGACCATTCTTGGTTCCACCAACAAGGGCAATCCCTTTTGCAAGCCGGTGGAAAATTTGGCTGGAGAGACGCAGATCGTCGATATTTCTGATAAAATTCTCAATGCGTTCAATCGGATGGGCTTTTTTTGCCATATTGCCGTGGGCGGCGACGGCAGTTTGGAGATTGCTCACCGTTTTGCCCTCAAAGGCATGCCGGTGATCGGCGTGCCCAAGACCATCGACAATGACCTGGAGGCCACGGACCGGACCTTTGGCTTTGACACCGCCGTGTCCACCGCCACCGACGCCATCGACAAACTGCATTCCACGGCCAAGTCCCACGACCGGGTGATGGTGGTCGAGGTCATGGGCCGCGATTCTGGCTGGATTGCCTTGTACTCCGGGATCTCCGGCGGCGCCGATGTGATCCTCATTCCGGAGATTCCTTTCAAGCTCGATGCGGTCTGCGCCAAGATTGCCGACAACGAGTTGCACGGCAAGCACTATTCGATCGTGGTGGTGGCCGAGGGCGCGCGGGCCGAGGATGGCGAGGTGATCAGTAAAGGGCAGGGCGAAGTCGGGCGATCCGAGGTGGTGCTCGGCGGTATCGGCGAATGGGTGGCCAACCAGATCCGCCAGCGTCTGGGCAAGGATACCCGGTCCCTGGTGTTGGGGCATCTGCAACGCGGCGGTTCGCCCACCACCTTTGACCGGCTGCTGGCCCTGCGCTTCGGTGCGGCGGCGGTGCGCATGGCCGAGGCCGGCATCTTCGACCACATGGTGGCCTGGGTACCGCCGACCATGACCTCCGTACCCATCGCCGAGGCGATTCGGCGGCGAAAAAAGGTGGACCTGGAAAGCGACAAGGTACGGACCGCCCGCGACATCGGCATCTGTCTGGGTGACTGATTTTTTTCTCCCGCTTTTGGGGCCATCGTGACCACCGCCGAACGATTGCAGCTCATCTACGAGCGGATGATGGCCCATTGGGGACCCCAACACTGGTGGCCGGCCGAGACGCCCTTCGAGGTCATGGTGGGGGCTGTTCTCACCCAGAACACGGCCTGGAAAAACGTCGAAAAGGCCATCGCCAACCTCAAGGGGGTGGGGCTGATGTCCCTGGAAGGACTATCCGCCCTGCCCACCGGCCTGCTCGCCGAATACATCCGTCCGGCCGGCTACTACAACATCAAGGCCGGCCGGCTGCACAATCTCCTCTCCACTATCAACCAGCAGCATGGCGGCAACCTCCAGGCCTTCCTGGAACAACCGCTGCCTCAGTTGCGCGAGCAGCTGCTGGCCATCAAGGGCATCGGTCGGGAAACCGCCGATTCCATCCTCCTTTACGCCGCAGGGTTACCGATCTTCGTGGTCGACGCCTACACCCACCGCATCCTGGTCCGCCATCAACTGATCGACGAGGAGTGCGGCTACGAGGCCATCCAGGAACTGTTCATGGACAACCTGGCCTGTGACCCCCGGCTGTACAACGAGTATCACGCCCTGTTGGTGCGGGTGGGCAACGTCTACTGCAAAAAGAAGCATCCCGACTGCGCATCCTGCCCGTTGCAGGGGATTTGACCGGCGCGGGGTTGTTATTGAGCGGCTTTCCCGTTGGATCGGTCCTGTTCCATATCCGTTTGGGGCGGCTGCCTGTGGTGCCACATCAGTTTGCGGCAGATGCCGCGGATCATGCTCGCCTCCTTCTTTTTCAACCGGAGTCGGCTCAAGAATTGGCGGATATTGCGCATCCAGTAGACACGGTTGGTGTCATGGAGGAAGGTGATCTCGTTGAGGGCCTGCTCGATATGTTCGTACATCCCTTCGAGATCAAAGGAGTTGGCGAACTCCGATGTGGGAATGGCGGCAAAGGGGTGGGTGTGGACGGCGGTATAGAGTTCGTAGCAGTGAATGGCCACCGCCTGGGCCAGATTGAGCGAGGAAAAGCCGGCGGTGGGGATGGTGGAGGCGAACTGGCACAGGTCGAGGTCTTCGTTGCTCAACCCTGAATCTTCCGGCCCAAACATCAAGCCGACGCGGTTGCCGGCCAAGAGCGGCACGATCTCCGCCATCACCTCGCGCGGCGTCTGGTCCTGGGGGCGGTGCCGTCCCTGGCGGGCGGTGGTGCCGACAATGAAATGAAAGGGCGCCGCCGCCTCGGCCGTGGTGCGGCAGACCCGCATTCCATGGATAAGGTGAGCGGCCTTGTGGGTGGCCATCTTCAGCATCCGCTCCTGATCAAAGTCTTCCTCGCTGACAACGATCAGTTCGGCGATGCCGAAATTGGAGGCGATGCGGGCCGAGGCGCCGATATTCTCCGGAAACTTGGGGCCGACAAGAATAATGCCGGTCTGGCCGAGACGGCCATCCGGCATTGGTGTGCTGGACATGCTGTGAGCGCTCAGGAATTAGTGACCAGTGGACTGCTCCAATTCCAGCTGTTTTTTCGATGGTTTTTCCGATCCCGGGTTGCTGGAGGTCATCCGTTTGAAGAAGGGGATGATGCCGCGCTCGGCCCGTTTGATCTCCTCTTCCGCCTCCTTGACCGTGATCTGCCAGGCCGGGGCGAAGCCGGGCGATTTTTCAAACATGATTTCAATCGCCTTCTGGTAGACCTGCACCTGACGCAGTTCCTGGCGGCCAGGCTTCTGGTTGAGCACCTGGACCATGTTGCGCAGGTTGTCGCGCTCCTGCTTGATCTTGTCCATCTCGCCCTTGCGGCGCTCGTTTTCCGCCGAATCGATCTCTAGTTTGGTGTGCAGATGCTCGCGCAGTTTCTTGAGATTGCCGTTGAGTTCCCGGGCCTTCAGCCATCCGCGCACCCAGAGGATGAAGGCGATCAGCAGGCCGATGCTCAGGCCGCGGAGAAAGGGATTGGCGAGGATGTCGGATATCCAGCTGCTGTTTTCCATGATGTCTCCCTGAAAGGAAAGAAAGTATGCGGAAGGGGCAGGAGCCGGTTCCGCCATTTCGAGAAGTTGGCTGTGTTCAAGGCACCCATTTTTATTTGAATTGCCGATATTCGTCAAGCAAAACCACGGGTCGCCGCCGCGGGTTGCATCCTCTTAGTTGTCCGCGTTTTCTCGCGGTTTGACGGCGGGTTGCGCGGCCAGGGAAAAGCTCAACCGCCTAGCGGCGAGATCGACATGGTCAAGCCGCACTCGGACCCGATCACCCAGCTGGTACATGCGGTTGCTGGTCTCGCCGATCAGCCGATAGCGGCGGCTGTCATGGAGATAGTAATCGTCGTTCATGGTGGTGACCGGCACCATGCCGCTGATGTAGCTTTCGTCGAGGGTGACGTACAGGCCAAAAGCGGTCACCCCGGAGATGATGGCGCCGAAGTCCTCGCCGACCCGGTCGAGCAGGAACAGGGCCGAGCAACGGGCATGGACATTGCGCTCGATGTCGATGGCCTTGCGCTCGCACTGGGAGAGATGCAGGCCAGCCTCGGTCAGATCCTGCTTCTTGTCGGGAAGGAGTGGGACGCCCTCCTGATCCTGTTGCACAAGCCAGGCCTGGAGCACCCGATGGGCCACCAGGTCGGGGTAGCGGCGGATGGGGGAGGTGAAATGGAGGTAATAGGCGGCGGCCAGACCGAAATGGCCCACGTTTTCCGGGGAATACCTGGCCTGCTGCATGGTGCGCAGCAGCAGGTTGTTGACGATGTATTCAGCCGGCGTGTTGCGTGCCTGCCGGATTACCTGGGTAAACCAGGCCGGATCGACCTCGGAGCGGGGCAGCACGAGGCCCAGGGCCTTGGCCGCATCGGTGAAGGTTTCCAGCTTGGCCGGATCGGGTCGCTCGTGGATGCGGTAGAGGACGGGCCGCCTGGCTTTGGCCAGGGTTTCGGCCACAGCCTCGTTGGCCGCCAGCATGCAGTCCTCGATCAGCAGATGGGCCTGGTTGCGCTCCGCCAAGGAGATGGCGGACACCCGTTCTCTGTCCAGGGTCACCTCGGGTTCGGGGATGTTGAACTCCAGGCTACCGCGCTCGATCCGCCGTTTTTTCAACAGGGCTGTCAATTTGCCGGCCAGTTCGAGCATCGGCGCCAGATCGGCATGGCTGGTGCGGGTCGCTTGGTCGCGCAGGTACAGCAGCTGGTTGACCGTGGTGTAGGTAAAGCGGCAGCGGCTTTTGATCAGGCTGCGGCAATATTTTTCGCCGATACGTCTCCCCTGGGCATCGAAACGGAGGATGGCGGTGAAGGCCGGTCGGTCCTGGTCGGGAACCAGGCTGCACAGGTCGTTGGAAAGACGCTCGGGCAGCATGGGCAGAACCCGGTCCGGCAGGTAGACGCTGGTTCCCCGCAGGTAGGCCTCGCGGTCGATCGCCGAGCCGGGGCACACATAATGGCTCACATCGGCGATGGAAACGTAGAGGACAAACCCGTCGTTCGCGCCCTCGACGCAAATGGCATCGTCGAAATCCCGGGCGGTTTCGCCGTCGATGGTCACATGGGGGAGGTGGCGGAGATCGACCCGGCCCTCGTCGCCTTCGTGCACCGCGTGCAATGCGGCGGCTTCGGCCTCCACCTCGGGAGGAAAGGTGTCGCGCAGACCGGCTTGGATGATGGCCATGCGGATCTGCACGCCAACGGTGCGGGCATCGCCCAGGATCTCGACGATCCGGCCGCTGGGTCCTTGCCGTTCGGAACCGTAGTCGAGAATCTCCGCCACCACCGCCATGCCGTCGCGGGCGCCGAGATCACCGCCACGAGGGATGGTCACCGTGTAGGGCAGCCGCTCATCGTCCGGAGTCACGAATCCGCCGCCGCTGCTGGCGGTGAAGAGGCCGCACAAGCGGGTGACGGCACGGTTGACGACCTCGATGACCCGACCTTCGCGGCGGCCCCGCGCCGAACCGGTGAGAGCCACCAGAATGGTGTCGCCATGGCTGGCTCCGCCCAGATGGTGCGGGGCAATGAACACATCCTTGCCTCCCTTGGCCTGTTGGCCTTCAGGCACCGCAAATCCGAATCCCTTGGCGGTCAGATCCAGGGTGGCCCGCACCTGCTCGCCTTTGGCGGCCGGGGCATACCGCTTGCCCCGTTTGTCGATCTGCCGTTGTTCAACGAGGCTGACCAGCGTCTTGTGCAGGGCCGACAACTGGCCGTGATCGAGATGGAGGGCCAGGGCAATCTCGTTGGTGGTCAGGGGGATCTTCTGCTCGGCAAGCAGGGTTAGGATAGAGGCGTGCAACGGGCCTGTTGCTGTGTGGGGCATGCCACGCTGATGCCGTTTTTTGCGCGGCGCACCCGTCGGTTTCCTTCCCCGGAGAAATCTTCTGGCCATCTCGTTTCTGTTCCCTGTTTTGTGGTTATTGTTGAATCTCCACGCGGGGAGAATTTCTCTTTGTCCGCGGGAGAGTCTCTGTTAGAGTGCAACCTTGCACCACTGTCCGAAGAGGCAATTGTACACCATTCAGACGGTAAGGAAAGGAAAAGCCAGGGGAAGGCAGGATGGCAGATGCAGTACGTTAAATTCGATCTGGATGCATACCGCCAGACCATGGAGGCATTCATCGGCAATGGGCCGGACTCCCAGGTGTTCTGGAAGGCGCTCGATTTCGCCTTCGAGGCCCATGGCAACCAGTGGCGGCGCTCCGGCGATCCCTACATCATGCATCCCTGCTCGGTGGCGCGGATTCTGGCCGAGGAACTGGACATCCGCAACCCGGAAATCCTGGCCGCCGCCCTGTTGCACGATACGGTTGAGGATGTGGAGGAGGTCACCGACGAGGTGATCCGCCAACGATTCGGCCCCAATGTGGAGGCGATCGTCGAGGGCTGCACCAAGGTGACCCACTACACCGGCGACCGCCAGACCTTCAAGAAGCTGGTCCACCGCAAGATTTTCAGCGGCGCCGCGGCCAAGCTGGAGGTCATGATCGTCAAGTTGGCGGATCGGCTGCATAATCTCCGCACCCTTTCCAGCATGCCCAAACACAAGCGGCAGAAGATCGCCGACGAAACCCTGGACATCTACGCCCCCCTGGCCACCATTCTTGGCCTGTTCGCCATCAAGCGCGAACTCTACAACCTGGCGCTGGCCTACAAATTTCCCCGTCAAGGCAGCCGGCTGCAGATGCACATCAACAGCCTGCGCAACGACCCGGAGGTGCTCAAGATCGTCGACAATGTCCAACAGGCCATCGACCGCGAAGGGCTGGACGGCAAGGTCACCCTGCGCACCAAGGGGCTGTGGGGCTATTACGACGTGCGCAACCGTATCCTGATCAAGGAGATCGAGAGCCCGCAGGAAATTTTGATCCTGATGAACAACCGCAGTGGCTGTTACCAGGCACTGGGGGTACTCAACGAGATCTATCCGCCCATCCCCCGGACCATCCGCGATTTCATCGCCAGCCCCAAACCCTCGGGCTATCAGGGATTGCATGCCCGGCCCAACATCAACGGCCGCAAATACCTGTTCAAGATCCGCACCGAGGAAATGGCCCGCCGCGCCCAGCGCGGCATGGTGCGCGACTGGGCTGGCGACAGCCGAACCACTAGTCGCTTTTTCAAGGAAATCCAGGAGATGTTCGACATCCTCGGTAGCGATGATTCGGTTTCCTACCGGGATATGATCGCCGCCAGCGGCCGCAAGGAAATCTATACCTACACTCCGCAGGGGGATCTGATCTGCCTGCCGGTCAACTCGATCTTGCTCGATTTTGCCTTCCGGGTGCACACGGCCATCGGTCATACCTGCATCGGCGGCTTGATCGGCAAGCAGAAGGTGGGACTCGACCATCAACTGCGTGACGGCAACGTGATCAAGGTTATCCGGCAAGAGGCGCCGGTCAATTTCGACCCATCGTTGCAGGCGCTGTGTCAGACCCCCAAGGCCCGCTCCGAACTGTCCAAGGCCTTTCGCCTGCGGCGGGAGGCGGTCACCCGGCAAATCGGCGCCTCGGTGCTCGCCCAGGAGCTGCGGCGCTACGGCCTGCCCCGGGAGGTGGTTGAGAAAGCGGGCATGGTCGATATTCTGGCCTATTTCAACATCGAGTCCATGGAGGATTTTTATTTGCAGCTGGGCGAGGGAAGGGTGCGGCTGCGGGAGCTGATTTACGAGATCCGCAATGGCCTCTACGTCGGCAAACCGACCCTGTTCCAGCCGACCGGCGTGTTCAACCGGGTTGACCTCACCACCCTCGACCCGGTGGTGATGAAATCCTCGGCCTGCTGCAAACCCGGCCCCCTGGACAAGGGGGTGATTGGCCTGCTGAGCGAGCGCGGCCTTTCCCTGCATCGCAAGGACTGCACCCAGTTGCAGAAAATCAATTTTCAGCGGGAAGACGCGGTGGAAGTCCGCTGGAAGTTGAAAAGCACCCGGATCGAGAAGAACCAGCGCATCATTGTCATGCAGGCGAGCCGCAACCGCCTGCTGATGCTGCTGTCGGTGGCGCCCGAGGAGATGAAGGTGATCGACATTGTCTATCTTGGCAAAGGCGCAGCGCTGATCGGCGATTGGGAAATCAATTTTCAGGTGACGAACCTGTACGGCCTGAAAAAGGTGGATCGCCACTTTTCCCGATCCGGCCTCCGCTATGAGTTCGAACTGGAGCTGTAGCGCACGCCTGCTTCAAGACGGGCCTGATGCGTGAAACAGCTTGACTCCGACATCGTGGTGGTTACTGTGCATCTATAAAGCCGAGCCGGGAAACTGTTTTGCTGTGTTCCAAGTCGGATTGCCTTCTTCGGGAATGTGGTTGCAGCCTCGCTTGATTGCTTTCTTTCCCATGGCGTCTGTTCTGCCAGGTCGCACCTGTCAGGACAGACGCCATTTTTTTTGCGGCAGACAGGCGTCGATATATTGGTCCAATCGGGCCTGGAACGCCTCGCGCGAAATCTCTCGCGCCCCGAAGCGAAGCAGGTGATCGGTGGTCATCTGACAGTCGATCATGGCGATGTCCCGATGAAGGGCCTGCTCGACCAGGGCGGCCAAAGCCACCTTGGAGGCGTCGGTCATGCGGGTGAACATCGACTCGCCAAAAAAGATCCGGTCCAGGCAGACACCGTACAACCCGCCCGCCAGCTGGCCGTCCCGCCAGCATTCGATCGAGTGGGCAAAGCCGAGCGCATGCAGACGGCAATAAGCCTGCTGCATGGCCCCCGTGATCCATGTGCCGTTCTCCCGCCGGCCGGCGGCGGTGGCGCAGCCAGCGATTACCTGGGAAAAGGCGGTGTCCGCGGTCACGGTGAAGGCCCCGGCGTTGAGGGTTCGTTTGAGCCGTTTGGGCAGATGGAATTCTTCGGGGAAAAGAACCAGCCGCGGTGCCGGCGACCACCACAGAATCGGATCGCCTTCCGAGAACCAGGGAAAGATGCCCAGGCTATAGGCCATGATCAGCCGTGCTGGGTGCAAATCGCCGCCGACGGCGAGCAGGCCGTCATCCTCGGCAAATTCGGGAGCGGGAAAGAGCAGGTCGTCGGTAAGGCGGAAAACGGGCATGGGATTATGGGGGAATATTCAAACGGTTGAGCGCGAATCCTACAGCGGTTCAGGGAAAAGGCAAGCTCGAAGGTGTATGGCGGGTTTCTTTGCCTTTTCGGGAAAAAATGAGCCTTTTGATGTAAAAAGAGGTTTACAGAAAACAGTAACTCATTGATAATCAAATGACTTGTTACCGTTTCCCGCTTGTTGTCGAAACAGCCCGTCTTTCACCAGCCTGGTTCTGAGCGCATGTATCTCGAACATTTTCACCTGACCCACCCGCCGTTTGTGGAAGAGCCGGATTCGGAAATTTTTTTTCCGGGAGCAAAAAGGGAAGAGATCTGCCAGTCGATGATTCTCGATATCCTGGCCGGCAAGCAGTTGATCAAACTGATTGGCCCGGAGGGTTCGGGGAAAACGCTGATTTGCCGGTTGATCGCCGAGCGTCTGTCTTCCGGATACCAGGTAGTCGTGCTCGACAATCCCATTGGCTCGTTTGATGAACTGTTGCGCCTTGTCTGTCTGGATCTGGGCATGGACCCCAGAGGGGCGCACGAACAGACGCATTTTTTCGAGGCGTTGCAGCAACTGCTGGCCGAGCGCCGAGCGTCCGGCATGAAGACCGTGCTTGTGATCGACGAGGCGGAAAAGCTCTTTCTCGCCGCCCTGGAACGGTTGATCCGGCATGTCGGCGACGGACCGGACGGCCTGGACCTGGTGTTGGTGCTTGCTGGCCGTCCCGGACTCGACGCCAATCTTGACCAGTTGGCCGTCTTCCATGCCAAGGTCGATGTGCATGCCGGCTATTTCCTGGACAATCTGACCGAAAGCGAGACCAGACAGTATCTCCGGTACCGGGTCAATGCCGCGGGCATGCGCCGTGAGCAATTTGCCGAGGTCTTCACCGAGGGGGCGGTCACCAAGATCTTCAGTGCCGCGAAGGGCAATCTCCGGATCACCAACATTTTGGCTGACGAGACCCTGCAAGCCTCGTGCGCGGAGAAATCGTTCATGGTCCTGCTGGATCATGTCGAGCCGGAAGAGGAAGAACCGTTCAAGCCGGACAACAAGGTGATCGAGATCTATGAACTGCTCAGCTCCAATAGGCTTGTGATCGGAGCGCTGGCCGGGGTGGCGGCGATGATGCTGGTCATCGGCGTGCTGCTCAGCGGCACCGGCCAAGAGGAGTCCGCTGGTGGTGAGCCTGTTGTGAAAACAGCCGCGACAGCCCGTCCAGCATCGGCTCCCGGCGTGCGGGAGGGCGGCGGAACTGAGCAGGCGGTGGAGGATGTTCTCCAGCCGCCTCCCGCCCCACAGGAGATCCGGGATGGCGACAAGCTCTACCGCGAGCGGCTGGGCGCCAGCGCCAGTTGGCTGGCCGGCATCTACAAGGGCGGCTTTACCATTCAACTGATGATGCTGGTCTCCGATCAGGCCCAGTCGAGCATCGCAACTACCCTGACCGAGGATGACTATTATCAGGTTCGGGAACAACTCTATGTTTTGCGTAAAAAAACCTCTCCCCCCACCATTTTCGTCTTTTACGGCATGTATGACAGCCTGGAAGCAGCCCGGGAAGCGCGTAACAGCATGCCAGTTTTTCTTCGCAAGCATCATCCCTATCCGCTTTCCATCAGCGAGGCGGTGAAGAAGATCGAGAACTAGGCGGCATCAATCCGGTTCCGCCCTCCTTTTGTTGAAATCTGACCACGGGTACCCCATGGAAGTCATTCTTGCCAAGCCGCGCGGTTTTTGTGCCGGAGTCAATCGTGCCATTGCCATCGTTCATCAGGCCCTGGAGCGCCATCGGCCACCCGTGTATGTCCTGCACGAGATTGTCCACAACACGCATGTGCTGGAGGAACTGCGGTGTCGCGGGGCGGTTTTTGTCGAGGAATTGGAGGATATTCCCCGGGGATCGGTCACCGTGTTCAGTGCCCATGGCGTCTCCCGGGCGGTGGAACAACGAGCCACGGCCCTTGGATTGCGGATCATTGATGCCACCTGCCCCCTGGTGTCCAAGGTGCATCGGCGGATGATCCGGCTCAATGCCCAGGGATATGACGTGCTGGTGATCGGCCACAAGGGGCATCCCGAGGTCGAGGGAACCTGCGGCCAGGCGGTGGGACCGGTGCACGTGGTGTCCAAGGCGTCGGAGATCGGCCAGCTGCAGGTGACCGATCCGGACAAGGTTGGGTATGTAACCCAAACCACCTTGAGTGTGGACGATACCCGGGAAATACTCCTGGCCATTCGCCGGCGGTTTCCACGCATTGCCGAGCCGGATCGGACCGATATCTGCTATGCGACCACCAACCGGCAGGCTGCGGTCCGCGAATTGGCCGACCGGGTGGATCTGGTGTTGGTCGTCGGCTCAAAAAACAGTTCCAACTCGAACCGGCTGCGGGAGGTGGCGGAATTGCGGCAGACACCGGCCCATCTCATCGACGATGCCAGCGAGATCGATCCGGCTTGGTTTGCCGGGGTCAAGAGGGTCGGGGTCAGCGCCGGAGCCTCGGCTCCGGAGCACCTGGTGGTGGGGGTGGTGGATTGGCTGCGTCGGTGGGGGGATGTGACGGTGACCGAAATGGAGGGCGAGGAGGAACACATCAGCTTTCTCGTTCCGGAACTGGAGGTGTAGGAATTTTTTCAGTTCCCTATCGCGTCAGCCGCTGAACACTCACCAGGTTGATGTGATGCATATTCTCCGGGCCGCAGCGCGCCAGGGCCGTGAACATGGCCTGATTGGGATGGCCGATACCGACGGCATGGCCCTGTTGCCGGGCCAACAGGGCCAGCTGATCAAGCTGGTCGCAGATCTTGCTTGGCGTCTTCTCGTTGTCGAGGAATACATGCCTTCGGGTGGCCGGCACAGCAAGCCGCCGGGCGGTGGCCAAACCCTGCGAGCCGGCGGTGGTGTAGGAGTCGACAAAGAACAAAGCCCGTTCTTTCAACACGGTCAGTACCCGGTGCATGCCCAGGCCATGTTCGGTGAACCGTGATCCCATGTGATTGTTGGTGCCAACGGCATGCGGCACCGCCGCCAGCATGGTCTCTGTTTTCGTTCTGATCCCTTCCTCCGTGTCAGCAATGTGCAGCGCCTCCGTTCCGGGAGACCACCGGGTGTCTTTGGGTTCCATGGGCAGATGGACAAGAACGGTGCGCCCGGCTTGAAACGCCTGCTCCGCCAGTTCCTGGGTGTGCGGCGCCCCCGGCAGAAAGGAAAAGGTGAGATTGTCGTCAAGTTCCAAAAACTTGCGTCCCATTTTGAGATCGTTGCCCATGTCGTCGATGATGATCGCGATCTCGGGTCGGCCAGCTGTTGTGGACGCGTTGCCGTCAGCGGTCCGCTCATGGGCGGAACGCGGTGGTGGCGTTTTGGTCGACAGCGATGCGGAGGATGGAAACTGCTCGGAGAGGGATGTGGGCGACACGAGCACCCTGGTCGGAGGCGCGGCAGTGGGCACGGATCCCGCAGGCAGCCTTTCCGGGGCATCTGGCGAGCGGCATCCGGCGAGGGAGGTGGCAAGAGCCGCCGTCACGATCGCCCTGACAGCAAGGAGGCGAACAGCGGAACAGGGCACGAGGCGATTATTTTGTGCGAGCGAGGATATACTCGGCTAGTTGTTTGAGCAGGGCAACGTTTTCCCCTTCCTGTCCGGAGGCATGGAAAGGGGCGAGCGCCTGGATTGCTTCCGCCACCAGTTGTCGGGCTGTTTGCGCGGCGGAGTCGAACCCCGCGTACCGCCCGATCAGGTCGACCAGTTGCCGGTAGGCTTCGGTTCGGGTTCGATCTCCTGTCAGCAGCTGATTCAAGGTGTGCCGGTCTTGATCGTCTGCCCGCTCAAGGGCATGGAGCAGCGGCAGGGTGAGTTTTCCTTCAATAAAATCGTTGCCAATGGTCTTGCCGGTTCTGTGAGCGGAGCCAAGAAAATCGAGCAGATCGTCCACCACCTGGAAGGCCGCGCCAATGCGGTCGCCATAGGTGGCCAGAGCCGTGCGTCGGGCCTCGTCGGCACCGGCAAACAAGGCGCCGATGGAGCAGGTGGAGCGAATGAGATTGCCGGTCTTCTGGCGGATGACCTCGAAATACTGTTGTTCGGTTCCGGTGATGTCGCCGATGAGGCGGAGTTGCGCAAATTCGCCGTTGACCATGGAGGCCGTGGCTTGGCAGAAAATTTCCAAGCCGCGGCCACCCGCCAGCTTGCCGATCAGGTGCATGCTGTGGGCATGCAGCCAATCACCGGCGAGAATCGCCGCCGTCAGGCCGTGACGGGCAACCACCGTGGGGGTGCCCCGGCGTTGCTCGGCCCGGTCAATCACATCGTCGTGCACCAGGGTGGCCACGTGCAGGTACTCGAAGGCCGCGGCCAGCTGGTAGAGCTCTGCGTCATCCCGGCCGCAGCACCGGGAACAGAGCACGGTCAACAGGGGCCGGATGCGCTTGCCGCCGTTGAACAGGGCATAATGGACGATTTCTCCCAGAAGCGGATCGCAGCCGGCCAGGGCCGTGGTCAGATCATGGCGCATGGCGGCTTCCACGCGGGCAGTGACGGTCGCCGTGGTTCCGCGCAAATCCACAGGCGGATGTGTTTCAGGTGTGTTCATTGCTGCTCTGAAAGAAAGCTGCCACCTTCTCCATGTCGCTGGTCAAAGGACTGGGAGGCAGGCTTTTGAGAAATTGACGGCCATACCCCTTGGTGAAAAGCCGGGTATCGAGTATGGCAATAACGCCGCGGTCGTTGGCGGTTCGCATCAGTCGGCCCACGCCTTGACGAAGGGTGAGAATGGCCCGTGGCGTTTGAAAGTCGACGAACGGGTTGCCGCCCAAGGCCTTGATGCGGTTGACCCGGGCCATAATAACAGGGTCGCTGGGGACTTCAAACGGTAATTTGTCAATAATCACCAGGCTGAGCGATTCGCCGGGAATATCGACCCCCTCCCAGAAACTGGCCACGGCAAACAGGACGGAATCGGTCTGCTCGCTGAATTGGCGCAGCAGGGTGCGCCGGCTCGCCTCTCCCTGGACGAGCAGCGGATAGGGGAGGCGGTCGCGGAGGGCGGCATGGGCCAGGTCCATGGCGGCAAAGGAAGTGAACAGGCACAGCGTCCTGCCGCCGGCGTGGGTGATCAGGCGGGCCATGCGGTCGTGCAGGGCCTGCGGATAGCCGACGCCTGCCGGTTCGGGAAAGGGCGCATCGGGGACGTAGAGCAAGGTGCGGTGTTGATAATCAAAGGGCGAAGTCAGGGAAAGGGTGGGGGTGTCGGCGGCTAAGCCAAGCCGTTCAAGAAAATAAGTGAACTTTCCGGCCGTGGTCAGGGTGGCCGAGGTGAACACGCAGGAGATGACCGTCGCAAGCAATGTGGTTTGCAGGTCCGTGGCCACGTCCACGGGGGTGGCACAGAGGGTCAGGTTGCGCTCGCTGCGCTCAAACCAGTAGGTGAACTGCACCTCGTCAAGGGGGAGGTCGTCAAACTGCTCCACCAAGATCGACTGCAACCGTTCGCCTAAATCCCGGGCGCGATCGGCATATTGATTCCAGGGGCCTTCCGGGAGCCCTTCGAGGGTATCGGCCAGCTTTTCCAGCGCTGCCTGAAGATCGCTGCGCAACGGGATGATGTCCGGCTGATTGCGGAGCAGGGGGGGGAGCGGAAACCGGCCCTTTTCCTTGGGAAACGCGTTCGTCAGCCGTTCGGTCGCGCCGGCAAGGCGGGCGACGGCCGCGCGAACTGTCTGCTGTGCTGTGCCGGACAGTTCGCCCTCGGCACTGCGTTCCACGTCGCTGCTCAGATCAATGAGCTGATGACGGGAACAGGAGGAACCGAAAAAAGTGGTGGCCACGCTTTCGACATGATGGGCCTCGTCGAAGATCACGGACTCGTAGCGTGGCAGCACCTCGCCATATCCTGTACGCCGGACAGCCAAGTCGGAGAAAAGCAGGTGGTGGTTGACGATCAGCAACCTACTGGCTGCGGCATCGCGACGCAGCCGGTTCAGGTGGCATCCGGCCGCTTCGGGACAGGTGGCGCCCAGGCAGAAGTGGGATTGGCAGCAGATTTTCTGCCACAGGGGCGACGAAGCGGTCAACCAGCTCAGTTCGGAACGGTCGCCATGGACCGTCTTTTCCAGCCAGGCCTCGATGGCCTGTTCGGCAGTGTCGGTAAACAGTTCCGTTTGTCGTGAGGCGTGCAGTTGCCGCCAGCGGTAGAGGCAGAGATAATTCTGTCGTCCCTTGACGCACAGGGCCTTGAGGTGGGGATCGATATACTGCAGAATCAGCGGAATTTCCCTTTGCAGGATTTGATCCTGCAAAGTGCGAGTATGGGTGGACACCACCACCCGGCGGCCGCTGAGCACGGCCGGAATCAGATAGGCGAGAGTCTTGCCCAAGCCGGTTTCGGCCTCGATCACCAGGCAGGAAGCCTGAGTGGCCTGATTTGGTTGCTCTGCGGTAAGCAGCTCGGCCACGGCCTTGGCCATGGCCAGCTGGCCGGATCGTGCTTCGTAGCCCGGGAGATGTTGGGCCAGAATCCCATTCGGGCCAAAAATATTATCCATCAGCGGGAAGCCCAAGGATGTCGCGCACGATTTCCACCACCTGAGGTGAGCGGTCGTTCAATAGTTGCGGGAGCGGGGCAAGGGCCCTTTCGGTGCCGATGATGCCGAGCACGCTGGCCGCCTCGCCGCGCACCCAATCCACCGGGTGGCGCAACTGGTCCTCCAGGCCGGGGATGGCCAGGGGCAGGAGGTCTGGGCACAATGCGGCCAACTGCTCAAACAGCACGGAAACTCCCAGCCGGACGGCAAAACGTTCGTCGGTGAGCAGCTGACCGGTCCAGGTGAAATAGCGGGGTTCCTGGCGGAACATGGCCACGATGTTGTCGGCGTGACCCAAGGCGAGAAAATCGGCAATGACTTGCACCAGTTCCGTATCGCTTACTTCGGGTATTGTTTTCAATTGGTGGGATTCGGTGGGCATGGCAGATTGGCTGACGTCGTTGTGTGGTCCATACCACGACCAGGACAGGGAGGCAATCCGAGAATGACCAGTGCTGTTGCTTGACACGTTTTTTTTTCAAGAGTAGAACAACCAGAAGCCTTGGAACAACGAGACAATAACAGCCGGGTATCGTCATGATTGAGCAGTCCCATCTTCCTCCTCCCCTGTCCATAGCCAACGAAGAATTGCTGGAAGAGGGAGAGGTGATCGTCATTGTCGACGATTTTGCCGATATCGTTGGACTGTTGGAGGATTTTCTCCACCAGCAGGGGTTTGCCACGGTTGCCGCCGGTTCGGCCGATGCCCTGCGCCGTCAGCTCGGCATGCACAAGGTGGCGCTGGCGTTACTGGACATCGGCCTTCCCGACGCAGACGGCATCAAGCTCCTGCCAGAGCTGAAGCAGCATGATCGGGACTTAGCGGTCATCATGCTTACCGCGGTGACCGATCTGCAGACAGCGTTGGCCTGCCTTCGGCTCGGTGCCGACGATTACCTGGCCAAGCCCGTACATTTCACCGATCTGCTGGCCACCCTGCGCCGGGTTTTGGAAAAACGGCGCCTGACCATCCGTAATCGCCAATACCAGCAGCAGATCGAGCAGGCCAACTTCCGCTTGCAGTTCGCCCACCAGCTGGCCATGAAAATGAACACCGCCTATTTGAGCATGGTGGAGCTCGATGAAATCCTCCATGCCATCTTGGCAGGGATCACCGCCGAAGAAGGGTTACAGTTCAACCGCGCCTTTTTGGCCTTGTTCAACGAGGCTGGTGACGTGCTTGAAGGGCGCCTGGCCATCGGTCCAGGAAACCGGGAGGACGGCAGCCGAATCTGGCGGGATCTGCGGGAACAGGAATTGGGACTGCGCGACCTGTTCGTCCGTATTCAGCGCAATGAAACCGCCATGGACACCGAAGTCAACCGGATTGTCCGCGCCCTGCGGGTCGACGCCCTGGACGCCGACAACCTGCTGATCCGCGCGGTCCGCAATCGGCAATCGATCAACGTCGTTGACGGCCGGAGCGAATATCCAGTGCCCTTGGAGTTGGTCGGCTTGCTCCAGGAAGACTCCTTTGTGGTGGTTCCCCTGTATTCCCCCAGCCGCGCTCTGGGAGTGATCATTGCCGATCATTTCGTCAATCGTGCCCAGATCGATGAGGAGCGGATCCTGGCCCTGGAAGGATTTGCCGGCCAAGCCAGCCTGGCTATCGAGCATTGTCGGCTGTATGTGGACATGCAACGGAAAATCAAGGAGCTGGAGGAGATAACCAGCGAACTGCAAAAGAACAAGGATCTGCTGGTCGAGGCCGAGCGCTATTCCGCCCTGGGGCACATGGCTGCCCAACTGGCCCACAGCATCCGCAATCCGATCACTGCCATCGGGGGAACAGCACGTCTTCTTTCCCGGAAAATTGACAACAAGGAATGGTTGCGCTTCCTCGGTATGATGGCCGGCGAGGCGGAAAAGATCGAAAAAACCCTGGAGGATTTGTTCAGTTTTGTCGATCAGGTCAAGCCGGAGCGCGAAAAGATCCGGCTCATCCCGCTGATTCACAAGTCCCTCCTGCTCCATCTCGCGGCCATCAAGGCGCAAGGAATCAAGAAGATCCTGCTGCTGCCGGAGACCGATCCGTTGATTGATGCCGACCCGCGGCTGATTCAGCAGGCCCTGGTCCATCTGATTCGCAACAGTGTCGAAGCCATGCCCCAAGGCGGCGAACTGTTCATCGAGGTTGTCCTTGAAGAGGCGCAGGTGAAGATCCTCATTCGCGATTCAGGTACGGGAGGAACCAATCTGCGGCATGCCACCGATCCGTTTTACACCACCAAACTGGTTGGCACAGGCATGGGACTAACCCTGGTGAAACGGATCGTCGAGGATCATGGCGGCCGGTTGACCCTGGACAACAGGCAGCAGGGCGGGGTGCGGGCCACGGTGCTGCTGCCGCGGGTGGTGGAGTAGGGGCGGGAAAGCGATATCTCTTCGCTGTCCGCAGGGAAAGAAAGATAAAAAAATCAGGGGAGCAGGTTCCAAGAACCTGCTCCCCTGATTGCGTGTTACAGGAGAATCCGTACTAGGCAGCGCTTAGAACTTGAGCTCGAAGCGGGTCAAAGCACCGAAGGCTCCGTCGTCTTCCAGGGTGGAGTCTTCAAATTCGGGTGCCAGGTAGCCGGCGGAGAAATAGACATCCGCGCCCTTGCTGATGGTGTACTGCAGAACCGCAGACAACTCCCATGCGCTGTCCAGAGCGGCTCCAAGCGCACCTGACCGTGTATCCGGTCCGTCTCCATCGGGACCTTCGGAATCCCAGGCGTCAACCTCGGCGTAAACCAAGTTACCGGTCAGCTTGAGGGATTCGTTGATCGCATAGTTGGCCACCAAGCCGCCCCAGAACCAGTCACCGGTGTCGCCGATGCGGGCAGCGCTGATTCTGCTGTTATCCGAGGAGCCGAGCATGACGAAACCAAAGGCGCGGTCCGGTTGAAAACCGCCATCGGTGAAACCCAGATTCAACCCGATGTTCAATTTGTCGATCTGGTAGTTGGGGAACATGTATCCACCGAAGCCGGTGTCATCGGAGCCGATCAGGTCAGGGCCGGTAACCGCGTCGGCATCATCTTCCCAGGAGTTGAAGTTGTTCAGATTGCCGTCGTTGGCGGCGAGTTCGGCGACAAAGCCAAAGGCGTTGACCTTGCCGTTGGTGTAAATGGAACCAAAGAACCCTTCATTCTGATAATTGAGGTGCGGAAGAACATTATCCTCGTCCCGTTCATCGCTCTGATAGCCGAGCATACCGCCAACCGCCCAATCCTTGTTGAGCTGCCCCTTGATATGGGCACCGTAGCGCATGGCGTCGTTGTCTTTGATTTTGTTTGGATTGTCGGTATCTTTCGTGTTTGGATCACCGTCAACATCATATTTGGCATAGGTTTGGGACTCTTCCACCCACTCGATGAACGGGTTGATGGTCACGTCGTTGAACTTGATGATACCGCGCAGACCGCTCAGATGAACGTCATCATAGAAAAAGTTGTAGGTGGTGCCCAAGGGGCCGTAGGTGGAGCGGTATTTACCTGCTTCCAGGGTGAAGTTGTCATTGAACGGAATGCCGACATGGGCGATGTCGACCCAGATGTTGCTGTTGTCCAGGGAAGAGATGCTTGGGTCGTTGTCGATGTCGGTGGTGTATCCCTCATACATGCGGATACGAGCCTTGGCATAGGCACCACCAGCGGCGGTCCCGGTGATATTCAGACGAACGCGGGAATCCATGTCGGTGTTGGACTCATCAACGTCATCATTGCCGAAATCACCGTAGTTGTCATTTTGATAAAACAAACGCACACGGGCATCGCCGGTGATCTTCACGCCGGGCTCGACAGCGGCAGCAGAAGCGGTAGCGGCATACATCCCACCAGCCACCATCAGGGCAGCGCCTGCAACAAGTACTTTTTTCATATTCCTCTCCTTTTTTTATCTCATGTTGCGTACAGGTTCCCCTCGTTCGAGAAACCCTTTTGAACATATCTTGGATGGCTTCACGATAGAGTAAGTTTACCTAGTCGTCAAGTTTTTTTTACCTGAGTAAAAATATTTTTACCGGCAATGGTCAGGTGCGGGATGTGAAAGAGTAACGATTAAACAAGAGGTTGGAGGATGGGTGGGGAGGGGGCCCGTCGAAGGGTGACGGCCTCGACAGGCCCCGTCGGCAAAAGAGAAAATTATTTGGCCGCCGCGTTGACGCGCACGGTGTAGCTGTTGAGAAAGGTGGTGGGCGCATTCCAGAACACAAAGGGATAACTGCTTGCGGCCTCGGCAAAGACAACCTGATAGTGGCCGTTCTCCCGTTGCGTGCCGGCATACTGGTAATTGGTGATGTACGCGGGAATCTTTTTCGTTTCCCACAGGCGGGTCAAACCGCTGTTCACCCAGGTGTAGGCGGCCAGGGAGCTGCCGTCGAAATAGCGAAGGTTGGGCATGAAGCTGACCGTTTCCAGGCGATTGCGACCAACCAGCACGTCATTGCCGCCATCCATGTCGAGATCGGCGATCACGATGCGGGTCCGCACCCAGACGGTTTCCTTCTCGGAGTTGGCCGCATTGTTCTGACTGGTTAGGGTGCCGAAAAAGTTGTTGCTCGCCCCATGGATTTCGCTGCTGGTAAAGCGGAGGCTACCGGAGGCATCGTACACCTGGAGCCGGTTGCTGTTGTTGAGCACGATCGTTTCCTGCACGCCGTCGCGATCGAGATCGGCCCGGGCAAAGTCGAAAATGTTGATGCCTCGGGGCAGGGGCAGCTTGTTGCCCGCGTTGACCCCGCCGCGGCCGTCGAGCGCCATCTCGTAAATGTCGGCGCCATCGCGTTCCGAAACCGGGGTCTTTTGGCCGATGAGCGCGATAGGCTCTCCGGGGGCGCTCATGGTCCGCAGGTACCAGCCGACATGTTCAAACAGGGTGGTCACCTTTTTGCCGTTCCACTCGAGGGCGGACGAGTCGGGATAGTCGCCATTGCTGCCGCTGATGTAGATTTCCTGCTGTCCATTGTTGTTCAGGTCGCCCAGGGTGACCGAATGATAGCGTAGATGGTTCGGCAACTCCGCTGTGGCCAGCATGCGGAACTGTCCTTCTTCATTTCTGTAGATCATCAGGGCCGAACTGGTCAGCAAGACAATCTCGGGCGTGCCGTCGCCGTCGAGGTCGCCTGCGTTCATGTCCCTGGCTTCGGCGGGAATGCCCTTGCTGCGGTAACTGCTGACCAACTCAAAGGGACCGCCAGCTTCCAGGCCGGTTGCCGTGCCGGCAAACAGGCCCTCGCGATAGGCGCGCTCCGGATGCGCGGTTTGAAACGCGGCCATTCCGGAGCCTCCACCAGCTGCGGCCTCTGGCTTGGGCTTGCCAAAAACCGCGCCGCTGATCGCCCAGGCGAGGTTGTCAACCGCGGTCATGACGTCATCCACCGTTTGAAACGACTGTTGAAACTTTTTGGGGGCCTGGAGCGATGTTTGCGAAAAGACGTAGCTGGTCAGTTCAAATTGGCCGGCTTTGGGGGCTAGCGATCCCATGATGAGGTATTCCGCCCCGGATTGGCGGAGCCGTTGGCTGAAAATGCCATACTCGCCGGATTTTAGCGCACCGGCCATTTGTTCCGAGGCGTCTCCTTGGGCGACCGCCGCGATATTGGCGCGGGTGGCCAATCGACTGGCAAGGGTGGTGGACAAACCGGTGCGCAGATACGCGTAAGAACCTGAAATTTCAACGTCAAAGGGCAGAAAGATCACCTGACGCTTTGCCGGAGCGGCTGGTTGGGCGGCATTTACCGGGGGCCATGCCACAAGGCTGGCCACCAAACAGCAGGCGATTGCAAGCGCCAAGGCTCGCATCCTGGCGCGGATAGACGATGCTCGGGTTGGTTCGGTTGTGCACAGAGGTGTTACGTTCACTGTGGGCGCTCCTGTCTCTGGTTTGAAGGATGAGTGGGAAAGCGAAGCGAGATTGCTCACGATTGTCAATGGTGCAACAGTTCTTTAGCTTCCTGCGTTTTTCGCAAAAAGAAAAGGGAAAACATTCGCTGTCAAGGAAAACACGGAAGGGGCCGCTGTTGGCTAAGGGGAATCAGTACGAAAATTTGATGGAGACACCACCATAGAACGTACCGTCGCTTCCCTGGTTCTCATCGGTTCCGGAGATCGTGGCTTGGTTGCTGCCGGCAGCATCGGAGAGAGGACGGGACCAGTGGAACTCCGGGGTGATGGTGAGATAATCTTTATAGGAGATGGGCATGTTGAAGAGCAGCGAAAAAATTTGTCCCTCTTCGGTGTTGAAGGGGTTGTTGAGGAGCATGACCCTGTTGCCCAAGCTAAAGGAGAGGCCGTCATCGATCTGGTAGGAGCGGGAAAGATCGAGGGCGAGAAACCAGGAGCGGCCGGGATCGAAGTCCTTGTTCAGTCCAGGGTCGACACTCATGAAGACGGTTCCCGGTTCAGTGCCATTCTGCTGGGTCGAGAGAATATAGCCTGCCGAGAATTCGAGCAAGCCGGCCGAGCCTTCATAGGAAAAGGTGATGGCCTGGCCGCCGAGTTGATGCTTGCCGGGGTTGAGGCCGGGAGCGAAGTGGTCGGAGTGTTGCAACTGCACGGTCAGGCCGTCAAGCGCATCCGCATCGAAACCATACATGCCGGCGGCCAATAGACTGGTCACCGCGTTATCCCACGCGGTACCGTTCGGTGCCGGATCTCGTTCAGTCGCACTTCCCCTTGCGGCCTGCGGGACAAGCGCGAACACAAGGGCAAAAAGGAGGAAATGTCGGAGGAGAGGAAGCATGACCGTCGCTCGGTTTCTACGTTAACTGGACATAATGTACTGTTCTGTCTTGTGAAAAACAATGGAAAAAAAGGCGGAGCGGATCACGGGTAGTTGTTTGGATTTATTCTTGAAAAAGAGCGAATCGCACCCGTTGCAGGCCCAGGTGCGGTGTGGCGGCCGGAAGGAGAACCCGGCGGGGTGATGGGTCAGGACAGGCGGTCGGCGATGAGGCCATAAAAGGATCGACCGCCAGCCATCGGTGAAAAAAGCCAGCCAAGGTGGCTTTGACAGGCGGCGCAAAGGACAATCTGCCAACAATAGCCCGGAAACCAGGTAAACGCGGTACTCGGTTCAGCCCACACGGCAACGCCTGGTGCCGTGTGGAAACAACGGATGAGGAAGGCAATGCCGGTCGGGTTGAAAAAGGCGTGTTCGTGACGGTTGTTGACCCGGATGACATGGTCACGGTGGGTAATGGCTGCCCCGCACACGGCGCAGACGATGTTCTCCTTTTCCTCCGGTTGACGGTCGGATCGGGTTGCCGCCGACCGTTTTCCCTTGGAAGAGGGCAGCTGAATTCCGCGACAGCGTTGCTCAGTCCTGCGGTTGTCCCGGCTTATTCCGATAGGCGGCGACAATCGCATGCACCATGTCGTCGATGGTATAGCGTTCGGGTTGGATATCCACCCGCAGACCGTGTTCTCGAACCGTTTCGGCGGTGATCGGGCCGATGGCGGCAATGCGCACCGCATCCATCAGCCGGTGCAGTTCCTCGTCGCTGCCCGCGTCGAGCATGGCCAGGAAATTGGTCACCGTGGACGAGCTGGTGAAGGTGATCAGATCGATGGAACCGCTCTCCAGCTGGTCGCGCAATTCCTCCTTGCGCCCTTGAGGCGGCACATTCTGGTACACTGGGGCGATGGTCACCTCGGCGCCGGCGTCGATCAAGGTTTCCGGTAACAGGTCGCTGGCCTTGAGCGCTCGGGGCAGAAGGATGCGGCTGCCGTTGACCTCCGTTTCGACCAAGGCCTTGGCCAATCCTTCTCCTGTGAATTTATCCGGGATAAGGTCAGCCTTGAGGCCGTATTTCTTTAACTCCTCGGCGGTCGCCTTGCCGACCACGGCGATCTTCGTTCCGGCCAGATGGCGGCTGTCATGCCCAAGGACAAAGAGTCGCTGGAAGAAATAGGTCACCGCGTTGAGGCTGGTGAACAGCAACCATGCGTAGGCGTGGATCTCGGCAAGGGCTTGGTCCAAGACCCGGTAATCGGCCACTGGTTCGATATGAATGGTCGAATATTCGAGACACTCGGCCCCGTATTCCTCCAGTTTGGCTACGAGGTCGCTGGCCTGCTCACGGGTGCGAGTGACCACGATGCGCCGGCCGAACAGCGGCCGTTTCTCGAACCAGTCGATGGTACTGCGCAGCTTGACCACCTCGCCAACGATCACCAGGGCCGGCGGCTTGATATCCGCCTGGGCCACCACATCGCAGATGGTGGCCAGGGTGCCGACCACCGAGCGCTGTTGCGGGGTCGAGGCCCAGCGGACCACGGCTACGGGGGTGTCCGGTGAGCGGCCGTGATCGATCAGTTTTTGGGTGATGCTCGGCAGGGTCTTGATGCCCATGTAAATGACAATGGTGCCCGCACCGGTGGCCAGTTTTTCCCAGGAGATGTTGGAAAATTTCTTGGTCGGATCCTCGTGGCCGGTGACAAAGGCCACCGAGGCGGTGTACTCGCGGTGGGTGATGGGAATGCCCGCGTAGGTGGCGGCGGCGGTGGCCGAGGTAACGCCCGGCACCACCTCGAAATCAATCCCCTCGCTGACCAGCTCCTCGATCTCCTCGGCACCACGGCCAAAGATAAAGGGGTCGCCACCCTTGAGGCGGACCACCATCTTGCCCTGTTGGGCATGATCGACCAGCAGACGGTTGATCCCTTGCTGGGTGAAGGCGTGCAGGCCGCCGCCCTTCTTGCCGGCGTAGATCAGCTGGGCGGTCTTGGGTACATAGCTGAGCAGCTTGGGGTTGGCCAGATAATCGTACACGACCACTTCGGCGTGTTCGAGCAGGTATTTGCCGCGCAGGGTGATCAGGCCGGGATCGCCGGGGCCGGCCCCGACGAGATACACTTTGCCGTTGGTGGACGATGGGGTGGAATGGTGTGTGGTCACTGGTCGCGTGTTCAGGCAGAAAGGGGTGAATGGGGGGACGTTGATGCGCTGCAATAGACCGCATCGAGAATGGCTTTGCCGCCTCGATCAAGCAAGGTTTGCGCTAATTGCGCACCGAGGCGTGCTGCCTGCTCGGCTGGGCCGGTAGTTGCTTCCTTGAGGATTTGCCGGCCATCGACGCTGGCAATCAGGCCCGTCAGGGTGACCGAACCGCTGTCGAGCGTGGCGTGGGCCGCGATGGGCACTTGGCAACCGCCTTCCAGGCGCAGCAGAAAGGCGCGTTCGGCCTCGACGGCGACGGCGGTTTCTCCGTGGTGAAGGAAGCGCAGCCCGTCGGCCAGTTCGGTGTCATCCTGGCGCAGTTCAATGCCCAGCGCTCCTTGGCTGATGGCCGGCAGCATTTGCGTGGGTTCCAGCAGGGCCGTGATCCGGTGTTCCAAGTGCAGACGCCGCAGTCCGGCGCCGGCCAGAATGATGGCGTCATAGACGCCCTCATCGAGCTTGCGTAGCCGGGTGTCGATGTTGCCGCGCAGATCAACGATGTCCAGGTCTGGCCGCAGCGCCATCAGCTGTGATTTGCGCCGCAGGCTGGAGGTGCCGATGGTGGCGCCCTGCGGCAGATCGGCAAGCGTGGTGCATGTCTTGGAGAGAAAGGCATCGTAGGGCGTTTCCCGCACCGGAATGACGCCGATGTGCAACCCCTCCGGCAGTTCGGTGGGCACATCCTTCATCGAATGCACCGCCAGGTCGACCTCACCGGCCAGGAGGGCGTCTTCGATCTCCTTGACAAACAACCCCTTGCCGCCGACCTTGGCCAGCGGCACGTCGAGGATGCGATCCCCCTTGGTGGTGATTTTCACCAACTCCACCCGGGTTCCCGGATGGGCCTGTTCAATCTGGGTCTTGACCCAGGTCGATTGGGTCACGGCCAGCAGGCTGGCGCGCGTCCCTATGCGCAGCAATGTTCTCATGCACCGGTCCTGTTGCGATGGCGGCTTGCGATGTCGGTTTCAGTGGTAGCGGCCATATACTGTCTTTACCCATGGTTGTCAATTTCGTCGAGGACGGCCGCCGCCAGCAACGGCAGCAACAGCTCGTGATGGCCGGTGAAGTTGAATCCCTTGCCGCCTTCCAGGGTCGGGCGGTGGACCACGTTGGTCGCCGGCCGGTAATGGCGGATAAAATCGAAGTTGGCGGTGGTGAACTGTTTGACCTGGTGGCCGAGGTTGCGCACCACGGTCAGGGCCTTGAGAAAAACCTCGGGCAGGAGCACGGCCGAGCCGACATTGAGATAGACGCCGCCTTCCAGTTCGCTCACCAGCCGGCAGAACACCCGGAAATCGTGGTGGCCGGCCTGGCCGATGGCCGCGCCGTCCACCGAGGGATGGATGTGGATGATATCCGTGCCCATGGCCACATGCACCGTCACCGGTATCTTGAGGTGCGCCGCCATGGCGAGCAGGCTCTGGTCGTTGTGGGGAAAGCCGTTGGCCAGCAACATCTCGCCCACCGCCTGGCCGATGCCGATGCCTCGTCGGGCACCGTCGATGATGGCGCCGTTGAGCACCTCGCCGGTTTCCTTGGCCGCGCCAAAGGCCCCGGCACCGAGCACATCGGCCACCTCCTCCGAGGTGCGGCCCACCATGGCGATTTCCGTGTCATGGATGATGCCTGCGCCGTTGAGGGCCACAGCGGTGATGATCCTCCGCCGCATCAGATCAATCAGGATGGGGTTGAGTCCCACCTTGATCACATGGGCACCCATGCCCAGCAGGATCGGCCGTTGCTGCTCATGCGCCACGGCAATACGCCGCACCAGATCCGGGAAATCGACTCCCGCCAGTTGAGAGGGCAGGGCGGCCAGCAACTGGCGCACCGTCATTCCCGGTTGGAGGGGATGAGCGAAATCGGCGACACTCACCTTGGAGTGGCGGCCATACACGGAATAGGTGTTCAGTCCGCTGAAGTCAAGGGGAACCGGAGGATAGTCGGCCATGGGCGTATGCGGGAAAAAGACGAAAAGAAAGCAAACAGGTCAGGAAGAGGCGAACATTTGTCGTTCAACGATCTCACACAACAGGTGTTCCACCCAGAGGTGGGTTTCCTGGATATGCGGCGTGGAATCGGACGGGACGTTGAGCACCAGATCGCAGATGGCGGCCAAGTCACCGCCGGGGCGGGCCGTGCCGCCAGTGAGGGCCACGGTTTTCATGCCGATGGTGCGCGCAGCCTCCATGGCCTTGACCACATTGGCCGAAGTGCCGGAGGTGGAAATGCCCAGGGCCAGATCCTCGGGTTTGCCCAGCGCCTGAATTTGCTTGGCAAAAACCAGTTCATAGGAAAAATCGTTGGCGATCGAGGTGAGCACCGAACTGTCGGTGGTCAGGGCCAGGGCGGGCAGGGGACGGCGATTGATCAGAAAGCGGTTGACGAATTCGGCCGCCAGATGTTGGGCATCGGCGGCGCTGCCACCGTTGCCGAAAATGAGCAGCTTGCCGCCATCCTCGAACACCTCCCGGATCCACTCGCTCAGGAGGAGAATATCGTCGACCGATTCCTTGACAAAGGCCTCCTTGGCCATGATCGATTGGACCAAATTGGTCGAAATAAGTGTTTTCATGCCGCCAACCATAAAAGAAAAGGGGGCGCTCTCCAACAAAAAAACGTTTCCGCACCCAGAGGTACGGAAACGTTTATGAACAGGAACAACAACCGATGGCTTACGGCAGTTGCTTCATGATCAGTTCGGAGACTTCCTTGATGGCCAGGGAGCCGTCAACGGAAATCACCGGAGCGCCGCCCGGCAGCTTCTTGAAATAGTTGATCGCGGCCGTGGTGCCGGTCTCGGTATCGTAATAGATCTTGTGACGCTTGTCGATGGCGTCCACGTCCTGATCGTCGGCGCGGGCGGAAAGCTCGCCACCGCAGACACGGCAGACGAGTTTGCCGTCTTTTTCCACCGGCTTGATGGCCTCAAAGGCGATGTGGTTGGGATGGTTGTTGTCGTTGGCGCAGAGGCGGCGGCCCATGATGCGCTCCTTGGCGATTTCACGGTCAAGAACGATCTCGACCACGTAGTCCAGTTTCATGCCGGCCTCTTTCAGGGCCTTGTCCAGAGCCTCTGCCTGGGCAACCGAACGGGGAAAGCCGTCAAGCAACCAGCCCTTGTCCTTGGATTTGGCCAGGGTTTCGAGCACCATGGGGATGGTGATCTCGTCGGGAACCAGATCGCCGCGATCGATGTAGGCCTTGGCTTTCTTGCCCAATTCGGTGCCGCCCTTGATATGCTCGCGAAAGATGGCGCCGGACTCGATGTGGTCGATGCCGTATTTTTGTTTGATGATGGCGCCCTGGGTGCCTTTGCCGCTGCCGTTCGGACCGAAAGTAAGGATGTTCATACCGGATTCCTCCATGGTTGGTTCAAAGAATGGTTGAGTAACATCTTTATATGATTGACAAAATAACGAGCCGATTAATGAATGATCCCTCATCAGCTTGGGGAATATACTGTACCTTGTCCGAATGCGCCACGAAAAATGATAGTTCGGATCAGGCAAAGTGATGAGAGGTGCAAAGATCAGGAAAACAGAGGTTTATTTCGCGTGGTCCCCATGGCGGCGGGTGGTCGGAGCGGCTGGGCGACCAGGGGACGGTGGAGGTGAAGGAGTGGTCTGGCGGTGCATAGTTTTTGACAAGGAACGGGAAAGCGGGTAGAAATCGGCCCATAAAATTACTCTTTTTTTTTCGGATGGGGACGGGCATGAAGGAAATCAAAGTCGGACTGATCGGTTTTGGCACGGTGGGCAAAGGGTTGGCGGAAGTGCTGCTGTCGCAGCGGGAACGGCTGGTCAGGCGAACCGGCATGACCATCCGTCTGGCGGGTATTGCCGATCATGGCACCGCGGCCCTGCCAGAGCGGTTTAGCGATATTCCCTTGACCCAAGACGCCCGGACCCTGATCAACGATCCAGACATCGACATCATCGTCGAACTGATCGGCGGCATCGAGCCGGCCAAGACTTTTGTCCTCGAGGCCATCGCCCATGGCAAACATGTGATCACCGCCAACAAGGCCCTGCTGTCTCAGGAAGGCGCCGAGATCTTTGCCGCCGCCGCCAAGCGGGGCGTCGAGGTCGGGTTCGAAGCCAGCGTGGGCGGAGGCATCCCGGTGATCAAGGCGCTCAAGGAGGGGCTGGTGGCCAATCGGATTCTGTCGATCATGGGCATCATGAACGGCACCGCCAACTATATTCTGACCCGCATGACCGATGAGGGCATGCCTTTTGCCGAAGTGCTCAAGGACGCGCAGAAATTGGGTTTTGCCGAGGCGGACCCCACCTATGACGTCGAGGGCATTGACACCGCCCATAAGTTGGCCATTCTCATGACCATGGCCTACGGCATGCCGATCACCCATCACGAGATCGCCACCGAGGGCATCTCGCGCATCGAGCCCATGGACATCGAGCTGGCCCGCGAGCTCGGCTGTCGAATCAAGCTGCTGGCCATCAGCCGTAACCACGGTGACCACGTCGAGGCACGAGTCCACCCGACCATGGTCCCCCAGGGCCACCTGCTGGCCTCGATCAATGGCGCCTACAACGCCATCCATTTTCATGGCGACACCGTGGGCAACGTACTGCTCTACGGTCTGGGGGCCGGTTCCATCCCCACCGGCAGTGCGGTGGCCGCCGATGTGGTCGATATCGCCCGCAACATCCGCTGTCATTCCATCGGTCGGGTGCCAGCCCTGTCCTATCTGCCCGAAGCAATGCGGCCGCGACGGATCACTCCCATGGACGAATTGTGCGGCCCCTACTATTTCCGACTCACCGTGCTTGATCAACCGGGCGTCCTCGCCACCGTTGCCGGGATTCTCAGCAAGTACGAGATCAGCATCGAATCGGTTATTCAGAAGGGACGCAAGAAGATCGGGGCCGTCGCCGTGGTGATCGTCACCCACAGCGCCAAGGAATCGGCGGTGAGCGCGGCCCTGGACGAGATCAACCGGTTGGCGAGCGTGACCGCACCGGTGGTCAAAATCCGCATCCTCGAGGAAGAATAAATTTTCCCCGAATCTATTGGGTGTGATCCTATGAAATATATTCTGCTTATCGGCGACGGCATGGGCGATGTCCCGGTCCCGGCCTTGCATAACCAGACACCCCTGGAGGTGGCCGAAACGCCGACCATGGATCGGCTGGCGCGATCCGCCGAGATGCTCGTGGTGCGGACCGTGCCCGAGGGCTATCCGCCGGGCAGTGACGTCGCCAACCTTTCCCTGATGGGCTACGAGCCCGAACGGTATTATACCGGCCGGGCCCCGCTGGAAGCCGCAAGCCTGGGCGTGGAACTGACTGCCGAGGAAATCGCCTTCCGCTGCAATCTCGTGCATGTGGAGCGGCCGGGCGACGGTCGCCTGATCATGGTCGATTACAGCAGCGGCCACATCACCACCGAGGAAAGCCGCCAGCTCATCGCCGCTCTCCAGGCCGAATGCGGCAGCAAGGAACTGACCCTCTATCCCGGCGTCAGCTATCGTCACCTGTTGGTCTATCACGGCGAGTTGCCCGCCGGCTTCACCACCGTGCCGCCCCACGATCATTCCGATCAGGATGTGGCCGGTTATTTTCAAGTCTATGAGCAGGTCGAACCCTTCCGTGTCCTGATGGCCCGGGCGGCAGAGATGTTTGCCGATCATCCGGTCAATCGGGAGCGGCAGCGGTTGGGCAAACGAACGGCCAACGGTATTTGGCTGTGGGGCGAGGGCCGGAGGCCGGCCATGGAAACCCTGGAGCACCGTTTCGGCATTCGCGGCGGCCTGATCTCGGCGGTGGACCTGCTCAAGGGACTTGGCGTGCTCGGGGGGTTGGAGGTGATCGAGGTGCCCGGCGCCACCGGCTATCTCGACACCAATTACGAAGGCAAGGCAGAGGCCGCGCTCAAAGTGCTGGAGCGGGACGATTTTGTCCTGGTCCATGTCGAGGCTCCGGATGAGACCGGGCATCAGGGGTTGGCCGGGGAGAAGGTCCAGGCGGTGACCGATTTTGACCGCAGGATTGTCACCCCGATCGTTGAAGCGATGGAGCGTCGCGGGGAGCCCTTCCGCCTGGTGGTGACCATGGATCATTACACCCCTATTCACCGCCGTACCCACGAAGACTGGCCGGTGCCGATGTTCCTTTACGATTCACGGGGAGTAAAGCATCCCTCGGGCCGCACCTACACCGAGGCCAATGTTCTGGCGGCCGTACAAGAGAACGGCTTGACCCTCGATTCGGGTGCCGCCTTTTTCCGTCGCTTTGTCGAACAGGAGGATGCGGCGTGAGCAAGCTCGCAATCAATTTGATGGAGCCGATTTTCACCACCACCTATCGGGTGATCTACGGCGATACCGATGCCGCCGGCGTGGTTTACAACGCCAATTACCTGCGCTACTTCGAGATCGGCCGCACCGAGATGATGCGGGCTTGGGCCCTGCCCTACAGCGCCATCGAGCAGTTGGGCTGCATCCTGCCGGTGACCGAAAGCTATCTCCGCTTCAAGGCCCCGGCCGCCTACGACGACCTCATCACCATCGCCGTTTCTCTGGTTGAGGTGAGTAAGCTGACCTGCCGCTTTCACTATGCCATCAGCCGCGAGCAGGCCGACGGCAAGTCGACCCTGCTGGTGAAGGGGTTCACCGTGCATGCCTGCGTCAACCGTCAAGGTAAACTGACTCCTTTTCCCCAGTCCGTGCTGGACAAGATCCAGGCGATCCTGGAAAAAAGCAAGAGCGCTGCATAAACAACTTGACGGCAAAATAAAATCGGGTATTATGCCCTGATTGCAACGCGGGGTGGAGCAGTCTGGTAGCTCGTCGGGCTCATAACCCGAAGGTCAGAGGTTCAAATCCTCTCCCCGCTACCATGGAGATACAAGAGAGGGTAAGTCAAGTTGACTTGCCCTCTCTTTTTTTTTGCTCACCAAGCGCTCTGGGTGTTGCTCATCCTATTGTTTTTTCATTTTTTCATTTCTGCTTGGGCCGCCGATGACTGGCAGACGAACGGATCGCAATGAAATAGGGCATTCACCGCGACCCACCGTTGATTGTGCCGATGTGTGTTGTGTACTCGGCTCAACAGTGCGCTCGATCTCCGGGGGAGGTCGCCTCGCAACCCGCCACCACGAGACACGTCTCTGTGCGTCCTAGCTTGCGTAATATCCGGTTGAATATTAAAATATTTTTAATGCGTTCAATTTGGTGGTTTTTCTACGTTGGACAGGAAACGGCTGAACGTCGCCATGGGCTGCAGGTCCCAATGGAACCGCACGGGAGGAAGTGAAGATGGAGAAGAAAAAATGGGGTGACATTCCTCCTCTGGAGGGGTTGGAGATGGATTGGGATTATCAGCCCCAGAGTGCCAACGGCCAGCGTGCGCACAAACGTATGACCTTGACGGAGTTATCGCAGCTGTTCGGCTCGCAGCGGTTCGAGGTTCAGGTGGCAACCACAACGGCCACCGTCAGCGGGTCTCTGCGGGATTTGTGTGAGAACGGTCTGGCCGTTGATCTTCCCACCCGGCTGGATGAATATCAAAATCTCAAGGTGGGCATGATGCTCGGCCGGGAGAAGATCATTGCCCGCGCCCAAGTTCGGCATGTGCAGCGGCGCGATCACCACTTCACCACCGGATTGATGTTTGTCGGTCTTGACGTGCCGATGCGCCAGTACATCGCCGGCATCTATGCGTCGAAAGTTCTCAGGCACTCAATATAAGGTTGTTTTTTTCAACGGCAATAGGGGACGGCCTGTTGCCGTTGTCGACCTGTAGCGCCACGGGCGGTGGTCATCGCTGCACCGACGGGCGCACGGCCACGGTCAGACGGGAAACGCAGATCAGCTGATCCTGCTCGTCACGGATCATGATATTCCATACCTGGGTGGTCCGTCCCTGGTGCAGCCGGGTGGCCCGACCGATCACCCAGCCTCGCCGAGCCGGGCGGATGTGGTTGGCATTGATTTCTAGTCCGACGCAGATCGTCCCTTCTTCGACGCACAGATAGGCCCCGGCTCCACCCAAGGTTTCCGCCAATGCAGCCGATGCACCGCCGTGGAGGAGACCCATCGGCTGCATGGTTCGTTCATCGACTGGCATCCGTCCCTCGATGTAATCCTCGCCCACGGCGGTGAATTCGATGCCCAGGGTCTGCACCAGGGTTGAGGTGCAGGCGGCCTGGAGTTCCTCAAGAGTGTGCGGTTTTTTCCACATGAGGGTTGTTCCTTGTTTTGTTTGTTGTGGTCGGCGTGGGTTGGCCGCGAAGGCGGTGGACACCGTTCACGGACAAAACGGGATGACTATAAACACAATCCTTCCCGCCCGCCCTATTTTTGCACCCGGAAAGCCGGGAACCCGTGTCGGCGGTTCAATTTTTTGGCGTGCCGTTTACCTGTTGGTTTGCTATATGAGACGGCATTGCCACGGCAGGGAAAAATTACATCACCTGAATCCATTGTACATCATGCCGCCACTCGAAGGGCGGCAGCGTGGCGGAATCTGCTTGGGAGAGGCAGGATGTCCAGGGAACAGCACGATGATCCGTTAATCGACGCGGTCAAATTCTCACTGCACATGCCGCTCGCGGCGGTTCCAGAAGACTGCGGCGAGGCGGAACCCCGGTCAGCGGCGATTGTTGGACTGGGCGTCCTGGATAAAGGGTGTTTCCGGGCCGTTGATCAGGGGCTGGCCCAATTGACCGGTTTTCCGAGCGAGGAGCTGCTCGGCCGGCACTGGGGCCTGTTGTTTGCCTGTGCCAATTCGCCACCCCCCCTGCCCACATTACCCGGCAGCCAGCCGCTGTGTGCGCGTTCCGGCCAATGGCAGCGCAAGGACGGCGCCTTGCTGTCCGTCGTCTACAGTGCGGTTCCTCTTGCCGCCGGCGCCGGTCGACAGCCCGAGCTGGTGCTTGTCGTGCATGAGGCCGGAGAGAGCAAGGAATCTGAACATTTGGCCGATGCGGTAGACGACCGGGGCGGTCCAGAGCCGCTGATGCAGGAGAAGTTGCGGACCATCGGCGCGCTGACCGTGTCGCTTGTTCATGAACTCAACAATCCGCTCTGCGGGGTGCGCGGCGTGGTCGAACGGATGGCAAGGAAAACCGATCCCGCAGCCGCGGAACGGAGCCTCCTCGACTTGGCGCTTGGACAGTGCACCCGCATGCAACACCTGTTGCGTGCGGTGCAGCAGTTCGCCGTGCCCGGCCCTGAAGCGAGACGGATATTCGATCTCCACCAGGCGCTCGATTCCGTCCTGCTTCTGCTCGACAAATATCTTAAATTCCGCAAGGTCAGGTGTGGCCGGGAATATGGCGCGGCTCCCCTGCCCGTGGCGGGGGTGGAAAGCCAGATCAAGCAGATGCTGCTCGATTTGATCACGACCAGGGGGGACAGCATTGGGGCAACAGGGGGCGAAATGCGCATCCGCACCGGCCGAGCAGGGCATTGGATTCAGGTTGAGGTCGAGAACAGGGCCGAGCAGGGCACCAGCGCCGCTGCACCGTTGCATGAACTCCCTTCATCGTTCATGATCGGGGCGGCCGGGTTGTCGCTTGTCCGCGACATCCTCAGAAAGCATCAAGGACTCATCCAGGTTGAGGCCGTGCCGGGCCGGGGATCGATTGTGACGGTCAGTCTGCCCGCCGCCAATCTGGACAATGCAGGGAGTGCGTCATGGAATCGTCATCCATTTTGATCGTCGACGACGAGGAGCTGATCCGGGAAACCCTTCGCCTGGATCTGCTGGATCAGGGGTACGCGGTGGATTTGGCGGCCAGCGGCGATGAGGCCCTGGGGCTCCTGGACAAGGCCTATGATTTGATCATCACCGATCTGATGATGGAAGGGACCGACGGCCTGGAAGTCCTACGGTTGGCCAAGGACAAGCGGCCGGATCAGGCGGTGTTCATCCTCACCGGCCATCGGGAGCTGGAGGCGGCGGTTGGCGCGCTCAGACTGGGTGCCGATGATTATCTGACCAAGCCCTATGACTATGACGAAATGATCCTGCGGGTCAGCCGTTGCCTGGCTGATCGCAAACTGCGGCAGACCGTGCGGATGTATGAATCGCTGCTCTCCATCTGCAGCGAATGCAAGAAGATTCGCGACACCGAGCAGGACGAAAACGGTCAGACGCAATGGATCAGCATCGAGCAATTTCTCAATAAGACGACCGGCAGTGAGCTCAGTCATGGCATCTGCCCGGAATGCTACCGCAAAAAAATGACGGAACTCAAAGACATGATCCGTCGCGGCACCCTGTTCTCCTCTCCCTGACCGCCGCCCTGGACGTCGGCTGCCCGCTGCTAATCCCACGCTTATGTGGTATATGGGCCACCGAGGGGGCGGGCACCGATCATCTTGGATTCAACGGACATTTCTTGTCTTTCTCGCCCATTCCAAGGTTGACAGGCGGACCCTTTCGCGGCAAGTTGACCCTGTGCGATTCAGCAGTTATACAGGCTTGCAGAGCAAAGAAAGACCGAGGGAACGGTGAACAGCAACAGGCGTTTGAAACTCTTTGCCGCTTCTCTCGCGGTCGCCGCGTTGGTGCTTTTCCTGCCTCGATTGCTGCTCCACCCAGCGGTTGCGCCGTTTGTTCTCGGCGTGGTTGCGCGAGATTTTGCCGGCAAGGTCCAAGTTCAATCCTGTTCGTTGGGATGGTGGCAGGGGCTGCGATGCGACAATCTCCGCTATGACGAGCCTCTTTCGGGCCTTCACCTGCGATCGCCCCTTCTGCTCAGCGACAAAGGGCTGCTCGCCCTGCTGCTCGCCCCCGCCTATTTGGGGGAAATGACTCTTGACCAACCCACGATAGCCTTGCGGGCTTCAGCAGCAGGCAAAGAACAGCCAGCCCCTCCGAAACCACCGGTCGCCGTGGACGGCACCACGGCGATGCCCTGGTGGGACCGTCTGACCCTCCGGCTCAAGGTGAACGGCGGGCAGGTGCTCGCGACCGGCCAGCACGGCGAACGAAAAATCGCCCATGACCTTCGCCTCGACGCCAGTTTGGCTGTGGGGACGATCAATTATGTCCTGGATTTTCGAGCCGGCCCGGAGGGACGGGTGAAAAGTCAAGGATTTGTCAATCTACCGCCCGCCGGTCAGCCGCTGCCCGAATCCTTGATCTCCCAATCCGAGGTCGACATTCACCAACTGGAAATTGCCGATTTTCTTGAGTTGGCCGCTGCACGGGGCAAGTTCCCCCGAGGCCAAGGACTGCTGAACGCCACCTGCCGGTTGAACGTCGCCGGGATCAGGGACGCGGAACTCCGTGGCGAGGCCTCGTTGCGGGAGATGGCGCTTTTTGGAGGCGTGCTCGGTCAAGACCGGCCGTTCTTGACCGATCTGCGCTTCACGTTCACCGGGAGCCACCATCGCGACGAAGGCTGGCGGCTGTCCGCCTTGGAACTTCGATCCGATCCGCTTCAATTCCAGGCAAGTGGCCATCTGGACCAGAAAGATGTCCAGTTGACCGCCACGGGTTCGCTCGACCTGGCGGCAATGGCGGCTCAGCTGCCCCACCTGCTGTCCGTGCACCAGAAGACAACCATTGAGAACGGGCGGGTCGATTTTTCCCTCCAGGCTGCGGGGCGGCCCGATCAACTGACCGTCAAGGCCGACTGCGGGACCGAGCGGCTGGAGGCAGTACATGCGGGACAGCATATCGCCTGGGATTCGCCGTTGCGCTTGAACCTTGAGGCCGAGTCGAACCAGGGGAAGATTTTGGTGCGCACCGCACAGGCCCGGGCTCCTTTCTTCGAGGCCGGCGGCAGCGGTACCTTGGATGCTTTCACCGTGCAAGCGCAGGCCGATCTCGACCGGATGTTCGCCGAATTGGGCAAGATCTTCGCCCTGGAGGTGCGGCCCCGAGGCCAGGCCGCATTCGCCGCCTCGTCCCGCCTGGGGGAGGACGGGCGGTATCGGCTGGAAAGTCGGCTGGACATCGGCGGTTTTGGTTTCCTGCGAGAGCAGGCCGTGCTGTTTCCCGAGCACGACCTCTCCCTGCGGGCGGAGATCGAAGGGCCGCCGACATGGTTCCGTGACGGCCGGATGCACGCCCTGCGGTTGGAGGCAACCGGCTGGCCCGGGACATTTTCCCTGCAGGCCGACAATATCCAGCCGGAGGCGCGAACGATCGAACTGGCGGAGGCATCGGGGCCCCCCGCCAATTGTTTTGTCAAGGGAACGGCGGATCTGGGCCGGATGGGTGCCGTGGCGCGCGGTCTTGGCGGCAGGCCGCTGCCCCTGGGGCTGGAGGGGCAGCTGTCGCTTGATGCATCGGGGACCTGGAACGGCCAACGGATCGTGCTGGACCGCCTCGACGGCCATGTGGCTCAGCTGCTCGTGGCCACCGAGGCAGGGCCGTTGGTCCGTGAACCACGGGTGGGTCTCGGTTTCGAGGGCGGCCCACTTTCCAGAGGGGGCGTTGCCTTGGGGCAGTTGATGGTTGCCGACAATTGGCAGGATTTGAATGACCAGGAACGGGCTTTTCTGCTGCTTGATTTCGCGGCCCATCAGCTCGATCTGCGCCACCTGCGTTTCACGAGCGCGGCCAATGTCGTTGACTTCGGTTATTCCATGGACAATTGGCACGACAAACGGTCCGGCGTTTCCCTGGAAGTGCATGGCGATCACGACGCCAGCCTGCTGGCGGGCCTGGCCAAGGCCGGGGGATGGATCGGACAGGGCATGGGGGTGAAGGGCAGGGCTCGGACGTCATGGACCCGCCAGGCCAGCGACGATGTGGTGGAGGGCGATCTGACCGTGACCATGGCGCCTTTTGCCTTGTTTGACGGTACCCGCAACGTGTTCACCGATCCCCGCCTGACGCTCAAGATGCGCACGCTCGGCGCCCGGGACGGCAAGGAAGAGGTGAGGATTCCCGCCTTTTCCCTGCATGCCGCTCCGTTTGGCCTCGAAGGAACCGGGCTGATACGGACGCAGCCAACGGCCCGTGTGGAACTGCAGGGACGGTTAACCCCCCATTTTCCGGCGCTGCTGCCGCTGCTCCAGCCCATGATCGGCCGGGAGATCGTCCTGAGCGGCAACGAGCCGGGCTCCTTTCTTCTCAGTCTGCCCCTTCGCCTGCCGCTTGATTTGGAGCAACTGACCTTGGACACGCATCTGCCCCTCGCGCGGCTTGGTTTTCACCGGATCGACCTGCGGGACAATGCCTTGTCGCTGGAGTGCAATCGGGGCCGGTTGCGGGCTCAGCTCTCTGGCCCGCTCAATGGCGGCAAGGTTACCCTGCGACCCGAGTGGCAATGGAAAGATCGCCGGGCAACGATGACCTTACCGCCAGCCAGCCAGGTCTTGCTTGGCGTGCCCCTGAAACGGTCGCTGGTCGAAGGCCTGCTGGCGCCCATGCATCCCTTGTTCGGAGCGCTGGCCCAGGTTGAAGGGACAATCGATCTGCGCATGGAACATTTTTTCTGGCCGGTCAACACCGCGGGCAGGCAACGGCCGACCTTTACTGTCGTGCTCGGTCTGGAAAAAACACGACTCAAGGCAAAGGGCGCCTTGCGGGATGCCTTGCTTGCAGCTGGTTTGGACCGAAGCAGGCTGCGCTTCCAGGACCGGGAACTTGTCTGCGACGGCAAGAATGGCAGCGTGAGCTGCGCGCCGATCCGTCTGTTGGCCGGCGATAGCGAACTGGTTGTCAGCGGTGGCGCGGAGGCCAATGGCGCGTTGTCCATCCGCCTGCGGATGCCGTTGACGGAACATACGGCCCGGAACGTCGGCGGGGTAGTGGTGGAAGAGGCCACGATCGAGACGGAGATTTCCGGCACCGTTTCTCGCCCTGTGTTTGATCGTCAGGCCTTTTTGGCGGCCGCGGCAACACGGCTCGCCACGGAGCCAACGCCGCCGTCGAACGAACGGCAAACAGAGGAGCCGTCTGCCCCCTGAAAATGGTAGAGGCCGGAGCAGATCCTGTGCCCCCCGGGTGGCGCCGTGCGCGCCGGTTCTTCTCGGATCAAGTTGATTGTGGTTGTATTGTTGTCATTTTTTTTCGCATAGGAGGAAATACCATGAGCAAGAAAATAGTGATTGTCGGGGCGGTGGCCGCAGGACCCAAGGCTGCCTGCAGATTGAAACGACTGCGGCCGGACTGGGAGGTCACCATGGTCGATCAGGACAGCCTGATTTCCTACGGCGGCTGCGGCATTCCCTACTATGTCAGCGGCGATGTCTCCGACGAGAGCGAGCTGCGGGCCACCAGTTTCCATGTGGTGCGTGACGCCACCTTTTTTGAGCATTCCAAGGGGGTGCGGGTGCTGACCCAAACAAAGGCCCTGGCCATTGATCGCCAGGCCAAAACGGTGCGGGTGGAAAATCTCGAAACCGGTGCCCAGCAGGATCTGCCCTATGACAAGCTGATGCTGGCCACCGGATCCAGGCCCTTTGATCTGCCCATTCCCGGTGCTGATCTGGATGGGGTGTTCACCATCGCCAACCTGCACAAGGCGATTGAGATTAAACAGAGGATTGCCCAGGGCAAGGTCAGTCGGGCGGTGGTCATCGGCGGCGGTGCCATCGGCATCGAGATGGCCGAGGCCCTGACCGATCTCTGGGGCATCGAGACCAGCCTGTTGGAGCTGGCGCCGCAACTGTTGCCGCGCATCGTTGATTGGCATTTTGCCGCCATGTTGAAAAAGCATCTCCAGGAAAAGGGGGTGGCTGTGTATGCCCGTGAGTCGGCCACCGAGTTGCTGAATGACGGCCAGGGCAAGGTCTGCGGGGTCAAAACCGGCCAGCGCACCCTGGAGGCCGACCTGGTGATCATGGCCGTGGGCGTGCGGCCCCGCAGCGAACTGGCCAAGGCTGCCGGGCTGGATGTCGCCCCCTGGGGCGGCATCAAGGTCAACCAGCGGTTGCAGACCTCGGATCCCGATATTTACGCCGCCGGCGACTGCATCGCCGTGACCAGCCTGATCACCGGCCGGGAAACCTATGCGCCGCTCGGCTCCTTGGCCAACCGCGAAGGCCGGGTGGTGGGCGATAACCTGGCCGGCTATCCCACGGTATTTAACGGGGTCTGCGGTTCTTTCATCATGAAAGCCTTTGAACGGTGCATCGCCGCAACGGGGCTCACCGTTGAAGCGGCTCGGGCCGAAGGGTTTGACGCCGACTATGCCCTGACCGCGCCGGCTGATCGGGCCCACTTTTTTCCGGATCAGGCGGTGGTGATCCTGCAACTGGTTTTTGAGCGGAAAAACCGGCGGGTCCTGGGGTTGCAGGCCTTCGGAATGATGAATGACTCGATTTCCGCCCGAGTGGACACCGCCGCGGCGCTGATCGCCAAGGGGGCGACCATCGAGGACTTCGGCATGGTGGAAATGGCCTATGCGCCACCGTTCTCCTCGGCCATCGACTCGATCAACGCTGCCGCCTATGTGGCGGAAAACTTGTGCGACAACCGGTTGCGCCAGATCGAGCTTGGCCGCTTTCTGGCCTGGATGGACAACATGGCCAGCGAGCCCGACTGGGCGGTGCTCGACCTGCGGCATCCCGTGGAGGCCGCTCCCTATGTTGAGAGGTACGGTGCCGAGCGCTGGATCGCGATGGAATACGGACAGGTGCGGACGCGCCACGGCGAGCTGCCGGCCGGCAAGACCTTCATCCTGTTGTGCAACGCCGGCCCGCGGTCCTATGAGGTGCAAGTCTTCCTTGACCACCTGGGAAAATCCGCTAGCATGGTATTGTGTGGCGGCTTGAATGTGATCAGCCGGTTGGACGTCGACTGGTTATTGAAATAACGGCAGAAACAAATCTTCAACAGGGGTGATGCATGGCTGCGTTGAACGCTGATCATATGATTGAGGAGATCCAGGCCAATATTCAGACCGGGGATGCCCTCAAGGCCCGGCTGGTTCTAGATCATCTCGGTGAAGTCGACAAGAAGACGCAGAATCGGCTGTTGTATGAATTGTCGCGCGGCGAGGTAGCCTTTACCGTCCCCCTGTTGAACCATCTGCTTACCACTCAGCCGGAGTTGTGCACCGATTTGCCGATCATCCGCGAAACGCTCATTTCCCATCTGATCGCCTATCCGGATGTTCTGCTCAATTGCTTGGTCGATCCCCACCTTGCCGACAAGACGGTGATGATCGAAACAGCGGGCGAGTTGAAATTCGAGGAAGCCACCCCGGTGCTGGTCGGCCTGCTAGCCGCGACCAACAAGACGGCCACCATCAAGCTGATTATTGAAAATCTGGGACTGATCGGCGATCCCGAGTCGATCAATGCCCTGACCGATTACCTTTACGCCGCGGATCGGGAACTGATCATCGCCGCCATCCACGCCCTCGGGCAGGTCGGCACCAACACGGCCATGCACCGTCTGGCCGAGCGGATGGGAACGGACAACGAGTTGGACCTGATCATCCTTGGGGTCTTTTCCGAGGTCCAGGACCAGGTTTCCCTGGAAAAGTTGAATGATACGCTCCGGTCCCACTACGCGCACATGCGCATCTACGCCAAGGACGAGCTGGTCCGTATCGGGGTCAAGGCCGTGCCGGTATTAATTGAGAACCTGAAGGAGAGTGACAGCGATCTGCTGATCCACACCTTGAACGTGCTCGGCGAGATCGGTGACGAGAGCGCGATTATGCCGATCCGTTCCCTGCTCAATACCATGCCGCGCAATCCCAACGTCCGCTTTGCCGCCTACGAGGCCCTGGCTCTGCTCCCTTTGCGTAAGGGGGCCTATACCCTGGCCGCCGGTTTGAACGACAGCGAGGATCATGTCTGTACCGCCGCTGCCCGGGCCATCGACCGCAATTTCAACGAAATTCTCGCCGCCGGCATCAAGAACATGGTCCGTGCTCAGAATGACGAGGCGCGCCATATCGTCAAGATCATAGTCAATGCCCAGGTCGACAATCTGTTTCTGCGTTTGGCCAAGGAAGACTATTTTCAGGAATTGGCCCTGATTTATCTGCCCCATGCACACCGGGACATTCGACAGCACTATATTGCCCTGCTCAACAAGGAGGGATTGGGGGAGTTTGCGGCGCGCATTGCCGGCGAGGAGCGGGAAGGAGGTACACGAATCAAAGTCTGTGCCGTTGACGATTCACGCATGATCCTCAATATTTACAAGGCAACCCTTCACGAGCTCGGTTTCGAGCCGGTGCTGTTTGAGTTTCCTGCCGGGGCCTTGGAGTGGCTGGCCAAGGAGAAGCCGGCCCTGGTGCTGACCGATCTCAACATGCCCGAGATCAGCGGCATCGAACTCACCCGGCGTATCCGGACCTTGTATCCCTCGGAGAGTCTGCCGGTGATCATGGTCACCACCCAGTCTGATGTCCAGGATCACGAAGCTGCCTCGGCGGCAGGGGTCAACGACATCCTGATCAAGCCCTTCAGCGCCGAATCCCTGCGCACGGCCATGGGCAAATATATCAAGGGGCATTGACCGAGAAAACGGTCGGAGCGTGCGGAACCGGTTGGGGAGGAGCCGTTTTATCGGCATAACGGTTCCAGATAGTGCGGCAGTTGGTCGAAATAACGGCCGACCTCGCTGGGGTGATGGGCATCCGAGCCCGCCTCCAGCCTGATGCCGCGTTCGAGGGCCGCGGAGATGATCCACGGGGCGGGGAAGGCCGACCCACGGTAATCGAACCCCGAGGTGTTGATTTCCAGGGCAATGTCTTTTCCCTGCATCGCATCCAGTAATTGCGCGATTTGCCCACGGTGTTCGTTGTTGAAGGTGATGCCGGGCAGGTGACGTAACACTGCGTCCAGGTGGCAGAGGACATCGCAGTCCAGGCTGGCCACCGCCTTGATCAAGGTCGCAAAATAGGTGGAAATCACCGCGTCGGCGCCAATGGCGGCCAGGCGATCAAGACTTTGCGGCCGCCGGCTGAGCAGATTTAGGTGGGAGAGTCCGTGCTGATGGAAGTGGCAGGAAAGACCGATGCGTTCGATCGGATACCGCTTCAACCGATGACGGATGGCGTCGATCGCCGCCGGATTGCACCCCATCTCCACCCCCAGACGAACAGCCACCACGCCCCGATAACGCTCTTTCAAGCGCAACCCTTCCTCGAAGTAGTAGGCAAATTCATCGTCATCCAGCCAGCAGGGCGGCTGATAGGCAATGTCCGTTTCCAGGTGTTCGAGAAAGCAGACGGTCGTTAGCCCACGGCGCACTGCCTGCTCGACGTATTCCTCCATTTCACCGACGGCATGCTTGCAGAGCCGGGTGTGGACGTGGCCGTCAACGGTGGTGTCGATCAGGGGAACCATGTGGCTTCAGGTGGGACAGAACCAGGAGTGATGCGCGGAGGGACAAAAAGAGCGGCGATCAGGCGTTGCCTTTGGGAAAAAAATGAACGACGCCATCGATGTCGGAAGTGTCGCAAATGTCACCGATTTCCATGTCGAAATCGAAAAAGCTCCCCAGACCGTCCATTTCGACGGATAGGGTAGGCCCATCGGGCAGATGATAGATAAGCGTGTCGACCTTGCTCAGATCGATGGGATTGGAAAAAATTCGTTTCATGCACTTAATGGGGTGAAATGGAAAAATTATTGCTTTTCTCTTAGCAGGTTTGACCGGGAAATGACATAAAATAAGCGGCCCCGGTATGGATTTTTTCAGGCGGTGCGGTCTTCCTGTCGCTGAATCTGACGGCAAAGGCATGAAGTTTTTTTACTGGCAGGAGGGAATCCTTCCCTGCCTCATCGTCAAGCGTCCGGATAGGATTTGACACCGGGGGCGCACATGGTAAAGTGTTTCTTTTTTATTCGGCGCCATTTTGGGCGCATGCCTTTCATCCTTCCGCACTCAGAGGAACTGCCATGGCGACAGAAGAATATATTGATAACGAATCTGATTTTATCAAGTCCACCGACAAGAATCCCTCCAATATTCTCCCGGAGAAACTGACGCTCAGCTCGCACTTGCAGTTTGCCTGCCATCCAGGGGTAAGCTGCTTCACCGCCTGCTGTCACAATATCAAAATCATCCTCACTCCGTATGACATCCTCATCCTCCGCAAACGGTTGAACATCCCGGCCCACGAATTCATCACCGAATACACCGAGCCCGCCTATTTGGAGAAGACCGATATGCCCGGCGTCCAGTTGAAATTGCGGGGCGAGAAGAACGGTTGCCCCTTTGTCACCCCTGAGGGCTGCACCGTTTATTCGGATCGCCCCTCGGCCTGCCGGTACTACCCGGTGGGCATGGCCGATTTCCATGAGGGCGGCACCAACGATGCCTCCGAGGAGAAATTTTTCTTCCTGGTCAAGGAGCCGCACTGCAAGGGCCATGAAGAACCCAAGCACTGGACCATCGGCGAGTGGCGGGCCGATCAGGGGGTCGATCTGCGCGATGAGATGAACAAGGAGTGGCTGCGATTGGTCATGCGGCGCAAATCCTTCGGCCTGCAAGCGACCTTGAGTGAGGCGGCCAAGCGGATGTTCTTCATGGCTTCCACCGATCTCGATACCTTCCGCAAGTTTATTTTCGAGAGTTCCTTCCTCGACACCTATGAGATGGATGCCGATACCCTGGCCAAAATCAAGGAAGACGATGTGGAATTGATGCTTTTTTCCTTTAAATATCTGGCCAATACCCTCTTTGGTGCGCCTGGGCTGACCATCAAGGAAGACAAAATCAAAGCCAAAGTCGAGGAAATCAAAAAACGTCAGGATGAAGCGCTGCTGGCGGCTGAACGCGAATACGAGGAATTGAAGGCGGAGCGCGACCGGATGCTCAAGGAGCGGCAGGAGCGCGAAGCCGCGGCACGGAAAAAACAAGCGGACAGCTGAGTCAGAAAAAATACCGGGGATGACGAGCTCAATCCCCGGTAACGCGATCAACAAAAAAACCCTGCCGGTTTCCCGGCAGGGCTTTTTTGTTCCATCATGCGTCCGAAGACGGTTTATTCGGTCTCAAGCGCCTTGGCCCAGCCTTTCAGCAATTTCCAGGACTTGTCGACGTCTTTCTGCGACTGTGCCATCAACTCGTCAGCCATTGTCGGATTGGACAGCTTGAGCATCCGGTAACGGTTTTCGTTCATCGCGTAGTCGGCAAAGCTGATGGTCGGCTCTTTGGAGTCGATGATCAGCGGGTTCTTGCCTTCGGCCTCAAGCGCCGGGTTGTAACGGAACAACGACCAGTGCCCGCACTCGACGGCCTTCTTCTGCTGCTCCAGACCCATGGCCATGTTGATGCCGTGGTTGATGCAGTGGGCATAGGCGATGATCAGGGACGGACCGTCATAGGCCTCGGCCTCCTGAATGGCCTTGATCGCCTGCTGCGGGTTGGCGCCGAGGGAAATGCGGGCAACATAGACCGTGCCGAAGGTGGAGAAGATCAGGCCCATGTTCTTCTTGGGCATGCTCTTGCCGCCGGCGGCAAACTGAGCCACGGCTGCACGCGGGGTGGACTTGGACATCTGACCACCGGTGTTGGAGTAGACCTCGGTATCCAGCACCAGGATATTGACGTTCTTGCCGGAAGCCAGAACATGGTCAACACCGCCGTAGCCGATATCATAGGCCCAACCGTCGCCACCGATGATCCAGACGGATTTTTTCACCAGGTAGTCGGCCACATGATAGAGCCGTTTGGCGATGGCGTCTTTCTTGCCCTCGAGGGCCGCCTTCAACTCGGCCACGCGAGCGCGCTGGGCCTCGATCTCGGCCTGCTCCTTCTGCGGGGCGTTGAGCAGGGCGTCGGCCAACTCTTTGGCGACCAGACCTTCCTTGACAGCCGCATCCAACAGTTCGACCGCCTGGCTGGCCAGTTTGTCGACCGCTTGACGCATACCCAAGCCGTGCTCGGCGTTATCCTCGAACAGCGAGTTGGACCAGGCCGGCCCACGTCCGTCGGCGCGCTTGCAGTACGGGGTGGTGGGCAGGTTGCCGGAGTAGATCGAGGAACAACCGGTGGCGTTGGAGGCCAACATACGGTCGCCGATCATCTGGGTGACCAGCTTGATGTACGGGGTCTCGCCGCAGCCAGCGCAGGCGCCGGAGAACTCGAACAGCGGCCGTTTGAACTGGCTGCCCTTGATGGTGCCGACGTTGATCAGGCTGTCGTCAACCTCGGGCAGGGCCAGGAAGGTCTTCCAGTTCTTCAGGGATTCCTGCTTGATCTCCTCGGTGTTCATCACCATGGACAGCGCGCGGATCTCGGTCTTGTTGCCCTCGGCATCCTTCTTGCGAGCCGGGCAAACGGTGACGCACAGCGTACAGCCGCAGCAGTCGGCCGTGGAGATCTGCATGGTGAACTTCATGTCCTTGAACTCCTTGCCTACCGCATCGGCGGTCTTGAAGGAGGCATCGGCGCCGGCGGCGGCCAGGGCTTCAGGGGTGGCGACCTTCATGCGGATACAGCCATGCGGGCAAACCAGCGAACAGCGGCCGCACTGGATGCAGGTCTCGGCATCCCAACAAGAAACCTGAACGGCGATGTTGCGCTTCTCCCACTGGGAGGTGGCGGTCGGCCAGCGGCCGTCGTTCGGGAACTGGGAAACCGGGATGTCCTCGCCGTGACCTTCCATCATCTTGGCGGTGACGGTCTTGACGAACTCAGGTGCTTCGTCGGAAACGATCGGCGGCATCTCGTGGCCGGTGATTTTCTTGGGAACCTTGACCTCGACGATGTTTTCGATGGCGCCGTCAACCGCGGCGTAGTTCATGTTGACGACCTTGTCGCCCTTGATGCCGTAGGTCTTTTTGATTGCCTTCTTGATCGACTTGATCGCCTCATCCTTGCTGATGATGCCGGAGATGGCGAAGAAGGCGGTCTGCATGATCATGTTGATGCGAGCGCCGAGGCCAAGGGCCAGGCCGAGTTTGACCGCGTCGATGATGTAGAATTTGATCTTCTTCTCGATCAGTTGCTTCTGCACCAGGGAGGGCAGGTGGTCCCAGATCTCGTCCTTGGTGAAGGTGGTGGTCAGCAGGAAGGTGCCGCCGGTCTCCAGGTTGGCCAACATGTCGTAGGTGTCAAGGAAGGCCGGGTTGTGACAGGCGACGAAGTTGGCCTTGTTGATCAGATACGGGGCAACGATCTGATTCTTGCCGAAACGCAGATGCGAAACGGTCATGGAGCCGGACTTTTTGGAGTCGTAGACGAAGTAGCCCTGGGCCGAGTTATCGGTTTCGGTACCGATGATCTTGATGGTGTTCTTATTGGCACCAACGGTACCGTCGGAACCCAGACCGTAGAACAGGGCGCGGAACACGTCGCTGCCTTCGATGTTGAAGGACTTGTCATACTTGAGGCTAGTGAAGGCCAGGTCGTCGTTCGGGCCAACGCAGAATTTCTTTTTCGGCGCAAGCGATGCCATGTTGTCGAACACGGCTTTGACCATGGCCGGGGTGAACTCGGCGGAGCCCAGACCGTAACGGCCGTTGAGGATAACCGGGACGAACATGGTGGGGTTGGCCTCGGCAGCCTCGGTGACGGCGGTGCGGACGTCGAGATAGAGCGGATCGCCGTTGGAGCCCGGCTCTTTGGTGCGGTCAAGCACGGTGATGCGCTCAACGGTGGGCGGCAGGGCGTTGACCATGGCTTTCGGATCAAACGGACGGAACAGACGAACGATGACCAGACCAACCTTCTTGCCCTCGGCAATCAGGTGCTCGACGGTGGAGGCAACGGTCAGGGCGCCGGAACCCATGATGACGATGACGTCGGTGGCATCCGGGGCGCCGATGTAGTCGAACAGGTGATACTGGCGACCGGTCAGGGCGGCGAATTTGTCCATGGTGGCCTGGACGATACCCGGAACGGCGTCATAGAATTTATTTACGGTCTCGCGGCCGATGAAGTAGACGTCCGGGTTCTGGGCCGTACCGCCGATGGTGGGGCGATCCGGGGTCAGGGCGCGCTCGCGGTGCTTGATGATCAGGTCCTCGTCGATCATGGCGCGCATGTCGTCCATGGTCAGCTGCTCGATCTTCATGACCTCGTGGGAGGTCCGGAACCCGTCGAAGAAGTGGAGGAACGGAATGGAGGACTGCAGGGTGGAAGAGGTGGCAATCAGTGCCATATCCTGGGCTTCCTGCACGTCCTGGGAGCAGAGCATGGCCCAACCGGTCTGGCGGACGGCCATGACGTCGCCGTGATCACCGAAGATAGACAGACCCTGGCAGGCGATGGCGCGGGCGGTGACATGGAAAACCGTGGGCAACAACTCACCGGCGATCTTGTACATGTTGGGGGTCAGCAGCAGCAGACCCTGGGAAGCGGTGAAGGTGGTGCACAGGGCACCGGCGCCCAGAGAACCGTGGATGGAACCGGCGACACCGGCCTCGGACTGCATCTGGGTAATAACCGGGATGGATCCCCAGATATTCTCTTGTTTGGCGTTGGCTTTGGCGTCGGACTCGGCAGCCATCGGAGAGGATGGCGTAATGGGATAGATTGTTATGACTTCACTTGTGGCATACGCAACATGCGTACATGCCTGGTTTCCGTCAATGGTGACCATTTTTCGCGACATAAGATCATTCTCCTTACACGGTGGTTGGTGTTTGCCGGCAGGAACTGCCGGAAACGGTTAAGATGAACGCTATGAAAAAGGTTCCGCAGAACCTCAAAAAGTGTACTTACCCGCTTTGGTCTTCTCTCTGGTGATGCTGTTTACGGTTCAGTTGTTCTCTGCCTCATGATGAAAAAAAAGGGGAGGAGGGGGGGACAGGCAAGCACGGGGTGGCGGCATGCACAGAGCGCAAAAAACCGATGGTTGTTTGATTGCCGAGAAAGATGCTTGGTATTTCCATCCGGTTTGTCACAATCATCCGTCCACCACGGGGTGGCCACGTTTCAACAACACCGCGCCGCTTCATGGGGTGACCTTCCCCGGCCACGGTAATGAATTGGCATTCAGTTATTTAGTTGGCCACGATAAACCAAAACAGCGCATTCTGCAATCCTAAACCGTTGGCCCAAAAGCCATGCAGTTGCGGCCTGTTGTTGTGCACCGCGACCCGGCAAGCCGCTGGGTGTCGCTGATGGACTTGGCCGGAAGGCGATCGGCAAGCGGCTGCGTGAGGGCAGCCGCTTGTTCAGTCGGGACTTTCCTCCAGGTAGTCCTTGATCTTTTCGTAGAGTGACTCCGGGATATATTCCCCGAACATGAACTGCTCTGCTTCCTCGCCCGTGATCACCGCCTTGACGTCGTCGGGCAGGGATCGGAGGAAGGCAACCTTGGCGGGATCGGGCTTCTTTTGGTCAGGCATGATGTACCTCGCTGAGACTGTCTGGCAACGATGCACCCCGGGAACGGGTGATCTGCATGAGACCCAACTATACGAAAAAGGCAGCCATAGCACAAGAATCCTCGGGCCGTTTCATTGGATGAGGATTCGTCTGAGAGCGGGTGTCTGCCCGGGAACAGGCGGCGGCCAGAAACCAGTTTAATTCGCCAGGGGTTTTTGTTATGTTCCATTCTTCTTTTTCGAACGGCGGAAAAGGAGATCGGCGCAACGACCAGGGCCGCCAGGCCAGCAGAGAGTGGAGGACGGGCAATATGGATACATTCGGGCGAGTGACGGTTCTGGCTGGGTGTTCCGGTGAGCCGAGCGACTGTTCACGCGCCATCCTTCCCACGCTTCCTCCCCGGCCCGTCATGGACACCAGCTCGGAGCAGCCATGCTGACCAGGGTCAAGGCGTTTTTGCCGGGCGAGCGGGCGCGGATGATCCTGATCGCCGCCTTCATCGGCGTGATGTCCGGCTTGGCCATCATTGTCTTCCGCGAGGCGGTTGATCTCATCCATGAGCTCATTTTTGTCTGGGGCTACGAGGCTCTCGGTATTGGCCAGGGCGGGTGGCGGAAACTGCTTTTGCCGCTGCTGCCAATGCTCGGCGCCACTCTGCTCATCCCCCTTTCCCTCGCCTTTCCCGGCGAGGTCAACGGCTACGGGTTCACCAATTTCCTTCGCCGGGTCAATCTGGAGAATGGCGTGATCCGGGCGCGCACCATCTTCATCAAGATCATCAGCACCGCCCTGACCATCGGTTCCGGCAACTCGGCCGGTGTCGAAGGGCCGATTGCCCAGATCGGCGGCGCCCTGGGGTCGCAGGTTGGGCAGCGTTTCCGGGTGTCCGGCAAGCGCATGAAGGTCTACATCGCCGCCGGATGCGCCGGCGGTATTGCCGGTATCTTCAACGCGCCCCTGGCCGGGATGTTTTTCGCGGCGGAGATCGTGCTGCTCGGCACCTATGAGATATCCTCCTTTGCCGCCTTGGTGATCGCCTCGGCCCTGTCCACCGTGGTCTCCCGCGCCTATTATGGCGAGATTCCGGCTTTTCCCATCCCCGACTATTCGATCGTCAACCCCTTTGTCGAATTGCCGTTGTACACGGTCATGGCCGTTGTCGTCGGGGCGACGGCGGTGCTCCACATTCGCTTTTTTTATCTGATTCGCGACCAGTTTCAGCGAATCCCGCTCCACCCGCAAATCAAGCCGATCTTCGGTGCCCTGCTGGTGGGGTGCATCGCCCTCTTCTTTCCCCAGGTCATGGGCAACGGCTACGACTATATTGCCAAGGCCCTGGCGGGCGACACCCTGGTCTGGCGGATGATGCTTCTGGTCTTCCTCAAATCGCTGGCAACCGCCATCACCCTGGGCTCGGGCGGCGCCGGCGGCGTTTTTGCTCCGGCCCTGTTCATTGGCGCCGTGCTTGGCGGCGCCTTTGGCGGCATTGTCCACCATTTCCTTCCCGGCTACACGGCCACCGCCGGCGCCTATGCCACGGTGGGGATCGGCGCGTTCCTCGCCGCCACCACCCACGCGCCACTGACCGCCATCTTTTTGTTGTTCGAGATGACCGGCAACTACATGATCATCATCCCGGTGATGCTGACCGCCGTCCTGGGGACCGTGACCTCTTCCTGGTTGTACGGCGACTCCATGGACACGGTGGATTTCACCCGCGAGGGGATCGATATTCACGAAGGCCGCGAGGTGGCGATCATGAAGTCGATCCGAGTGGGCAAGGCGATCACCGAAGATGTCGATTTTATTAGTGAAAACGCAAATATCAATCATTTGCTCGAACTGTTTCGCTTTGCCCGCAACAGCTTCTATTTTCCGGTGATCAACGCCCACGGCATGATGGTCGGGGTGGTGTCGATGCAGGATGTGAAGACTGTCCTCCACAGCGAGGAAGAGCGTGTCTGCCACCTGGTGGGATCCATCTGTACCCGCGACGTGATCATGCTCACCCCGGACACCAATTGCTATGAAGCGATGAAGCTTTTTGACATCAAGGGGATCGACGAGATCCCTGTGGTGGAGACCCTGGAGGAACCTTGGGTCCTGGGCATGCTCAAACGCCAGGATGTGATCGCCGCCTACAACCATGAGATGCTCAAGCGCGGCATCAACGAACGGGCCGAGTCCATCCGTATGATCTGTTCGGCGAGCTGAGGCAAAGCCGGGCAGCTCCCGGCTATCCGGCCGAGCTGATTCATAAAAAACGCTTTTTGCGATTGAACAAAGATTGAACAAATACAAGCGGTGCTTATACTGCATTATATCCTGTCCCCCTTTTCGCAGCCATTCATGAGGCTATGGTGAAAATTTCCCTCTATTCCTTTGGGTTCAAGCATGGTCCGGCCGCGGCCGATCTGGTCTGGGATGTCCGTTTCTTGCCCAACCCGTTTTGGGTGCCGGAGCTGCAACCCTTTACCGGCAGGGAGCCACGGGTGGCCAGCTATGTGCTCGGCAACCAGAGCGGCGCACGGTTTCTTGCCCTGCTTGAACCCCTGCTGATTTTTTTGTTGAATGAGTACGCGGCGGGAGGGCGGGAGTCGGTGACCGTGGCGGTGGGATGTACCGGCGGCAAACACCGCTCGGTGGCCGTGGTCGAGTACCTGCGCGCCCTTCTTGAGCGGCAGGGGCTGCGGGCGGAGGTCGCCCATCGGGATGTCGACAAAAATTGACACGGGATGGGCGGCTCTGCGAGCGCGCCCAGTATAGTCCACGTTTTTGCACCCATGGAGGAGATCATGAAAGAGATGCTGAAAAACATAGTCTATGCCGGAATCGGCGCGGCCTTTCTCACCAAGGAAAAGATCGAGGAGCTCAAGGGCGAACTGATTGAAAAGGGCAAGATGTCCCAGGAAGAGGGCAAACAGTTCGTCGATGACCTGTTGCGCAAATCCGAAAAGGCCAAGGATCAGCTGGATCTGTGGATCAATAAGCGGGTCGAGGACCGGATCAAGCAGCTCAATTTGGCCACCAAGGACGAAATCGCCGAGTTGCAGCGCAAGATCGAGGAACTGCAGGTGGCCACCAACCGGAGTGACGGCGAGTAATATCGCGCATGTTCAGTATCCGCAAGCTCGGCGCCATCGGCCGGACCTACCGCCACCTCAACCGCTATCACCGCATCCTGCGGGTGCTGTTCAAGTACGGCTTCAATGATCTGGTTGACCGTCTGCACATCGACCAGTACCTGGAGTCCGGACTGCAGATGATCAACCGCAAGCCGCGCGAGCAGATCGCGCGGCTGTCCCGGCCGGAGCGGCTGCGGCTGGTCTTCGAGGAGTTGGGGCCAACCTTTATCAAACTCGGCCAACTGCTCTCCACCCGGCCCGACTTGATTCCCGCCGATTTCCTTGACGAATTGGCCAAGCTCCAGGATGATATCGCCGCTTTCGGCATCGACGAGGTGCAGGCGATCATCAAGGAGGAACTGGGGCGGGCGCCGGAGGAGATTTTCCATTATTTCGACACCGAGCCCTTGGCCGCGGCCTCCATTGGCCAGGTACACCGGGCGCGCATGGACAACGGCGCCGAGGTGGTGGTCAAGGTACAACGGCCCGGGATCGAAAACGTCATCGCCGTGGATCTGGAGATCCTGGCCCACATCGCCGAGCTGATGGAGCAGTACCTGGAGGAGGTCCAGGGGCATCAGCCCATGGCCATTGTCCACGAGTTTGCCCGCAGCCTCAGCCGGGAGATCGATTTTTCCATCGAACTGGCCAACATCCAGCGCTTTGCCCGCCAGTTCGAGGGCAACCCGGCCATCCATGTGCCCTTGGTCTATCCAGAGCTGAGCACCGATCGCATTCTGGTGATGGAATATGTGATCGGCATCAAGTCATCCAAAGTGCATCTGCTGCGCGAGCAGGGCTATGACCTGCCGTTGATCGCCGAGCGCGGGGCCAATCTGGTGATGGAGCAGATCTTTGTCCACGGTTTTTTCCACGCCGATCCCCATCCGGGCAACGTGTTTGTCCTGCCGGACAATGTGCTCTGCTTTATTGACTTCGGGCAGATGGGGCGGCTGTCACTCAAGGATCGAGAGGATTTCACCGACCTGGTGCTCGACTTGGTGGCCGGCAACGAGCAGCAGGTGGTCAGCGGCGTGCTCAAGGTGACGGTGCAACTGGGCGAGGTCGACCGGGAAAATCTGGGCCGCGATCTGGGCAGTCTGATGGACATGTACCTCTATCGGCCGCTGGAGGATCTAGAGGCCGCCAAGATTCTTCAGGATCTGCTCGACCTGGTATCACGGCACAAACTCTCCTTCAAGCCAAGCCTCTATCTGATGATGAAGGCCCTGAGCACGGTGGAGGGGGTGGGGTTGATGCTCGACCCCAAGCTCGAACTGATCCGCCTGGCCAAACCGTTCATGCGCAAGATCCGGTTGGGGCGGATGCAGCCCGGACGGATCGCCGAGGAACTGTCCCACACCGGCACCTCTTACCTGCAGCTGCTGCGCGACCTGCCCGACGAGCTCCGCACCATCCTCTCCCAGCTGCGCAGCGGCCGGATGCGGCTGGAGTTCGAGCACCGGGGACTGAAGTCCTTGGACTCCACCCTGGACCGGGTGTCCAACCGGATCAGCTTTGCCATTGTTCTGGCCGCCCTCATTGTCGGCAGTTCGCTGATCGTCCTCTCCGACATCCCCCCCCACTGGCACAGCATTCCGGTCATCGGCCTGCTCGGTTTTCTGTTCGCCGGCGTCATGGGGTTCTGGCTGCTGCTCTCGATTATCCGCCACGGCCGGATGTAAATTCCGGTTTCCGCTCTCAACGACATTCTCCTCGCAAATCCTGCACCGCCTGTCGCAGCCGCTCGGGCGTGGCCTCGTCAGCGGTCAATGGCGCTCCAATCACTATCGCGATGCGTGACAGCAGCCCCCGGCGGAAAGGGCGGCCCAAGGCCCTCCCCTCGATCCGGGAAAAGAAGCTGCCCCACAAGCCCTGCAGCGCCATGGGAATGACCGGTGCCGGGATGCGGGCAACGATGGGCGTGACGATCGGGCGGAAGGGTTGCAGGTGGCCGTCCGGTGTGTGGGTCACCTCCGGGAACAGGGCCACCAGGTTGCCCGCGGCCAGGGTGGCGGCGGCCTCCTCCTGGACTCGCACCAGGGAGGCGGAGTGCGCATCGCTCAGGTCCGCGCCGATGGCACCGCTGCGGCGCAGTAGACTGCCGAGGATCGGCAGGCGGAAGAAGCGTTCGTCGAGCAAAAAGCGGACCGGCCGTGGCGAGGCGGCCATGATCACCAACACGTCCACCAGACTGACATGGTTGCACACCAGCACCGCCGGCCCCTCCACGGGAATATGGTCGATGCCCCGCTTCTCCAGCCGATAGGCACCGTGCACCAGCAGCCAGGCGAGGAAGCGGAGGAGGAACTCGGGGATCAGGCCGTAGATATAGAGGGCGACCACGGCGTTGCACACCGCTGCCACGGCAAACAGCCAGGGAATGGTCATGCCCGCGCCCAGCAGGGCACCGGCGGCCACGGCTCCCACCACCATGAACAGGGCGTTGAGGATATTGTTGGCGGCGATGATCCGCGCTCGATGTTCAGTCGCGCTGCGCACCTGCACCAGGGCATAGAGGGGGACGATGAAAAAGCCGCCGAACATGCCGATCAGCACCAGATCCACCAGGATTCGCCAGGTGGACCACTGACCGAGCAGCATTCCCAGACCGAGCGGAGCACCGGCAATCGGCCCGGCGGGAGAGGCCAGGGCCAGATCCAGGCCGAACAGGGTCAGGCCGATGGAACCAAAGGGCACCAGTCCGATCTCCACCCGTTTGCCGGACAGCCGTTCGCACAGCAGCGAGCCGATGCCGATACCGATGGTGAAGATGGCCAGCAGCAGGGTGACCGTGGATTCCGCGCCACCGAGCACATTCTTGGCATAGGCCGGAAACTGGGCCAGGAACAGGGCGCCGTAGAGCCAGAACCAGGAGATACCCAGGATGGAGAGGAACACGGTGCGGTTTTCGCGGGCAAAGGCAATGTTGCGCCAGGTTTCGGTGATCGGATTGGGATTGACGCGCAGCTCCGGGGCCGGCGGTGGTGCGGTGGGGATCCCCCGGCTGCTCAGGTAACCGACAAAGGCCACCAGCAAGCCCCCAGCGGCGACCCACACCGGGTGGGTGACCGCACCGGCCAACAGGCCACCGGTCAGGGTGCCGATGAGGATGGCGACAAAGGTGCCGGCCTCGATCAGGGCGTTGCCGCCGACCAGCTCGTCCTCATGGAGGTGCTGGGGCAGGATGGCGTACTTGACCGGCCCGAACAGGGTGGAATGGCAGCCGAGCAGAAACAGGGCCCCGAGCAGCAGGGGGAGGCTGTGCAGCCAGAAGCCGGCGGCGGCCACGGCCATGATCGCCATCTCCAGCACCTTGACCAGCCGGGCGAGGGTGGCCTTGTCGTGCTTGTCCGCCAACTGACCGGCGGTGGCGGAGAAGAGGAAAAAGGGCAGGATGAAGATGCCCGCCGCCAGGTTGGCCAGGATCTCGGCCTTGAGGCTGGTCCAACTGGCCGCCTGGAAGGTGAGCAGCACGATCAGGGCGTTCTTGAACAGGTTGTCGTTGAAGGCGCCGAGAAACTGGGTGATGAAGAAGGGCAGGAAACGCGGGGTCTTGAGCAAACCGAATTGTGAACTCATGGTGTGGCCTTTGGACTGAATGATCGGAAGAGGTTGTGTCAGGCAGATGCCGCCAACCGTTGCAGGGCGAGGTGATCGACCTTGCCGGTGCCCATTAGAGGCAGCGATTCGACCGGCCGGATGGTGCGTGGCACGGCCAGTTCGGCAACACCCAGTTCCCTGGCCGCTGTGCTCAACTGGTCGCGGCTGAGCGCCGGGTCGGTGGTGAAGAGCACCAGGGCTTCGCCCTTGGCGGCATCCGGTTGGCTCACGGCCGCATGGCTGCAGGTCGGGGAGGCGGCCACGGCCAATCGCTCCACCACCTCCAGGCTGATCATCTCGCCGGCGATCTTGGCAAAACGCTTCATGCGGCCGACAATGCGCACAAACCCCTCGCTATCGATCTCCACCACATCGCCGGTTGCATACCAGCCCTCGCCCAGTTCGGAGGACGGCGGCTGCAGCACTCCGGGCCGGTCGGCCTTGAGGTAGCCGCTCATCAGGTTCGGACCGCGTACGTGGAGGATGCCACCCCGCTCGACGCCGGCAACAGCGACCAGGCGGGCCTCGATGCCGGGCAGCAGGGTGCCGACCGTGCCGGTGCGGTAGGCCATGGGCGTGTTCACCGCCAGCACCGGGGCGGTTTCGGTGGTCCCGTAGCCCTCGAAGATGCGGATGCCGAATTTTTCGAACCACAGGCTGCGCACCGCTTCGGAGAGTTTCTCCGCCCCGGCCACCACATAGCGCAACCGGTAGAAATCATAGGGATGGGCGTGGTGGGCGTAGTTGTTGAGGAAGGTGGATGTGCCGAATAGCACGGTGCAGTTGCGATCATAGGCCAATTCGGGAATGACCCGGTAGTGCAGCGGCGTTGGATAGAGAAAGAGGCTCGCTCCGGTGAGTATCGGCAGCAGGGTGCCGGCGGTGAGGCCAAAGGAGTGGAAGATCGGCATGGCGTTGAGCACCTTGTCGTCCACGGAAAAATCGATCACCGCTCGCACCTGGGCGATGTTGGCCAGGAGGGCCCGGTGGGACAGAACCACCCCCTTGGGCATACCCTCGGAGCCCGAGGTAAAGAGGATCACCGCCGGATCTTCCGGCGAAGCGGGCAGAGCATGGGATCGGGGCGCATGGATCGCGTAGGCGAGCAGCCACAGGGTGTCGGCCAGACGGGTGTTGGCCTTGAGATCCTCCAGATAGACCAACTGCACCCCGTGCAGACCGGCCAGCTTGTCGGCCAGCTTGGCCTGGGCGACAAAGGCGCGCGAGGTGAGTACGGTGCGGATTTCGGCGGCAGTGCAGGCGGCCCGGAGGGCGTCGAGACCAGCGGTGTAGTTGAGCATGGCTGGGATGCGGCGGCGGGCGGTCAGGCCGAGCAGCAGGCCAAGCGTTGGCGCCATGTTGGGCAGCAGCAGGCCGACCCGCTCCCCGACCGCGGTCATCCGCTCGACCTGCCGGCTGAGGAGCAGGGCCATCTTGAGCAGGTCGTTGTAGGAGTATTCGATTTGACGGACATCCTCGAGCAGCCGCCGGTTGCGGCCAAAGATCTCGGCGGCGTCGCACAAGGCGGCAAACAGGGTCTGGGCCGGCCGGCAAGAAAAGACCATCTCCTGCATCAGGCGGCGCATGGCCTCGCCGGCCAGACGGCGGCGCAGTTTGGCGGTCGGTGCCGAAGGCAGGGGAATGGTCGTGGTCGGCAGGATGGTGAGGCGGATGCGGGGAAAGAGGACCTTGGGATATTTGCCGGACAGGCGGGAGAAGTAGCTGCGCGACGGACCGTCCAGCCGCACCGGCAGAATGGTGGCTCCGGTCCGCGCGGCGACAAAGGCCGGACCGTCGTAGACCTTCATCAGGCTGCCGGTGGTGGTGATCCGCCCCTCGGGGAAGATCACCACCGGGCGGCCGGCCTCCAGCAAGCGGACCACCTGTTTCATGGCCATGGGGTTGGTCGGGTCCACGGCCAGATAATCGACTAGGGAGAGGATGAGACGGAAGAAAGGTTTGTTGGCCACGGCGGTATGGACCACGAACACTGGATTGATCGGGATGAACAGGCCAAGCAGCAGGCCATCGAGCAGGGACTCGTGGTTGGCGACCACCAGCAGCCGGTCGGCGTTGAATCCGGCGGCTGCTCCTTGGATATCGACCCGGAACAGCAGGCGGCACAGGCCGCGGAGAACAACGATCACAATCGAGCGCATCATGGCAGGGTTCCTCGTGAATGGGCAGGAGCGATTGATTGATGAGTTTAGGAATTTCGACATGTTGAACAAAATTATTTGATCAGGCGGATGTAGTCCAGCACGTTGGTCAGCACTGTTTCCAGATAGGGGCAGTTGATCCAGTACCAGACCTCCTTGCCGATTTTCTCCGAGGCCAGCACCTCGGCCTCGCGGAGGATCTTGAGGTGGTGGGAGACGGTGGAGCGGGAGAGCGTGGACACCTCGGCGATCTGGCCCACGTTGAGCCGTTCGCCCTGGTCAAACAACAGGAGGATGCGCTGACGGTGCTCGTCGCCCAGGGCGGTGAACACCCGGGACATCGGTTTCCAGGCATCGGGCAGGGTGCGGGTGTAGTTGGTTTTCATATCGAAAATCTTAAACGTATAGTTTTATCCTGTCAAGCTGATTGTGGTGGGAGCGGCACATTGGGCCGGGAAGGGGAGCGGCGGTTCGTCACCCTCGCACATCGGTTATTTCTTGGTCCAGGTGCCGTTGACCAGGATATATTGGCCGCCCGGCGTCTTGTCCATGGCCTGCTGGCCGGCCAGCTGTTCGACCGCCTGCAGGGACGTCTTGTTGCGCTGGGCGATTTTTTCGTACTCCTGTTTGCGCTGAGCATTGATGGAATGCACCAGTTGGGCTGTCTCTCCGTTGCCGCTCTGTACCTGGGCCAGATAACCGCTGGGGGTTTCGCCGACCAGGCCTTGGGCCTTGGCCGTCTGCAAATCGAGCGCAAGGGCGGTTTGGCCGCACAGCAACAGAAAAAGCACGGTCATGATCCATCGTTTCATGGGTATCCTCCGTTTAAAACAGCCCGCTTTCCGGGTTGATGACGCTCTCCAGCTCCTTTTCCACCTTGACGCGGATCTCGTGTTCGATCTTGACGTTCAGGTTGATGGTGATTGGCTTGTCGGGCGGAGCCACCGTTACCGTCGGAGAGCAGGCGGAAAAGGCGAAGGCCGCCAGCGCAAGCAAGGCCAGGTGTCGGGACATGCAGCCTCCTGCAGGGGAAAAGGGAGAGGTTATCGGTGCTGCCGGATGGTCCGGTCGAGCTCCGAGGACAAGGAGTGACTATACTGAAGACTTTTGAGGAGAGAAAGCAGATTCTGCTCGGTGTTGAGGTTGAGGTGCACCGCCCTTCCTCCCTCCAGTTTCGGGTTCTGCCCCTGGAGATGCAGGGCCACGGTGAGGGTTCCGTCAGGCAGATAATCGATGTGGGCGGTCAGCCGTTGGTAGTGCAGTTCCTCCAAGGCGTTGCGGGCATACACGGTGAGCGGGGAGCCTTCGAGGGTGTTGCCTGCGGGATGATAGCGAATGAGACCGCTGCCGATGTTTTCCACTCGGCCCTGGTGAATGCGGACCCCTTGGGGCGAGAACCGCAGCGGCAGTTGACCGCTCACCCGGCCGGTGACGGTCAGGCCGTCAACCTTTTGCAGGGCGACGATCGGCTGGAGGTCAAGATCGTCCAAACGCACCAGGCATGCCGTGTCCGGATTGCCGCGGTCATAGACACAGTTTGCCAAACGAATCTTGCCGTTGAAGAGCGCCGCATCGGCCCGTTCGATGGCCACCACGGGGGCCTGACCGCCCGCAGGGGCCGTGAACCGGGTGTGCATGGTGAGCTGGTCGACCGGGATCGGGCCCTCCAGCTTGTCCAACTGCACCAGGCCAGCGGTGATCGAACGTAGTGCTGGCAGCAGATGCAGCCGTTGTTGCACAACCAGGCCCGAGAAAGGCGCCGCAAACGCGGTTCCCCGCGCCACCTTGCCGTCAAGTTCCAGATCGAGGGCAAGGGGGGCTCCTGGCTGCCACCGGCCTTGGAGGGAAAAAGTCAGCGTTCCCTGGTGGAGGGCAAGAGGCAGCTTCGGTTCGACGAGCAGGGCGAGCGGATTGCGGTCCGCATCCATTTGCAGGCCTTCACTCCGCACCGTGCACTGTCCCTTGCGCGTGTCTTCGCCTGCTTGTGTGCATTCGGCGCGCAGCGTTCCGCGGCCGCCGGGCGGCGTCAGGGTGCAAACGGCCCGCAGCCCGGACCGATCCAGCTCCAGATGCAGGGCAAGATTGGCGAGGTGGAGCGGGGCCAGGCGGAGGGATCCCATCGTCAGTCCGCTGACGCTCCAGGGGGCAGGAGGGGCAAGGTGCAGGCGCAGACCGTCGCCGTCCATGGCGAGCGAACCGCCGAGGCCCGCCTCAAGGGCGGCCACGGCAAAGCCCTGCCCCTGGACAGCGCGTGCCGTCAGCCGGGAGGCGGGGGCAACGGTCAGGGAACGGGCGGACAGCGGCTGAGCGCTGATCATGTGGAAGGAAAGGTTCTCGGCGCTGAACCATTGATGGCAGAGCCCGGAGAGCGAACATGCCAGACGCAGGGGGCTGTCGGCGGTGGACCGCAGGGTGGCCTCGATCCTGCCTTGATCGGGCAGGGCGGCGGTCATTGATGGAGGCAGGAACTCCCGGAGTCGCTGCCAATCGAGGAAAAGCGAGCCGTTGAGTCCTGCCTCGGTGCGGTGCAGGTCCACGGCAAGGGGAGGCGTTTTTTCCTTGCCCACAGTGACGATGTTCAGGCGGCTTTCGTTGTCGCTGCTGCGCAGCGTCACGGACAGAACCAACGGGTTGGTGGAGGCCAAGGGGCCAAAATCGACCGACAGCCGTGGAAGATGCAGTTGCCGTGCCGGCAGATGACGCAGGTGGAGCGCATCGACGAGGGATTTCGGATCAGGCGTTCCGCCGGCAAACGATTGGTTCCGCTCGACACCGGCCGTCGGCAGGGAAATGGCGACCGTGGTGGCGGTGACCTCGGCGAGCTGCCCGCGCAGCAGGTCGGCAAGCCGATAGCGCAGCACCGCGTCGGTAACGGTGATCGACACCGGGCCGGGTGCGTGGTCGAGGGCCAGATGCAGGCTGTCGATGCGTATTTCCTGCCAGTTCCAGCTGTGCAGGTCCAGGCGCGCCTGCTGAATGCCCACCCAGCTCAACGCCGTCGGGACAAGCCGTTCCATCCAGGCGAGGCGAAAGGCGAGCAGGGTCAGCAGGACGACCAGCAGGGGGATGACGAGAACACGGATCACGCGCATGATTCGGCTTCCTCCGGATGAGCGGCGGTCTCCCGCTTGGGCAGCACAATCTGGAAGATCGCGCCTGCGACGGCCTCCAGCACCTCGATCCGTCCCTGATGACGTTCGACGATTTGGCGGACCAGATGGAGCCCGAGGCCAAAGCCTTCGGCGGTGGCGGCCTGGCGGCCACGCTGGAACTTGTCGAAGATCCGCGCCCGATCTTCAACGGCAATGCCCGGCCCCTGATCGGCGATCCGGAAGAGGAAGCAGGCGGGCTGCTCTTCCAGGTCGACGGTGACGGTGGTCTGCGCGGGACTGAATTTGATCGCGTTGTCCAGCAGGTTGATGAGGGCCTGAAGAAGCAGGGATTCGTCACCGACCAGGGGCGTGGTCCGGCGGGGCTGGTTGAGCACAATGGCGATGGCTTTGCGCCGCGCCCGATCCCCCACGGCGGCGATGGCGTCCTCCAGCATCCGCCCGGGCGGAAAGGGAAAGCGGCGGACCTGGGTGCGGCCGCTTTCCAGGCGGGCGATATCGAGAAAATCCTCGATCATCCGTTGCAGCCGCCGCGACTGGCCGCAGATCTCGCGGGCGTACAACTGATGATCGCCGCTGAGCGCGTCGCTGAGCAGCTCGCCATAGCCCAGGATGGTGGTCAGCGGAAGTCTCAGCTCGTGGGAGACAATGGCCACCACCTCGTCCTTGACTCGCTCCAGTTCCTTGATCCCCGTGATGTCCTGCAGCACCGCCAGCAGGCCGTGAAAACCGGTCTTGGGTGCCAGCAGGGGATGCAGCTCGACCTGGTAGAACCGTCGGCCGCCGGGGCCGAGCACCTCGAAGGTGCCTGGGTCGCGAAATGGAGGCAGATCGTTTTCCGTGGCCTGGGAACCGGCGATCGTTTCGAGAAAACGAGGGTGCGACGGCAGGGGCTGGCCCGCTCCAGTGCAGTCCTGCCAGAGGCGGACAAAGGCGCTGTTGGCGAACAGGGCGTGGCCGCTTGCCTGTTCCCACAGAATCAGCGGCGGCAATTCCTCCTTGAGCAACTGTTCGAGAAAGTGGTGTTGCAGACCGAGGGCATGCACCGCCGTCTGCAGCCGGTCGAGATGACGTTGGATGGCGGAAGCGGTGAGCGGGTTGGCCCGGTGGGCGGTGCGCAGATAGGGGGCGGGAATGGTGCCGGCCACCAGGCGCAGGCCGGCATCGAGCTCACGGTCAAGCCGCCGTGCCTGGAGGAGGATACGGCTCGCGGCTCGGAGCAACTGGAGGAGCAGGTGAATGGGGTAGGCCAGGAAGAGAAAGAGCAGGACCAGCGGATAGTCGACAAAGCAGGCCTGACGGAAGAGGAACAGGGCCAGGAGGAAAATGGCTGCCGCCAGTGCGAGGTTGACCACGAGGTTGACCCGTTCGCCGCAGTCGGGCCAGACCAGCACCGCCAGCAGGCCGATCAGGCCGATCAGCAGCCACGCGACCAGCGGCAGGGGACGAATGAAGGCCTGTTGCAACAAGTTGCTGACAATGGTGGCCTGGATCTCGACCCCCGGCGTGGGCAGCTCCCTGGTAAAAGCGGTGATGTGGCTGTCGCCCAGGCCGACGGCCCGAGCGCCGACCAGCACCAGGCGGTCGCGGAAGAATGCCGGCGGATAGCGACCGCTGAGAACCTCGTGGTAGGACAGGAAGAGAAAACTCTCTTCCGGACCGTGGAAGTTGATGATCTGTGGGCCCACAGGTACGGGCAGCGGCGAGGTGATCGCCGCGGCTTGCAGCAGGGCAAGGGAAAAGGGGGCAACATCTCCCAGGCTGTCCAGATTGACCCGGCGGACGATGCCGTCACCGGCCAGCTGGGTTTCGATATGGCCGAGGCCCCTGGAGCCGTCGAGGGTGGGAGCAGGCCGCGCCAGGCGGCCATCGCGTTCATGGGCCACGGCCAGGACCACCGGCGATCCCTGGGCGAGGGCCTGGTTGAAGAGGCTGTCGTCTGCTGACGGTTCGGGAAAGAGCAGATCAAAGCCCACGGCCTTGGCTTGGCGGAGACGGTCGAGCAGTTGGGCATGGAGACGGCGGGCAAAGGGCCAAGCCCCCAGCCGGCGCAGGCTGGGTTCATCGATACCGATGAGGACGATGCGTTGGTCCGGTGGCTGCGGACCGCGCAGCCTGAACAGCAGGTCGAGTCCGTCGTTGCTCAGGCCTGGGCGCAGGCCGCCCAGCTGGAACAGGCCCAGGAGCAGCAGCGCCAGCACCGGCGCGGCCAATCGCTTGCTCACCGGGCCGTCCCTCTCCTGTCACAGGAGGATGAGGCCAAGCGTGACCGCCCCGAAAAACAGCTCTTCCCAGCCCAAGGGCTTGGGCTTGACTGTCATGGTTTGCGGAGGCGTCCACGGACTGACCGGCTGACCGTTTTCCACCCCACGGATGCGCACATGGTAGGTGCCTGCGGCAAGCATGTCCTCCAGGGTGTAGGAGGTGGTCGGCAATCCCTGCTGATCGACCACCAGCTGGCCGAAGTCCTTGTCGCTGGCCACCTGCAGGTCGTACGCCCAGCCGTCGGCCATCGCCGGCCATTGTAGGGTTGGTCTTTGGTTGGCGGTGGCTTCCATGCCGTCCATCTTGGGTGCCGGTTTCAAGGTCCAGGCCACCGGGATGGAGTACAGGGTGGTGAAGCCGTCCGGGGCCACGGCCTTGACCCGGAAATAGTAGGTGCCCGGTTGCAGCTCGGGGCTGGTGTAACGGGCCTCCTTGATCTGCTGGCGGTCGATGAGGTCGGTGAACTCCGGGTTCCTCGCCAGCTGGAGATCGTAGTGATCGACCTGGTCCGAATCGAGCCATTCGATCGTGCCGTGGGTGCCCCAGAGGGTGGAGCCGGACTTGGGGGAAACGATCATCGGATTGGCCGGCACGGTGCGCAGGTTGAACGGCAGCGGGCCCACCACCGTGCTTTCGAAATTGTCCTGGTCGATGGCGGTCAGAGAGGCGAACAAGGCGCCGTCGCTCAGGGTGCCGATGGTGAAGCGGCCGCCCGGCGCGACACTCTGGTCAAAGAGGGTGGCCTGGGTCTGCCGATCGGCGGTGATCCGCAGGCGGATGGCCTTGGCCTTCGCATGGGGCGGGGCGGCGATGATCACCGGCAGGCTGCGGTAGAGCGGCTCCAGGGCCGGTTTGTCCGGTGGATCGGGCAGGGGCCGGGGCGGTTGCGGCGGCTGGCCTTCCTCCACCCGCAGGCCTTGGCCGGGACCGAGAGTGGTTGCGCGGCCCGAGCTGCTGACCTCGACCCGGCCGCGCAGGGTTTCGACGGTATTGGCCGTGATTTCGGCCATCTTCAGGCGAAATTCGGTGCCGCGAATGCCGGTGACCGCGATCGGGGTCCGGGTTTGGAAACTCTCGTTGGCGCGCAGCTTGTCCTGGACCCAGTGGATGACGTTGCCCCGGCCGAGGAAGAAGTCGGCCTTGACGTTGCCGTCCTTGAGGCGCAACAGATAGTTGAGGGTCAGCTGGGAATCCGGCTCGATGCGGGTGTAGGTGTTGTTCGGCAGGAGCAGGTGGGTATAGCCGTCCGCGCCGGTGCGCACCGTCTGGCCGGGGAGCAGGGTGTCGCCCTGGCGCAGGGCAACGGGATCGCGACCGTCGGCGGACAGATGGACCTGGCCATGGATTGACGCCACCGTGGCGCTCAACCGCTCGATAACGAGCAGTGACAGCGGCACCTGGATACGCGTGTCGCGGATGATCAGGTAGGGATCGGACAGTTGGTTGATGCGGGCGATGGTTTTCCAGTCGCTGCGGTCGCGGCAGTAGTCGCGGGCGATGTGGATCAGGTTGGTGCCGGCGGCCACATGCAGCGGCACCATGGCCTCCTCTTTGGTCGTTTCCGCGGCCGAGCAGGGGAGAGTCAGGCAGAGCAGGACGGCCAGCAGGACAAGCGGCAGGGAGAGACGGGTCGGATGGAAGACGGACATGGGAACCTCGCAGGGGTGCGCGGAGCAGACGGATTATCGGGCCTCTCCGGGAATGAGTTTGTAACCGACACCGGCCACGGACTTGATGCTCAGGGCCTGGGGGCAGGTTCGATCGATTTTGCGCCGGATGTTGGCGATGTGCATCACCAGGGATTTGGTTTCGACGTGGGGATCGTAGCCCAGCACCTCCTGGAGCAGCTCGCCGTGGGTGACCACCGCACCCGGCCTGGATGCCAGGTGGTAGAGGAGATCGAACTCGGTCTTGGTCAGGGGCAGGAGGGAGGCGTCCGGCAGGCGGACTTCCCGGGCGGCGGGATCGATGCGGACCTGGCCGACGATCAAGTGCTGCCCGCCGCTGGCCCCGGACCGTTTGCTCCGCCTCAACAGCGCCCGCACCCTGGCGAGCAGTTCACGGGGGCTGAAGGGTTTGGTGAGATAATCGTCAGCTCCGTGATCCAGGCCGGTGACCTTGTCGTCCTCGCCGTTTCGTTCGGTGAGAAGGATGACCGGCAGCTCGACATCCACCGAGCGCAGCTCCGCGAGAATGGACAAGCCATCGCGGTAGGGCATGACCACGTCGAGCAACAGCACGTCGGGCCGGGCCGCCTCGATTCGGGCCATGGCCTCGCGGCCGTCCTCCGCGGTCACCACCTTGGCCCCCTGGGTGGAGAAAAAGGCGGCGAGCATGGCGCGGATGGCGGGGTCGTCTTCAAAAAGTAACACGGTGCAGGCGAGTGATTCCGACATGAGAGACCTGGAGGACAAAATGTATTTTTATTCGCCCAGCATATAAGGTCGCCTTCTGTTCAGCAAGCCTTTATTTGCGAAAAAAGAGTGAAATATTGAGCTGTTGCCGCTTGATGCCGACTGCGGTACCGTGTGCGGCCCCTGGCGGGAGGAAGCGGCGTCCCGCTGCGGCGGCCGCGAAACAGAGATTTAGCCGCGAGAGGACACGCCGGGCTTGATTTGCAGTGCTCTCGTGCATATAATCGAAATAATTTAATTTTTAATAAGATATCGATTCGCGCCAGGCACTTTTTTCTTGGGGAGCGACTTGACGGCGCACGGCGTGCCAGTCAGCGGGGACGGCGTTCAGCCGCTGCCACCCTGTGGGCTTGAATCGACACCGTGAGGGGCCGAATGGACAGAACCGATCAATGGCTGGCAACCCACACCTTTCATCACGAGCAGTTCGCCGATGTTGCCGCCCTGGTTCGGCTGAAGGCGCGGCAGGGGGTGCGGCTGTCGTTGTGCTTTCCCACCTTGAACGAGGCGGCAACCATCGGCATGGTGGTCGATCGGCTGCGGCCGTTGCGGGATACGGTTCACCTGCTCGATGAATTGGCGGTGATCGATTCCGGTTCAACGGACCGAACCCTGGAGCTGGCCGCCGCCGCGGGAGCGGATGTGTACCGTGCCGCCGATATCCTGCCGCACCTGGGCCGGTACCGGGGCAAAGGTGAAAACCTGTGGAAGGCGGTCCATCAGCTCAAGGGCGATATTCTGCTGTTCATCGATGCCGATATCACCAACCTTCGGCCGCGATTCGTCACCGGGCTGGTTGGGCCACTGCTGCACCGGCCCGATCTCGGCTATGTCAAGGCCTTCTACGATCGTCCTGCCGGCGGCGCCGATGACCCTTGGGGTGAGGGCGGCAGGGTGACGGAGATCCTGATCCGACCGCTGCTTTCCCTCTATTTCCCTGCACTGGCCGACTGCATCCAGCCGCTTGCCGGCGAGTACGCCGCCCGCCGATCGGTGCTCGAACAGTTACCCTTTCCGGTGGGGTATGGCGTTGAACTGGCCCATCTGATCGATGTCTGGACCGCACATGGCCTGGCCTCCCTGGCCCAGGTCGATCTGGAACGTCGCGACCACCGCCGCCGCAGCAACCGGGAATTGGGGCGCATGGCCCATGCCCTGCTCCAGGTCGTGCATCGGCGGCTGTGGCAGCGGGGCGTCCTGGCGGCGTCGTTGGAATGTGCCAACGGTTTGCACCAGTTTGTCCGTCGGCAGGGGCACTGGCAACGGGAGGTGCATCGGCTGGCGGAACATGAACGGCCGCCGCTGGTCCGGGTGGCTGCCTACCGCCGCAAGAGGGAGCTGGCCGGTGCCGAGTCCGTCGCAGCCGCTGAACCGGCGACCGTTGTCTCGGAGGGCTGATCCATGCGGGTGGCCATTGTTCATTATCATCTGCAGAACGGCGGCGTGACCCGGATCATCTGCCACCTGCAAAAGGCCCTGGGCGACCGTGGCCTGAAAACCGTGGCGCTCACCGGCAAGCCGCCGGCCGTGCAGGTCCATGGTCCCTGGCGGGTTGTTCCCGGATTGCAGTACGAGGCGGATCGGCCGGCGATCACCGCCGTGGAGCTGGCCGCCCAGATGCGGGCGGAGGCAAGCGCGGCCCTGGGCGGCCCGCCCGATCTGTGGCATGTGCATAATCACAGTCTGGGCAAGAGCCTGGTCTTGCCCGTGGCTTTGCGCCAACTGGCCGAAGAGGGTGAGCACCTGCTCCTGCAGATCCATGATTTCGCCGAGGACGGCCGCCCGGCCAACTATCAAGCCATGCGCGCCAGGATGGCGGCAAGCCGGGGAACATCCCTGTCCCGTTTGCTCTACCCCCAGGCGGGGCATCTGCATTATGCGGTGCTCAACAGCCGCGATTACCGCTACCTGCGTGATGCCGGCCTTGATGCCGAACATCTCCACTCCCTGCCCAACCCGGTGGAGCTCGGTCAGATTGACGAGGACAAGCCCACTCGCGCCGAGTTGCCTTCCCTGTGGCTCTATCCCACCCGCGCCATCCGACGCAAGAATCTGGGGGAATTTCTCCTCTGGTCGATCCTGGCCCCCGAAGACGCCTTGTTTGCGGTGACCTCCGGACCGGAAAATCCGCTGGAACAACCGCGCTATCAGCGGTGGAAGCGGGTGGCCACGGAGTTGGCACTGCCGGTGCATTTCGAGATGGTACGGCCGGACCGATACAGTTTTGTCGAGCTGCTCCGGCTGGCCGATGTGGCGGTGACCACCAGCGTGGCCGAGGGATTCGGCATGGCCTTCCTCGAACCCTGGACCGTGAATACCCCGGTCTGCGGTCGCGATCTGCCGGAGATCACCACGGGTTTTGCCCTCGAAGGACTGGTGCAGCCGTGGGGCTACCGTCGGCTGGAAGTGCCTATGGACTGGCTGGGGAGGGAACGAGTGGTCCAGGCCGCCGCCGACGGATTGCAGCGCAATTGGGCGGCATACGGGCGCTGTCCCAGCGGCGGCGATCTCCAACGGGTGCTGGAGGCATGGATCCTGGAGGACCGGGTCGATTTCGGTCGGCTGGACGAACCCCTGCAGGAGGCTGTTCTCCGTCGTCTGGTGCGCTCCAGGGCCCAGGCCGCGTTACTCGATCCGGCAAGCCTTCCTGCGACCGACGCCCTGCGATTGCCGCTGGCAAGAAATCGGCATGTCCTCCAGTCCCGCTATACCCTCGGCCGCTACGGGGAAGCGGTGGAGGCGGTGTACCGCCAGGTGGCTGATTCCACCGTCACGCCGCTCGACAATCTTGATGGAGAGGTGCTGCTCGACCACTTTCTTGCCCCGGAACGGCTGGCCTTGTTGCGGGTCGATTGAGCGCGACGGCCAGGGCCGGGTCAAATCCGCTGGAGGCACAAAACGGTTAGGCCAATGTAGAACGCCAGCCACAGACCGATGGCCAGCAGGGCCAGGGTGCGGGAGCGGCGCGCTTTCGGCAGCCACAACAGCAGGGCCAGCGGCAGCAGCGGCGCCAGCACGCCGGCGACAAAGGGGGGCCAATAGCGCAACAGCTCCTGCAGGCCGAGGAAAAACCAGGGACCGGCGATGAACAGCAAGCCGAACCGGTTGGGTTCAATTGGTGCGGCCACGGCCACGGAAATCAGCACGGTCAGCGCCACCAGGGGCAGGTGATTGCGCCAGCGGGCGGTATAGCGGCGCAGGTGCGGCCAGGCAGCCATGCCGCCCAGCACCACCAGGCCGATGACATGATGGGCGTAGACCTTGCGCAGTCCGCTTTCGGCCAAGTCAAAGAGGACATCGTTGAGCGCCGGCCCGATCAGCGGCACCGAAAGACAGATGTGCTCGGCAATGGCGCCGGCCGCTTCGCCGGTGGCGTCTCCCCGGAGCACGTAGCCGGTGAACAGCAGCAACAGCCCGCAGGGCAGGGTGGCGCAGAGGCGCACCCAGGCGCCCCGCCGATAGTCGGCCTCGTTTTTCCACAGCACCACGACCACATGCGCCAGCAGCAGCAGGAAAAAGGCTTGGCTGGAAAAGTAGTGCAGAGCGCGCCAGAAGGAGCCATAGGGCACCACCAGCTCGATGGTGGTGGTCGAATAGAAGGGTTCGGTCGGATCGTATTGCAGGGCCACGACAATGCCGGAAACGACCGAGAGGAAGAGGCTTATCAGCGATCCGCCGCCCCAGGGATGGCTCAGGAGCCAGCGGAGTGGATTGGGCCAGCCGTCACGCGCGCGCAGGGCCATCAGATCGTGACCACGTAGCTGACCACCCGGCCGTCGGCGTCCCTGTTCACGGTGACCTCATGGACAGGCAGATCCTTTTCCGCGGGACCGCTGATCCGTTGGCCGCTCAGGGTAAAACGGCTTTGATGACAGGGGCATTCGATGAGCTGTTTGTCCTGCTGGTAATTGACCCGGCAGCCAAGATGGGTGCAGATGCGGGAGACCGCCATGGCCCCTTCGGCCTTATGCGGATCGGCAAGGAGGAGAAAATCCTGGTCCACATACACGCCGGTGAGCGGCAGAGGTGCGGCCACCTCGACCAGACGGGGCTTGCGCGGAATCCGGTGGCCGGTGAAACGGAGCAGAGGATAGAGGAACGCGGCGGAAACCACTGCCGCCAGCCACTGCATGCCGCGGCCGATGAAGGTGCGGCGTTCGACGAGCGGTCCGTTCATCGGGCAAATTTTTCCTGCAGGGCCCGTTCGACATGCTCGGGTACCAATCCGCTGACGTTGCCATGGCAGCGGGCCGCGTTCTTGATGCCGCTGGAGCTGATGTAAATCCAGCGGAATCCGGTCATGAGAAAGACCGTTTCCACCGAGCGCTCCAGCCGCCGGTTCATCAGCGCCAGCTGAAATTCGTAGTCAAAGTCAGAGATGGCCCGCAGGCCGCGGATGATGGTGCGGGCGTTGTGGCGCAAGGCGTAATCGACGATCAGGCCGTCGGTGAAGCCGACCTCCACCTGGGTCCCGGCGTGCTTGAAGCATTCGCGGATCATGGCGCAGCGCTCTTCGAGGGTGAACAGCGGGGTTTTTTGCACGTTGACGGCCACGGTGACGATGATCCGGTCAAAGAGATGCAGGCCGCGCTCGATGATATCAATGTGGCCGTTGGTGATCGGGTCAAAGGTTCCGGGATAGACGGCTGTGCGGAATGCTCCGCTCCGTTCGCGGTCATGGGGTGGGGTGCAGGCTTCATTCATGGGATGCGTCTCTATGCCGCTGGTACAGCCAGAGACCGGTTTCTCCATAGCGGCGGTGATCGTCAAGAACCAGGGTGCCGACGGTTTCAGGCAGGGAAACGCGGTGGTGCTCTTCCACCACCACCAGACCGCCGGCTGCCAGGATGTCTGCTGGTTCTACCATTGTCAGTGCCCGGTGGGCCAGATTTTTTTGGTAGGGCGGGTCCATGAACACCAGGTCAAAGCGTTCAACGGGCTGCTTCATCCGGGCCGGCAGCAGATGCAGGGAAGTGGATTCGGCCAGATCCAGCTGGAGAAAGGCTGCGCGGGGATGGGAAAGACAGGCACGGAGATTGGCTTCGATCAGACGGCCTGCCTCCAGGGACCGGTCGACAAAGAGGGCGAACACCGCCCCCCGGCTCAGGGCCTCGGTGCCGATGGCGCCGGTGCCGGCAAAGAGATCAAGAACCCGGGCTCCCTTGATCCGCGAGCCGAGGATGTTGAACAGAGCCTCGCGAACCCGGTCGCAGGTCGGTCGGATACGGTCGGATCGGGGGGTGAGGAGTTTGCGCCCCCTGGCGCTGCCGCCGGTGATGCGCACAACGGACAACCAAAAATGGGTGATGGGAGCGCGGAGTTACAGCGGTAGCTTTTCCTGGGGGACCGCTTCCGGTTTTTTACGCCGCAGGCGCGCCCTGATCGCCATGAAAATACCGGAAAAGATGTAAAGCAGCGAGGCGATGAACAGGGTGATGGGCGGTTCGCTGGCCAGGAGAATGAGCAGCAGGATCAGGCCGATGAACAGCTGAAACCGTTTCTCCTTGGGAATGTCCATGTGTTTGAAGCTCAGGTACCGGTGGGTGGAAACCATCAGGTAGGAGAGCAGATACACCAACAACAGCAACAGGATGTTCTGCACCGTGTCCGTGGTTTTGAACACATGGGTGCTGAACATCACCGAGGTGGCAATCATCCCCGCCGCTGCCGGGCAGGGCAGGCCGGTGAAGTCATGGTGGCCCGCGTTGGTCACGCTTTGCGAGTTGAAGCGGGCCAGGCGCAGGGCGGTGGCGGCGACGTAGAGAAAGGCCGCCAGCCAGCCGTAGCGGCCGTAGGGGGTGAGGGCCCAGAGATAGGCGAGCACGCCGGGGGCCACGCCAAAGGCCACCATGTCGCACAACGAATCCAGTTCCATGCCGAAGGTGGAGGTGGACCCGGTCATACGCGCCACCCTGCCGTCCAAGCCGTCAAAGACAGCGGCCACCATGATGGCCACGGCGGCGGCAAAGAAATGGCCGTTGATCGAGGAAACGATCGAGTAAAAGCCGCTGAACAGACTGCAGATGGTCAGCATGCAGGGAACGATGTACAAACGGTTGGTGGGCTGAGTGCTTTCCATGGTCAGTGCGAGGGGAAAAAGCGCCGCAAAGCGGCGCGGATTAGTCACGGCCTGATCGCCAGCGCTTGAAAGAATCGATGGGCACAGGCTGGTCCACTTGTGGCGCCAGGGTTTTGTGTATACAGAATACGATGAAATGGGGAGTTAGGCAACAGGTTCTTCCGCGTGGGCCGGTTCCAGGTAGCCGAGCACGGTCTCGCCCGCTCGAACCTTTTCACCGAGCGCCACTGTTATGCGGGTGGAGAGCGGCAGGTAGAGATCGACCCGCGAGCCGAAGCGGATCATGCCAAAGCGCTCGCCGGCGCTGACCTGATCGCCCTTTTCCGCGCGGCAGACAATGCGGCGCGCGATCAGTCCGGCGATCTGCACCACCGTGTAGCGCTGTTGGTCTGGAGTGGTCAGGGTCAGGGCGCAGTATTCGTTGTGCAGGGTCGCCTTGTCGTTGTCGGCGGCATAAAAACGTCCGGGCGACAACAACACCCTTTCCACGGTGCCCGCCAGGGGAAAGCGGTTGACATGGGGGTTGAACACATTCATGAAAATCGAAATTTTCCGCACCCGGGCATGGAGAAAGCGGTCGTCGTCGATCTCGTCGACCACGATGACCTTGCCGTCCGCCGGGCAGATGACGGCATGTGCCTCCTCGGGCAGGACCCTGACGGGATCGCGGAAAAAGTAGGTGACAAAGGCGGTGAGCAGCAGGCCAACAAGGGCTGGAAGGGGCAGGTCGAGCAGGGCAAGGATCAGGGTGGCAAAGCCGCTGAACAGGATGAAGGGAAACCCTTCAACGGCCAGGGGAAGTTCGGTTTTCTGCATGGGATTCCAGGGAAAGGGTTGTCGGCTTAGGCTGCACCGCCGGGAGCGGCGGTTATTTTTTGGGAGCGCGCATCATGGCGATCTTGCCGGTGCGCACGATCTCCTTGATGCCCAGCGGCCGCAAGATGTCGATCACCGCCTTGATCTTGGATTCGGAGCCGGTGATTTCCAGGGCATAGGAATTGGGGCTGACGTCGACCACCTTGCCGCGAAAGATGTCGATGATCCGCAGCACCTCCGCCCGGGTGCTGGCCTCGGCCTTGACCCGGATCAGGGCCATTTCCCGCTCGACGAATTCACCCTCGCTGACATCGTTGACCTTGATCACGTCGATCAGCTTGTGCAATTGTTTGGTGATTTGCTCGATGATGGCCGCCTCGCCGCTGGTGACCACGGTCAGGCAGGAAACCTGCGGGTCGTAGGTTTCGGCCACGCACAGGCTCTCGATGTTGAAGCAACGGCCGCTGAAGAGGCCGGTGACCCGGGAAAGGGCGCCGGGGCGGTTGCGCAGTAAGACACTCAGGGTATGTTTCATGGTCGTTGTCCTGTTCGACGATAATCTCGGTTCAGTTCGGCCGGCTGGGGCCGGTCACATGTCTTTTGGCCCGGTTCTCAGACCAGGAGCATCTCGGTGGTGGCCTTGCCGGCCGGCACCATCGGGAACACGCCTTCCTCGCGGCTGATGGCGAAGTCCATGATCACCACATTCTTGGTGGCCAGGGCTTCCTTGATCACCGGTTCGACCTCGGCCTTGGTCTTGGCCCGCAGGCCGACCGCGCCGTAGGCCTGCGCCAGGGCGACGAAATCCGGGGTGACTTCCATGACCGTCGATGCGTAATGGCGGTTGTAGAACAGCTCCTGCCATTGGCGAACCATGCCGAGGTAGTTGTTGTTGAGGATGGCGATCTTGACCGGCGCGCCGCACTCCCTGGCCGTGGCCAGCTCCTGGATATTCATCTGGATGGAACCGTCGCCGGCCACGTCGATGACCGTCGCCTCGGGAAAGGCCATCTGGGCGCCGATGGCGGCCGGCAGGCCGTAGCCCATGGTGCCCAGCCCGCCGGAGGTCAGCAGCCGACGCGGGTGGTTGAACTTGTAGAATTGCGCGGCCCACATCTGGTTCTGGCCGACTTCGGTGGTGATGATCGCCTCGCCGCCGGTCAGGTTGTGCAGGGTCTCGATCACATACTGCGGCTTGATGACCTCGCCCTCGGCCATGTAGGCCAGCGGGTGCTTGGCGTCCCACTCCTTGACCTGTTCGACCCAGGGCTGATGCAGCTCGACCACCTCCTGGGCATTGAATTCGCTCGATTTGTCCAGCCAGCCGTTCATAGCCGCCAGGGCCAGCTTGCAGTCGGCGACAATCGGAATGTCGACCTCGACATTCTTGCTGATCGAGGTGGGGTCGATATCGATGTGGATGATTTTGGCCTGGGGCGCGAAGGCGTCGAGCCGGCCGGTGACCCGGTCATCGAAACGGGCGCCCACGGCGATTAGCAGATCGCTTTTGGCCACCGACATGTTGGCCGCGTAGCTGCCGTGCATGCCGAGCATGCCCAGCGAGAGCGGATCGGTGCCCGGAAAGCCGCCCAAGCCCATCAGGGTCATGGTGACCGGGATGTTGAGCCGACGGGCCAGGTGGGTCAGTTCCTGGTTGCCGCCGGAGAGAATGACGCCGCCGCCGACATAGAGCACCGGCCTCTTTGCCTTGAGGCAAGCCCGGCAGGCCTTTTCCACCTGGTTGGGATGTGGATTGACGTTGGGCTGATACGTCTGCATCTTGATCGGTTTTTTCGGCGGATAGGCGATCTGCGAACCGATGATGTCCTTGGGCAGGTCGACCAGCACCGGCCCGGGCCGGCCGGAAGCCGCGAGGTAGAAGGCCTCGCGCAACACCGGCACCAGATCGTCCGGATCGTTGACCAGGTAGTTGTGCTTGGTGCAGGGACGGGTGATACCGACGATGTCCACCTCCTGGAAGGCATCGTTGCCAATCAGGGCCCGGGGTACCTGGCCGGTGAGCACCACCAGGGGAATGGAATCGCAGTAGGCGGTGGCAATGGCGGTGACACCGTTGGTGGCGCCGGGACCGGAGGTCAGCAGCGCCACTCCGACCTTGCCGGTGGCGCGGGCAAAGCCGTCGGCCGCATGAACCGCACCCTGTTCGTGGCGGACCAGAACATGGCGGATGGGACTCTTGCACAACTCGTCGTACAGCTCAATAACGGCGCCGCCTGGGTACCCAAACAGAAGTTCCACGCCTTCTTCCTGCAGACATTTGATAATGGCCTGCGAACCTTTGATTTTACTCATACAGTAGTCCTTTGTTGGTGTGCGGTTCCATCCGGGATACGTTGATGTGGCTGGGGATTTCTGGTGCCGGGTTGTGGACCGGCAGGTCGGAAGAGGAGAAAAGGCGGCACCGGGTCTGGGGTGTCATGGCGCCGTTGTTTTCTCCACGCACCTGGAAGCCTTGGCGTTCCATGTGCACTCCCCCCTGGATATTTGTCAAAGAGTTAAAAATATAGTGGGGCTAAAATAAGCTGTCAAGCGGGAACCCCGGTGCATGCGGTCAATTGCAGCGATGGTCTTGATCAGGACAATTGATGCCGAGGCGAGCGGGATGGTGCTTGTCGACCCTATTTGCCCTCTTCCTTTTCCAGCTGGTCGATCAGGTCGCCCACCATTTTTCCCGATGGGGCCGCCGCCATGGGGTGGTGCTGGACAAGCGTCTTCCATTCGGCCAAGGCGCCCTTGCGGTCGTTGAGGCCTGTGAGCAGCACCACGCCCTTGTTGAACCGGGCCTGCTCATGCTTGGGGTTGCTCTTGAGCACCTGATCGAACAGGTCGATGGCCTTCTGATGCTGGTTGTCCTGGTGATACATCACCCCCAGATCGGTCATGACGTTGAGATCGCCGGGCAGCAGTTCCAGGGCCTTGGTGTACGCCTGAATCGCCTTGGGCGCCTGGCCGGTATCGAAATAAGCGTGGCCCAGTTCCACCCAGGCATGACCGTCGTCCGGTTTTTGCTGGACCGCCTTTTCCATCGAGGCGATGGCCTCGGCCGCCTCCTGCTGGCGGGATGCGGTCGACGGCTCATTGACCTGGGGCAGGCGGTACACGGCAAAGATCGCGCCGCCGAGAAAACCGATGATCAGGGCTGCGACCACATAGAGATAGAACCGCTGTTTCTTGATATAATCTTTGGGATCCATGGAGTTTTCTCCTTGCGGGCGACAAAAGAGGGAACGGCAGGCCGTTGTGCGATGAGAGGAGGGTGAAGATAGCACAGCTGTTCAGGAACCGCAATCATCGCGAAGGGGTGGAAACGACACCGGGCTCTCACACCGTGGCATCGATGACCGCATCCAGGCAGAAACGGAAGGTTGCCGGGCCACAGTGACCGCAGGTCACCACCCGGCGGGGCCGCGGGCAGCGGTTGTGCTGCCGGCAGACGGTTTCCACCTTGGCCATGGTGGCCGCGTGGCCGTCCTTGGCCCCCATGTCGTAGAAGTGGAGCGAGCCGTCCGCTTTCAGGGCATCGAGGGCGCAGGGCAGCAACGCTTCGCCGCCGTGGGGCAGGACGATGAGCATGCGGTCGAACCGTCGCTGGAGACCAGGCAGGACCAAGGCCGCGTCACCTTCCAGGAAACGGACGGTTGCTTTCGTGCGGTTGGCCGTCAGGTTGCGCACGGCGTATTGGTGAGCAACGGGGTTTTTCTCGATGCCGATCACCTCCGCAGCGTGACTGTGGCGGCCGATGATCAGGGGAAAGGGGCCGACGCCCGAACAGAGCACGGCCACGCGCTCGCCCGGTTGGACCAGGGCGGCGATTCGGGCCCGCTCGTGGGCCGAACGGACCGAGAAATAGACGCGGGCCAAGTCGAGGTGAAGGGTGACGCCGTTTTCCCGGTGGGTGGTGGTCAGCCGTTGTTCGCCGGCAAGGATCCGCAGCGGCCGGGTGCGGAACTCGCCGCCATATTGGCCGTCGCGCCTGGCCACCACCCGGATGGTCGGGTGCATCTCTAAAAGGATCTCGCCGATCTCGCGTTCGTGCGCCGCCGCTTCGGGGGGAATGCCGATCACCGCGATATCGCCCACCCGGTCAAAGCCGCCGGGCAGACGCGCCGGATCGAGGTCGGGAAAGCGGCGGTGGAGCGTTTTTTTCAATTGCATCGGTGCACGGTTCGCAGGGCAGTCAAAAGGGAAAAACTCTGTGTGATCGGGATGATGACGCAACTGTTCGTGGTCACGGCAGTGTTGCCAAGCCAGGGCAAATATGTCACAGTTTGTCACCAAGGCGTGTCGGCATCAATCCTATCCAGGGAGGAGAATATGGAGCACAAACAATCAAGGATACATCGTCGCCAGTTGCTGCGCTGTGCCGGACTGGGCGTTTCGGCCGCCGTGATTCAGCAGCTGCTTGCCGGTTGCGCCGTCAATCCGGTGACCGGCCAAAGCCAGTTGATGATGGTCTCGGAAAGCCAGGAACTCGGCATCGACCGGCAGCAGTCCCCGCAGCAGTTTTCCACTGATTACGGCGTGGTTCCGGATGCCCGGCTCAACGCCTATATCAGCCGGGTGGGCCGGGAGGTGGCGGCCCGTTCCCATCGCCCTCAAATACCCTTTTCCTTTCGCGCGGTCAATGCCGCCTATGTCAATGCCTATGCTTTTCCCGGCGGTTCCATTGCCGCCACCCGGGGCATTCTCGCCGAGATGGAGAACGAGGCGGAGCTTGCCGCCCTGCTTGGCCACGAGATCGGCCATGTCAGCGCCCGCCACACCGCCCAGCAGGCAAGCAAGGGCATGCTGGCCAACCTGGTGCTCGCCGGGGTTTCGGTGGCGACGAGCGCGGCCGGGATGGAAGGCACGGGGGATTTGGTGCAGGGATTGGGCGGGTTGGGAGCCGGCGCGCTTCTGGCCAGCTACAGTCGCGACCATGAACGCCAGGCCGACGCCCTGGGCATGCAGTACATGACCGCGGCCGGCTACAGCCCGCAGGGCATGGTGGATTTGATGGACATGCTGCGGCAGACTAACAAGCGCCAACCCGGCGCCCTGGACCTGATGTTCTCCACCCACCCGATGAGTGACGAGCGGTTTGCCACCGCGCAGCAAGCAGTGGCCACCAGCTATCGCGATCGGGTCAATCAGGCGGTCAACCGCGAGCGGTACATGGACGAAACCGCCTCGGTGCGGCGGCTCAAACCGATGCTGACCTCGCTGCAACAGGCCAGCGAAGCGGCCGGCAAGAAACGGTACGGCCAGGCTGAGCAGCTGTTCAAGCAGGCCATCCAGCAGGGACCGGGCGACTACACCGCCCTGTTGATGATGGCCAAGTTTCAGATGGGCACGAAAAATGGGCCGGCGGCGGAAAAATACGGCCAGGAGGCGATACGCGCCTACCCCGGGGAGGCGCAGGCCTATCTGGTGACCGGTTTGGCCGCGTTGGGCAACAAGCGGTTTGAGCACGCCTATCAGCTGCTCGGCCAGTATGACCGGCTGCTGCCCGGCAACGCTCAGATCGTCTTCTATCAGGGATACGCCCTGGAAAAGATGGGCCGGCAAAACGATGCCGCCCAGAAATACCGCACCTACCTCCAGCGGCAGAAGCAGGGCAAGGAGGCGCAGTATGCCTACAACCGCTTGAAGAGCTGGGGCTACCTGCGCTGAGCGTGCGCGGGACGGTCTGGAGGCGTCGAGTCCGGTCCGTGGAAACGGATGCCGACAGGAGGCGCGAGACGGGGGTGACCCGCGGAGGAGATCGGATGGAAACAAGAGATATTGCACAGTTGTTTGTCACCGCGGTGGGCAAGATCGAGTTTTATTGGAATTTCTATACAGGCGCACTGCTCGCCCTCATCGGATGGCTCGTGTCGAGAAACATGGTGGTGGCGGAAGAACTCAAACTCCTGGTCACCGTGGGCTATCTTGCATTCGCGCTGATGAATGTCCTGGGGCTTTGGGGCTCGTACACCGTTGCCGAGGCGTTGCGCAAGGATCTGTTGCATTCGGCACACGGCAATCCGGAGGCCCTGACCCACGCGCGACACGTTCTTGCAAAACGCGGCTTCGACGGGCAGAAGCGGCTTGCCGTGGCAATTCATGGTGTCCTTGGTTGCTTTGTGCTGTTCACTGTCTGGTCCGCCCATTGATTGGTCGCGGAACCTATCGATAGTGTTGATGTGTTCTGTGTTGTGTCGCACAGGATCCAGCCTCTCTTTTCCTCCGTCCTCTTTTTTCGGACGGTTGCGGCTGTTCTGTCCGATTTTTTCGGACTCTTCGCAGGCGTCTCTTCTGGATGGCCAATGACGCGGCCGTAACTTGTTGTTCTCCTTGAACAGGTGTCGTCTTTCTCCGAGGGCATGAATTTTGCTTAGCAAGAGCTTCGAGAGTGCCGCGCCAGGTGCAACGGTGTGGTGCACAATGATTGCCAAGAAAGAGTGCCAAGAAAAGGAGACGCATGAAGATTCAGGCCGGTATCGGTTCAAGCCGCCACCTCATGGACGCATTCGCCGCTGGGAGCGAAGCCGCTCGCGCCGCGGTGACCGGGCTCTGCGGACAATCGCCGGCCGTGGTGCTGGTGTTCTCCACTCCCCAGTATGATCTGCCGGTGCTGCTCAAAGGCATTCGTGCCGTCACCGGCACGACGCCGCTCATCGGCGCCACCGGTGCCGGTGAAATTTTTTTGGGGCAGCATTTGGGGGTCGGCGGCGGCGTGGCGGTCTTGGCTCTGACAGCCGGGCCCTACCGCTTTGGCGTGGCCTCGGAGCCGGCCATCAGGGGCAACCTCGAACAGGCTGGTCAATCTCTTGCCCGTCTGAGCCGGGCCGAGGCCGGGCCAAGTCCGCATGCCGCCATCCTGCTGCTGGCCGATTGTCTGGCCGGCAACCTTCAGCAGTTGGTGCATGGGGTGTATCGGGTGACCGGACCGCGGGTGTCGATAGCCGGCGGTGCCGCCAACGACGAGCTGCGGTTTGTTCGCACCTTTGTCTTTCACAACGATCAGGTGCTCGAGGGCGGGGCCGTGGCCCTGTGGATCGCCAGCGAATTTCCCCTGCCGGTGGGGTGCCGCCACGGCTGGGAACCGGTCGGCGTGCCCCTGTTGGTCACCCGCACCGACGACACGGAAATCGTCGAGTTGGGCGGCCGGCCGGCGGCTATCGCCTATGAGGACCAACTCGGAATTGCTCCGGGGCAGCTGAGCGTTGAGAATTTTTGGGATACGTCCATGCTGCATCCCTTTGGCCTGCTCCAATCCGACGGCACGGCGATCATCCGCGTTGCCCGTTCCAAGAACGAGCAGGGCGCGCTGCGCATTCAGGGATGCGTGCCGCCGCCGGGGAGCGCCGTTCAGGTGATGGGCAGTTCGATCGAATCCCTGCTTACTATCACCGGCGAGGTGGTTGAGTCGGCGCTCAACGGCCATCCCGACCCCGGGGTGGTGCTGCTGTTCAACTGCGCCGCCAGGGCAAAAATTTTTGGCGACCGGGTCGCCGAGGAAGTCCGCCTATTACAGGAAGCCGCCGGAGGGACGCCGACCTTTGGTTTTTACTGCTGCGGCGAGTTTGCCCGAACGGCCGGCGTGCTCGCTACCCACAACGCCACGCTGACGGCACTTGTTCTTTAGGGGAAGAACCCGTGCACTCGAATATTGTTCGATTCCCGGCGGCTCTCTCCATGGATCATCCCGTCAGTTTGCGTATGGCCCGGGACAGCGCCCTGCGGGCCGCGAGGGAGGCGGTGCGCGATACTACCCGCCTGACCCGTCTGTTGACCATCCTCAGTGAACCGGGACCGCTGTCGCTGGTGCTCGACCGGGTCCTCTCCATGTTGTCGGAGCTGTTTTGCGCCGATGTGGTCGTCCTTCTCGACCCGGCTGGAACAGGGACATTCGCGCCTCTGGCGGCCATCGGCCTGCCGGAGGATATGCTGGAGCTGCCTTTTTCGGACGAGGAGCAGGGACATGTACAATCCGTGATTCGTGCCAAGACCCCTGTCCTGGCGGACCAAGCGGCCACCGACCCGAAAGTCGACAGCCAGCTGCGTGAACTTGGGGTCGAAACCATGGTCGGCCTGCCAGTGGGCGGCAATCACGCCGCCGAGGGCGTCCTCCTGCTTGGTCGCTGCCGTCCCGAACCCTTTGCCAGCACCGATGTCGATCTGCTGCTGGCCATGACCCATCGGATAGGTCTGGCGCTTGAAGAGGCGCAACGCAACGTCCAGTTTGAACTGATCGTGCAGAGCAACCGGGTCATTGGTCAGCATCTTGAAATAACTGTCCTCGCCGGTGAGGCGGTACACATGCTGCCACGCATCGTCGGGAGCCGACGCCTCGGCCCTGATCCTGCGCGATGGGTCCGGATCGCTTCGCTGCGAGGCGCACACCGGGCTGGTTCAGGTATCCACCGATACCTTGACCCAGCTCGCCGGATACCTGATATCGTCCCCTTACTTGGAAAAGGACGAGCCGTTTGGCACGACCGATCTCACCACCTTGCTGCTGGAGGCTTCGCTGCCGCCCACGGCTCTTGCTCCGGTGCGGACCCTCTTGGCCGTTCCCCTCCATCACCAGGAATTGATCCGCGGCGTTCTCTTTGCCCTGCGCTCTCCCCTCATCGCCTATCCGGCCCACACCCAGCAGATGGCCATGCTCTACGGTGGCCAGATCTCGGCGGCCCTGGTCAATGCCCACCTGTACCAGGCGGTCTGTAGGGAGCTGTTCGAACGGATGCGGGCCGAGAAAGCGCTGCGCACACGTGAAGAACGCTTCAGCGCCTTGATCCGCAGTGTGTCCGACATTATCGCCGTGCTCTCCGTCGACGGCGACATTGACTATGTCAGTCCGGCGGCCGAGGCCATGTGGGGCTGTGCGGCTGCAACCCTGCAGGGGCGCAGCGTGCTTGACCATGTTCATGCGGAGGACAGGACCATCATGCAGGGACTGCTCGTCCAGGCAGGAATGCGCCCCGGCCTGACCCTCAACGGCGTGGTGCGGCTGCGGCAGGGCAAAGGCGGCTGGCGGTATTTTGAAGTCGTCCTGGTCAACCTGCTCGATGACCCGGCCATCTCGGGCATGGTGGCCACCTATCACGACGTCACCGAACGGAAGGTGTATGAATCCGAGTTGACCAAACTGGCCTTTCACGATCCTCTGACCGGCTTGGCCAATCGGGCCTGTTTCATGAACCGGCTGCGACGCGCCCTGACCCGTGCCGATGCCCAGGGGCTGTCGGTGGCGGTTTTCTTTTTTGATCTGGACAATTTCAAGCAGATCAACGATACCCTTGGCCATGCCTGCGGCGATCAGGTGCTGCGCCTCGTGGCGGATCGGGTGCAAGGCTCTCTGCGCCGCGAGGATACCGCCGCCCGCCTTGGCGGTGACGAATTCACCGTCCTGGTCGAAGGAGTGAGCACTCTTGAACAGGTGTTGCCACTGGCTGAGCGGGTCCTCCATTCTCTGCAGACCCCGTTTTCCCATGGAGGACATGAATTGCTGGTTGGCGGCAGCATGGGCGTCGCCCTGAGCGTCCCCAACGTCGACAGCGCCGAAGACCTGGTGCGCAAAGCCGACCTGGCGATGTATCGGGCCAAGAACAGTGGCAAGGGGAAATACACGGTGTTTGCCGGCTAGGAGGCGACGCGGCTTCTTCGATGCGCCTCTCGGGGAACGAGCGGCCGCCTTCCTTGCCGTGGCCGCGTCACCCCACTCGTGCGCTGGTTTCGCATCTTTCCCGGTTTTGTGGTGCCTGGACAAGGATGAGGTTGCTTGTGCGGCCGGGATTGGGTAGCGTGGGCCTGTTTGGAGGGGCTGATGCAAAAACGTGCTGTCCTGCTTTTCCAGAGGCGGTTGACCAGGACGATGTGCATGCGGGAGGAGCGACACCATGGCCAGTACACGACGAAGGCCTTTTGTGAGTGAATGGCTGATTTTCGCTGTCTGCGTGCTGGTCATCGGCGCGGTGTTTGCCTACACCAACGTTCACGACCATGCGCACATCACGGACAACGAGCGGCAGCGTCTTGCCACCGCCGCCACCGTGACCAGCGATGTGCTGAGCCATCACCTGTTCTCCATCGGCGCCACGTTGGACAATGTTCGCGGCGGGTTGCGCCCCGGGTGGCTTGCCCGTGAGGATGCGGTGGCGGTCTGTCGGGAGCGCCTCAAGACCCTGGTCGACGCCATGCCCAGTGTGCGCGGTATCCTGGTCATGGACCCCGCGGGCAAGATTGTGACCGCGGCCAGGGACGAACTCATCGGCCAGATTCTGCCCCAGCGGCAGTATCTGCAAGTGCCGATGCGCCATCCCGATCGCGACACCTTGTATGTCAGTCCGCCGTACCAAAGTGTTTCCGGCCCGTGGCTGCTGAATCTGACCTATGCGCTTGCCGGACAAAGCGGCGAATTCGCCGGCGTGGTGTCCGCCGCCCTCGACCCCAAGGCGCTGGCGGTGCTGCTCGGATCGGTCCGCTATGCCGCCGATGCGTGGGTGGCCTTTGTTCACGGCAACGGCACGCTGTTTGTATGGGAACCGGAGAGGGGCGATGTGGTCGGCAAGAGTCTGGCCTTGCCCGGTACCTTGTTCACCCGATTCCTGGAAAGCGGACTAGACGCGGCCGTGCTGGAGGGGACGAGCCGTGCCACCGGCGAGCCTTCCATGGTCGCGCTGCACCGGGTCCAGCCGGCGGAATTGCACATGGACGGGCCGTTGATCATCGCTGTCGGCCGCAACCTGGAGGCGGTCTACGCGCCTTGGTGGCATGGTCTGTGGCGATCGCTGCTGATCTACGGCCTGTTGGTGCTTGGCGGCATCGCCGGTCTCGCTGTCGTCCAGCATCGCCGGCGGCTGGCCCTCAGGGCCATCGAGGAGCGGGAAGCACAACTGCGCGCGATCCAGTCGGAGTTGGAAACCCTGTTCACCCTGGCGCCCAGCCTGCTTGGCATCGGCGATCTGCAAGGAACCTTCCGCAAGCTCAACCCGGCCTGGGAAAAGTGGCTGGGGTATGCTTCCACGGAACTCGAGGGCCTCTCCTGCCTCGATTTCATCCATCCCCAGGACCGGGAGGCGACCAAGGCCAGGATTGCCGAACTGGTCCAGGGCCGGACGATCACCAATTTCGTGGCCCGGTTCCGGCATAAAAATGGGATGTACCGGTTCATCGAATGGCATGCCGCGGCCCGCGACGGCTGCATCTACGCGGCGGCCCAGGATGTCACCCAACGGCAGGAACTGGAACGCACCCTTGAGCAGATGGCCTATCATGACCGTCTGACGGGGCTGGCCAACAGGGCGCTGCTGTTTGACCGTTTGTCCCAGGCCCTGTTCAATGCCCGGCGCAAACAGACCATGGTGGCAATTCTGTTCATCGATCTCGACGGCTTCAAGGGGGTGAACGACCAGTACGGCCACGATGCCGGCGATCTTGTGTTGAAAACCATTGCCGAGCGGTTTCTTGCCAGGGTCAGGGCAACGGATACGGTCGCGCGCACTGGCGGCGACGAATTTGTCATTGTGCTCAATGAGTTGAACCGCGCGGATGAGGCGGGCCTGGTGGCCCAAAATCTGCTCGAGGCGGTGGCGCCCGATATTGCCCTTGCTTCCGGAACAACCTGCCGGGTTGGCGCGAGTATCGGCATCAGTCTGTTTCCCCACGACGGCATCGACATGGATACCTTGCTCATGGCGGCGGACGCGGCCATGTATCAGGCCAAGAAAGCGGGGAAAAATCAGACGGTGTTTGCCGACGACGGTTGCCAAAACGCGGGCGCAATCGTCCTCGACAGCCGCCATCTGGTCGGGGTGGCCGAGATCGACCGTCAGCACGAGGGGTTGGTGCTGCTGGTCAACCGCTTGCTGGACGCGGCACGAACGCACGGCGATCAAGCCGCCATGGAACGGTTGTTCCACGAATTGGCCGGGGCCACCGCCCAGCATTTCGCCACCGAACACGCGCTCATGCAGCGGTATGGCTATCCCCGGCAGGCCGGTCACGACGCGGCCCACGACTACCTGCTGGCCGAGGTGGACAACTTCAGAGGCGAGATCTTCAAGGGCGGCGATCAGTTCATGTTTTCCCTGCTCGAAGCCTGGCTGCTCGAACATATCCTGGCCGAGGATCTTGCCTTGGGCCATTTTCTCCAGGAGCAGGGGATGGAGGCGACGGCGAGTGGAGAGGAGAACGTTGCTCTTCCACCGATGCGAGGGTAAGAAAATTCGGCGGTCCGAAGAGGCAGAATTTGAGGCCCGGCAGCAGTCTGCCGGGCTTTTTTTTGGTTGCGCGGTCCGACGATGCTACCGCTTGAGGCTGACCTCGCGGCGCACGGTGTGGATGGGGAATTCGGCCTCGGGCACGCCGGGCAGCTGGCGGAAAGTGAGGGTCGCTTCCACCACCGCCTCCTCCACGCCCTCGGGCAGCTTGACCTCGATGGTCTCCTTTCTGGATACAAAGGGGTGCAGGCTGGTGTCACGGAGCAAAGTCAGCTTGCGGTTAGCCGCGTAGACCATGGTGTGCTCGTCGTAGCCCAGCTTGTGCTGCGGCATGTAGGTCTTGGTGTCGCTGTACAGCTCCTTGCCGTCCTTGGAGCTGACCTTGATGTCCAGGGTCACCCGGTTGGGCGACGGGCAGCCATCGGGGAAGCGGTGACCGATGCGGCTCACCACCTCGCTGTTGATCACCACCAGGGGGAGCAGCTCCTTAGCATTGGGCTTCATCCGGTAGGCGATGGCACTGAGGTTGAGGTCGATCCACTCCTTGAGCCGCTTGCCGGTCTGGACCGGATCCTGGTAGTTGGGCGGGAAGCGGTGGCCGCCGTCCTTGCGCATGTGGCAGTCCTGGCAGGACTCGGTCCCGCCCATGGGCACATAGAAGTGCTGATGGCTGTCAAAGGTCGAGGTGCACCACATCGGCTCGTCGTAGTGTTGCACATTGGGCCCCTGGTGACATTGGGCACAGAAGACCGTGTCGCGCAGCATCTCGCTCCTGGCGGCGGTGGTGAATTTCGTATCCCCGTGCGGGCCGGCATATTTGGGGCCGTAGACCGTGTTCGGCTGGGGGGCGCCGTCGCGGAACTTGCGCAGGATGGCGTTGCGGTTGTGGCAGACAATGCAGGTGATCCGCAGCGTGTTCAGCACTTCCTCGTCGCCGTCGACAATGGCCTTGGCGATTTCACCGGCCACCGCCTCGGAGGCGTCCATCATCTGCGGGAGATGGCATTCGACGCAGGGCTTGAGAAATTCCTTCATCCCCGGCGCCACCTCGTGCGACTTGTTCAACTCGGTGTCGCGGGAATTGACATAGCCCTGGAAGGTGGCGAGCGTCCGGCCGATGGGACCGAGCATCGGTTTGGCATGGAGCGACTGCTCCCATTGGCTGTAGATCTCCTGGTGGCACTCCTTGCAGCTCGACGCGTCATACCTTCGCACCAGTTCCTCCAGGGTCTGGGCCTGCTCTGCCGCCGCGAGGCCGGACATGATGGCCGCCAGGGCCAAGGCACTGACCGCTACCTGAATCCGCTTCATGATTCCTCCTTTTGCATGATTGATCCGCGTGACCCCGCGCCGGGATCGTTTCTTTTCCTGCCCGTTGTCGGCGGCCGGACATTCAGCGTCAGGCCCCCTCGTGGGAAAGCGGGAGGCCTCGGGCCGACGCTCTTTATTTCCCGCGTTCTTCCGGCGCTGAGGGAGAAAGACCCTTTAATGCCTGGTTGATTTCCTCGTCAGACGCCCCTGCCGCGCGCAGGGATTCGGCAAATTCCTTTGCCACCTGTTCAGGCGATACTTCGGTTGCTGTTTCCAGCGCTTGTCGCGAGGCAGCGGTTTCAGCTTCAGGAGACGGAGGAAACTGCTCCGCGAGCTGCCGCTTGATTTCCTCTTCGGAAGCGCCGCTGGTGCGCAGGGATTCAGCCACCATTTTCTTCAGGTGCTCGAGTTCCTGTCGCTGCAGGGCGCCCATATCCTCGGGCGGTTGGGGAAGGGTGAGGGGAAGCTGTTCTGGCGGCACGTTGTCCGCGGCCGGCGGACTGGCGGAGAATGAGGGCGCGGCGGTGAGCTCGCTGGACGCCTCCTCCCGAGGCGGTAAACCTGTGGTTCCGGGCGGCGCCGCGCTGGTCCGGGTTCCGGTTTCCACCGCCGGCACCGGGTGCGGGCGGTGGTCCATCTTGCGGGTCGCCGACCAGTGGCCGGCCGCAAAAGCGGCCAAGCTCATCACCAGGCAGACCGCCGCCCAAATATTATGCAGTTTGTTCATCAATTCCGTTGTGCTGGTTGAGTGCTTGGCCCAAGCAACGATGAATCGATTAAAGGTACCGTATGTTTACATGATTGACAATCCATACACGGCCTGCACCGTGCCACCGTTACGGGCCGTGCCGCTGGTGCATGTGCCGCTGCCGTTAATGTACAGCTTCTGCCCCGTGGCCTGTGCCACGTTGATTTTGTTGACCAACGCTGAGTATCCAACTGTGGTCGTTGGAATAGTGTAATAAATGTAATATGATGGTAACACGGTGACCGGCGGAATGACGTACAGCGTCATTGTTGAAGGATTTTGATAGGAATAGACCACCTTGCCATAGGTGCCGCAGGCCGCGTTCGCCGTGCTGATCGAGCCGAACAGAACGGCCGCGCCAATGATTCCCAACATGACTGCATACAATTTTTTCATAACTCCCTCCTTGTTGATGCCCTTGGGCGGTGATTCGCTTAGGCCAAGCAGATGACCCCCTGTCTGTGAGTGTAACAATGCGTAAAAGCCTCATGGAAATCAATACAGGGAATTCGCATAGAGAATGGATACTCTGTCTATCCATCTTCAATTCAAGGGACAGTATATTTATCGATGCAATTTTTCAGCGAACCGCTATAGTGAGCGCATGGCCCGAATCGCCCGTGTCATAGTCCCAGGGGTGCCGCATCACATCACCCAGCGGGGCAATCGTCGGCAGCAAACCTTTTTTTGCGATGACGATTATCAGGTCTACCTCGATCTGATGGCCCAGTGGTGCGCCAAAAAAGGGGTGGCCATCTGGGCCTGGTGCCTGATGCCCAACCATGTGCATCTGATTGCCGTACCACGGACCGAGGATGGGTTGGCGCGGACCATTGGCGAGGCCCACCGCCGCTATACCCTGCGCGTCAACGGCCGCGAGAACTGGCGCGGCCATCTCTGGCAGGAGCGGTTTGCCTCCTTTCCCCTCGATGACCGCCACCTGTTGGCCGCCGCCCGCTACATCGAAATGAACCCGGTGGCCGCCGGCTTGGCGACGCATCCCGATGACTACCCCTGGAGCAGCGCCCGTGCCCATCTCCACGGCATCGATGACGGTCTGACCGACCCCGAGCCGCTGCTCGGCCTGGTCGGCGATTGGCGCGCCTTTCTCTCCCTGTCGTCCGCCGAGGAACTCGATCTGCTCCACCGTCATGAACGCACCGGCCGTCCCTTGGGCGACGAGCCGTTTGTGATCGGCCTGGAACAGCAGCTGGGCCGCAGGCTGCGGCGGCAAAAGCCCGGGCCGAAAAGGCCGGGTGGAGCAGAAGAATGACCCGGCGGGTGTGATCGCATCCGCGTGAACACCGGCACAATCAGCAACCAAGAGCAACGTTCCCTCGGACGATTGGCCGGACAAGGAGGCCAGCATGGACAGCGAACAGCACGAGCAGGCAGCGACCCCTTCTCTTCCCTTGCGGGGCATCCGGGTGCTGGAACTGGGGCACAACATCATGGGACCAGCCTGCGGCTTGATCCTGGCCGATCTCGGGGCCGACGTCTACAAGATCGAGCGGCCGGGCAAGGGCGATGACACCCGCTGGCTGCAGGGTTTTGGCGCCGGGTTCTTCACCTGTTTCAACCGCAACAAAAAGAGCCTGGCCATTGACCTCAAGCGCGATCAGGGCCGGGACCTGTTTCTGCGTCTGGTGGAGCAGGTCGATGTGTTGATCGAGAACTTTGCCCCGGGCACGGTCGACCGCTTGGGCATCGGCGCCGAGATCTGCCGCCAGCGCAATCCGCGCCTGGTGTTCTGCTCGCTCAAGGGATTCATGCCCGGTCCCTACGCGCATCGTCTGGCCCTGGACGAGGTGGTGCAGATGATGGGCGGACTGGCCTACATGACCGGGCCCAGCGGCAAGCCGATGCGGGCCGGGGCGTCGGTCACCGATATCCTCAGCGGCAGCTTCGGGGTGATCGGCATTCTGGCCGCCCTGCTCGAACGCCAGCAGAGCGGCCAGGGCAAGGTGGTTCAGGCCACGCTGTTCGAATCGGTCGCCTTTCTCATGGGGCAGCACATGGCCGGCGCGGGCGTTTCCGGCCAGGTGCCGCCGCCCATGCCCGAGCGCGGCCGTGCCTGGTCAGTCTACGAGCTGTTCACCACCCGTGACGGTTTGCAGGTGTTCATCGGCATCACCTCGGATCGCCATTGGCGGCGATTCTGCACCACCTTCGGTTTTGCCGACTGGGCCGAGGACCCTCGGCTGGCCACCAATCAGGGCCGGATCGAGGCGCGTTCCTGGTTTTTCCCCGAATTGCAGAACCGACTGCACATGCTGACCCGGGAAGAACTGACCACCCTGGCCGAGCGGGCAGGCATTCCCTTTGCCCCGGTCTGCCAGCCCGTTGACCTGTGGAACGATCCGCACATGAACCAATCCGGCGGTCTGGCGGTCACCGAAACGCCGTCCGGCAAAGAGGTCAAGCTGCCCAAATTGCCGCTGCGGCTCGACGGTCATTCGTTTGACCTGCGCCTTCAACCGCCGGCGGTGGGCGAAGGCGGCGGTGACCTGCTTGTTCAGGCAGGAATCGGCGAAGAGGAGATCGTTGCCCTGGAAGCGGCCGGAATCGTGGCGGCCCGATCCTGCCGCAGGCGATGAATGCCCCCCTCTGTTAGGTACCGGGAAAGAGGACCATGCCGTTTGTCTGTCGTTTGATGATCATTCTCCTGCTGGGCGTTGGCCTGCCGCGCCCGTGCACGGCTGCCGCGCCCGCGCCGGGAAGCTGCGAGGCCCTGTTGACGCGCCTGGAGTCGTTGAGCGCGGCCATGGAGAAAACCAAGGACAAGAAGGCCCTGGCCCGGATGCAGGCCGAGCTGGACAAACTGGCCGGACAGTACGGCAAGCGCTGTGCGCAGTCATCGTTCGGCGCATCCAGGCGGGAAGCTGCCCAGGCCCCCTATCCGGAAGACGAAATCAAGCGCCGCCGGGCCCTGATCAACCAGAAAAAGCGGTACGGCAACTCCACGTCCGTCGCCCGGGCCATTCCGCTTGCAGGATCGATCCGCATCGAAAGCGGCGCCTCGTCCTCTTTGCGTGGCAAGGGCAAGCAGGAAATTGCATACACCATTCAGGAAACCTTTGTCGGCAATCTGATCGTCATCCAAAACGGCAGCCGGGAGGACTATGTCATCCAAACCCTGTCCACCGAGATCGACGCCTCGGAGTTTCGCGGCCGGGTGTGCGCCCAGTACAGAGGGGCCCCGTCGGCCTGCGCCAAATGGCATGCACTGGATATGTGGCAGATCGCCGATGGCGAGGAATATCCCGGCAGATCCGATGGGGTGGTGAGCGCGGCCAGCGACAGCCGGGGCGTGACCCTCAAGATCGATGGCCCGGACATCGAGTTCTCTTCTTCCCACAATGCGGCCAAGCTCAGACCGCGCTGCGGCGACCAGGTCAGATTGACGGTCAGCCGCGACCAATTCAAGCAGTGGCTGCGCCGCTCGTCGGCCACGATCAAGCACCGGCTGGGCACAAGCAGCCCCGGCTGCCAGCCCGGCACGACCATTACCCTGGAGTTGCGCATCGGTACGGAGTAAGATCCGTATCCATGCGCGGGGCTGTTCAGCTGAATGGCGAAGCGGCCCAGCGTGGAAAAAAGCCCTCATGGACAGTCCCCCCTTGGGGAAGATGAACCAACCAAAATGACACACAAGGAGCAACTATGGCAGCCAAGAAAATTCTCATGCTGGTGGGCGATTATGTGGAAGATTATGAGGTGATGGTGCCCTTTCAGGCCCTGCGGATGGTCGGGCACACCGTGCATGCGGTCTGTCCGGGCAAGAAGGCTGGAGAATACGTGCGCACCGCGATCCATGATTTCGAGGGGGATCAGACCTACAGCGAGAAACCGGGCCACAACTTCACCCTCAACGCCGATTTCGCCGCCATCAAGGCCGAGGACTACGATGCCCTGGTGGTCCCCGGTGGCCGGGCGCCGGAATATATCCGCCTCAACCCGGCGGTCATCGCCATGGTGCAGCATTTCGCCCAGGCGGGCAAACCCATGGCCGCCATCTGCCACGGGGCGCAGTTGCTGGCCGCGGCCGGGGTGATCGAGGGCCGGGCCTGCTCGGCCTATCCGGCGGTCGGACCGGATGTGACCCGCGCCGGCGGACGGTATGTGGACATTCCGGTGGATGCGGCCCATGTGGACGGGGTCTTGGTCACCGCGCCGGCCTGGCCCGCCCATCCCGCCTGGCTGGCTCAATTTCTCCAGGTGCTGGGCACGAAAATCGAGCCCTGACCCGGACACGGGGTGCGCCAGCGGCTGTTCGCGGGCGGCGGTACGGGCCCAAGGCAGGAAAGACGCCCCGGCACGGAAACACTCCGGCCGGGGCGAGCCGTATCAGGGCGGGAAAAACGGCTTACTGGGGTGGCGGCGTCAGGCAGGGGGCGATGGTGTATTCCCGCAGCGGCTGGCCATACTGATCGAGGACCGGCCGGCCGAATTGATCGAGCACCTGGCGCTCCCAGCGGCACATGCCCGGCGGCACCGGAGGGGGCGACAGATATATCGGCCGCCCGTGACGGGCGGCGCCGGGCGACGGATCAAACGCGGCCACAAAGGGTGAGGCGAGAAAGGAGGCGGTCCGCTCGCCGACATGTTCAACGCCGCTGCTGTACGGACCATAGGCCGCTGCCGGCGACCACGACAGCACCATCGCGCCAAACGCGCATCCGAGGAGTATTTTTTTGATCATGGAAGCACCTCCCGCCAAAGTTTCGGTTCACGTCCACGGTGACACGGTTGCCGGTGATGTTGCAAGCAGACAGACGTCCCGGCATCGTGCGGCCAACAAAAACAACACGATACACTTTTTCGCATAAAGCCTCACCCGTCAAGCGCGGAGACGATCGGGCCCGATTTTCCTTGGTAAAAGGGGGAATCTCCCCATTTCGGGGCGAGCCTGTCAAGAGATATACACTCTATCCATTTTCTTCCTATTTTTCCTGCATTGTGTTTTTCCCTTGCCTGGGTGTTACTGGAACTTGTAGCGGCCATGCCGGGCGGAGGGGGGACGGGGAAGACCGCGTTTTCCCCTTGCGGCTAGGCCATGATTCTCATAGCACAAGGAGCGAACCATGTTCTTCATCACCAACCGGTTTCCCAAAGGGTCCATTCAGACCAAGGTCGGGCGGAAGTTTGATTTTGACCTGCGCAACAACGCCCCCAGCAACTCGGTGTTTTTCTGTCGCCGCGATCAGGACGGGCAGATCACCGAGGTCGGCGGCCTCAACTTCATGACCGCCCTGAAACAGTCGCCCTACCGGCAGCTGCTGCTGTATATCCACGGTTTTTCCAACCTGCCCGAGGATGTGTTCGGCGCCGCGATGGAATTTCAGCAGTTGTGCGATCAGAAATCGGCTCGGGAGGTGCTGGTGGTGCCGGTGATCTGGCCCTGCGACAACGATTTGGGCATTGTCAAGGATTACTGGGACGATCAGAAATCGGCGGACAGCAGCGCCTCGTCCTTTGCCCGCGCCCTGTGCCGGTTTATCGAATGGCGCAACTCCAACCTCAACGATCCCGACTCCGACCCCTGCCTCAAACGGATCAATGTGCTCGCCCACTCCATGGGCAACCGGGTGCTGCGCGAAACCCTGGCCGCCTGGGACCGCTACGACCTGGCCGACGGCGTCCCCTTGATTTTCCGCAACACCTTTCTGGTGGCCGCCGATATCGAGAACGAATCCATCCACCGTAGCGAGCGCGGCAAGCTGATCTGCGATGCCTCGCGCAATGTGGTGGTCTACTTCGCCTCGGACGACATGGCCCTGCGCAGCAGCAAGGCGGCCAATCTCAAGAACAAGATCGCCTCCCGCCGCCTTGGTCACAGCGGTCCGGAGAACATGGAACTGACGCCGAAAAACGTGTACATCGTCGATTGCGACGACATCAACAACAGCTACGACCATCCCAAGGGGCATTCCTATTTCCGCAGCGGCCGGACCCCGGGCAAGCCCGGGGTGGTCTTTGACCACATCTTCGAATGCCTGCGCACCGGCCGCGTTTTCCCCGAGGATGCCGAGCGGCGATCCACCATCCTCCGCGAATAGCCGCGGCGGGCCTGGCCGGACAACCTTTTTGTCGTGGGTGATTTGCCAATCCGCCGCGTTTGTGGCAAAGTGAATGCACACATCCACCCACACCGCCCGGCATGAGGGCAGGGTTGACAACCAGGAGGCAGGCATGGAGAGACACGAGCAACAATCAGGTATTCGCTGGGGGGCCATGCTGTTGGCGGCGGCAGGCCTGTTCACCCTGGCCGGCTGCGTGGTGCCGGCGGAACAGGGTTATTACGATGACCGTCGATACGATTCGCGGAGCCGTTACGACCGGGAGTACGGGTATCGCCGGCCAGTGTATGTCAACGACCTGGACAACCGGTCCACCGACCATGCCCGCAATGAGCTGCGCCGCCGCGGATTTGAGCGGATGGATCAGAAGAAAAGCCGGCAGGGCACCAGAAGCTGGTGGTATAATTATAAAACTGATCAGTGCATCCAGATGGATGCCGCCGACGGCCGGGTGCGGTCGATCAGATCCTCCGATTCGTCCAGGTGCCCCGCTCCCGGCTCGAATCGCTGGCAGCATGATTGAGGCCTGAAACGCAGCGGCGCCGCTGGCGGCGCTGCCTCCTGCAGTTCGCGGTTCCGCCCGGTCCGTTCGTCATCGGGCCGCGCGGAACTTGCTGTTCCCGCCTTTTAACGCTCTGTTCCTCGAGGTTTTTCGCTTCAACCGCCTTCCCAGGTCAGGGTTGGCCCGCCTGTTCCCCTCGCAGCCCACGGATGGCGCGCAGGGCATCGGCGTAATCAAAATCGTGAATCTGCCTGCCCAGCCTGCGGGCCTGCTCGCCAAAGGCCGCCAGCAGCTGCGGTTGCGCCTGGTCGAACACCTCGTTGGCCGACGTGTCGTCGCGGCCGAGCAGCGACTCCAGGGCGGCCAGGACTTCCTCCACCTGTTGCCGGTCGACCACGGCCGCCTCGGCCACCGAAGGGACGCTCTTGGCAAGCTCCCGCACCGTTCCCACCAGGTCGGTCAACGCCGCGCCCACCAGATCGATGCGGTTGCGCAGGCTGGCGGTGTCGGAGCCGCCGTGTGCCAGTCGTTCCAGATCGGCGGCCAGCTGTTCGATCCTGCGGGCGCCGAGGGTGCCGGCCGCTCCCTTGAGCGCGTGCGCGGTCTGGCGGATGGCCCCGAACGCGCCGCTTTTCGCCTGCCGCGCCAGCTCTATGCCGTCCTGACCGTGCTGATCGACAAATTGGCGCAGCACCTGCACATACCGGGAAGCGTCCCCCCTGAGCAGCTTCAGGCCGGCCGTGGCCTCCAGGCCGTCAACGGCCTGGAGCCGGGCCAGCAGATCCGTTTGCCGCAGGCGGGCATCGCCGGGGAGCAGCGGGGGATCGCCTCCAGCAGCGGCCGGCAGGTCCTGGCGCGGCGGCAGCCATTTGATCAGCAGTTCATGGAGCTTGGCCAGTTCGATCGGTTTGGCGATGTGATCGTTCATGCCGGCCCGCAGGCTTTGTTCCCGATCCTCGTTGAAGGCATTGGCGGTCATGGCCAAGATGGGGAGCGAGCGGCCGCCGGGCAACCGGCGGATGGCCGCGGTGGCCTGCAACCCGTTCATGATCGGCATCTGGATGTCCATCAGCACCAGGTCAAAGGAGGTCTTGTCCACCATCTCGACCGCGGATTTGCCATTGTCGGCGTGGCTCACCCGCATGCCCATGCCTTCCAGCAGCAGGCAGGCCACCTCCTGGTTGACCATGTTATCCTCGACCAGCAGGATGTGGGCGCCGCGCCGTCTGGCCAGTTCCCGTTCGGTTGCGGACAGGGGCGGTTCCCGCCGCGCCACGGGTGGCACCGTTTCCGCCAGGGCGTCATGGAGCAGTGAAGGGGTGACGGGTTTGGCGAGCACCTTGCAGGCCCCGCTCCGGGCAACCGCCTCCCCCGGCACCTGACCGCCATAGGCGGCGATCATGACCAGGGGCGGCCGCCGGGCTTGGTCGAGGTTCCGCACCCGGTGCAGGATTTCCAGGCCGCTCATCCCCGCCAGGTGCCAATCGACGATCAGGAGATCGTACTTCCCCGTTTCCCCGAATCCGCGCCTGAGTTCGTCGAGTCCGCCTGCACCGGAGGCCGCCGTTGTCACCCGCATGCCCAGTGTGCGCAGCATGGCGGCGAGAATCTCCCGCGACGCCTGGCAATCGTCGATGACCAGCGCCCGCAGGGCCGCAAACCCTTCGCCTGTGCCCATCGCGGCAGGCGCTTGCGGTGATACCTCGAAGGGAATCTCCAGCCAGCACAGCGTGCCGTGACCGAGTTCGCTTTCCACGCCCATGCGGCCGCCCATCAGTTCGACCAGTTGCCGGCTGATGGTCAGCCCCAGGCCCGTGCCGCCGAATCGGCGGGTCATGGAGCTGTCCGCCTGTTCAAAGGGCAGGAAGGCCCGTTCCACCTGCTCGGCGCTCATGCCGATGCCCGTGTCCCTGATCTCGAAACGCAGGACCGGCCTGTCCTCCCTGGCATCGACAACGCGGACCGTGATGTCGACCGCCCCCTGTTCGGTGAACTTGATGGCGTTGCTGACGACATTGAGCAGGATCTGACCCAGGCGGGACCCGTCGCCGCGCAGCATGGACGGCACATGGTCGAGATCGACGAACAGCTCCAGATGTTTCGCCAAAACCGAATCCGCGACCAGGGCGGCGATCCGGTCGATGATCCGCGCCAGATCGAAATCTTCGACGCCGAGCTCCATTTTGTTGGCTTCGATCTTGGAGATGTCGAGAATGTCGTTGATGATGTTGAGCAGATGGTGGGTGGCGGCGGAGAGTTTCTCCAATTGGGCCAACTGCGAGGGGGTGAGGGGATCGCGCTTGATCAGGTGGGCAAAGCCGAGGATGGCATTCATCGGCGTGCGGATCTCGTGGCTCATGTTGGCCAGGAATTCCGATTTGGCCCGGGTCGCCGCCTCGGCCCGTTCCTTGGCCGCGTGCAAGGCCGCCGAGGCCTCGCGTTCATCGGTGATGTCCTCGAGCATGCCCACCAGTCCTTTGCTGAGGTCCCCGGGGGCAAGGGCCTGGGCCGTCATCCGCGCCCAGAAGCGGCTGCCATCCTGACGCACGAGCTGGCGCTCGGCGTGAAATAGGGCCTGTTCCTTGAGCGCATGGGCAATGGTGCGGCCGATCTCCTGGTATTCGGCCTCGCTTTCGTACCAGGGGAGAGTGCTGGTTCCGGCCATGGCACCGGGCGCATGACCGAAAATCTCCTCGAGTTTGCGGTTGCAGCGGACGACCGTCCGGTCCTTGATAAAGCAGATGCCCACGGGCGCGGCATTGAGGATCGCCTGCTGCTCCTCGGCAACGGTGCGCAACTCCAGTTCGATGCGCTTGTGGGTGGTGAGGTCGGTGTGGACCCCCACCACCCGCAGGGGACGGCCGTCAGGGGCGCGGGCCACCACCTTGCCCCGGCTCAGCACCCAGAGCGAGCGGCCGTCCTTGGTGCGAGAACGGTATTCGAGCTCAAAGCCGCCTTCCTCGGCAATCCGCCGGTAGGCCTCGGCCGATACCCATGCGCGATCGTCGGGATGGACCAATTCGTGCCAGCTTTGGATGTGGGGCACAAGTTCCCCAGGGGTATATCCCAGCATGGTGAAAAAGGAGGGGCTGCAGTACACTCGGCCGGTATCGAGATCCCAGTCCCACAAACCGTCGTTGGAGGCCTCAAGGGCAAAGGCGTGGCGCTCCTCGCTCACGCGCAGCCGCTCGTTGACCGCGTTGAGTTCGGCGGCGCGCGCGGCCGCCAATTCCAGGGCAATGCCGAGATTGCCGGCAAGGCGGGCAAACAGCTCGATGTGCTGATCGTCGAATCGGTGCTTGTCCTGGGCGTGGATATGGAGGACGATGCGCGGCTCGTCGTCGATCAGAACGGGAAAGGCGGCGGACGAGGGGTGGGTGGCGCCGGTGGCGGCATCCTCGGGGCTGCGGTCGATGGGCCGCGTTTCCATGGCCTGGTCATCAAGCTGGGTCGTGCCGGCGCGCAGGGCTCGGGCCGCGGGTGACACGCCGGCGAGCGACAGGTCGAGCCGGGCCAGGGCGTCGTCGTCCAATCCCACCCGGGCCAGGACCGCTATCTGTCCATTTGCATTGGCCTGGCCGATCCAGGCGGCGTCGAATCCGCCCTCATTCACTACGATGTGGCAGATTTCCGCGAACAGCCGTTCGGGATCGCGAACACGGGCAATGGCCTCGTTGCTGTGGCCGAGCATGGCATACACCCGGTTGAGGCGCTCAAGCCGGAACTGGTCTTCCATCTGCCGGGTGATGTCCTGGGTCGTGCCCAGGGCCTGGATTGGTTTTCCCTGGCCATCGAATTCGATGCTGGCCCGCTCCTCGAGCCATTTGACCACGCCGCCGACCAGGATTCGATGACGAACCCGGTAGGGCGCGCCTTGGCGGGCAATACGCCATTGCTGCTCGATCAGGGGGCGGTCCTCGGGCGGAACCATCCGGTTAAAGGCTTCGATCGAGCGCATGGACCCCTCGGGCGCGTCGAAGATGCGGTAGGTTTCGTCGGACAGCGACAGGGTCCGGGTGGCGAAGTCAAAATGCCAGTACCCGGTCTGGGCCACTTCCTGGGCCTGTTTGAGAAGCTGCTCGCTGCGGTGCAGCGATTGGACCACTTGCAGCCGCTCGTCGGTGAGCAGCACCATGCCCAGCTGATCGGCGACCTGGCAGCCAAAAGCGATTTCATCCGCCTCCCAATAGTGGGGACGGCGGACATGTTCGAAGCAGATCACCCCCCGGGTGCGGCCGCCGGATACAATGCCGCAGTCCAGCAGGGAAGTGATGCCCAGGGGCGTCAGGTAGGCAGGGCCATAGGCTGCGGTTCGTGGATCGCTCAGCGGGTCGCTGGCGGCCACGAACCGGCGGGTGGCGAGTTCGGGCAGTTCGCGGCGGAACATTTCCCCGTGCAGGATCTGGCCCCGGGTGTGGGTGCGGCTGGCCTGCTCGTAGAGGTCGAGGCAAATGAGCTGGCCGGCCGCATCGTCTGTCTCCCTAAACATCCAGACCGAAACCCGGGCGATATCGAGGGACTCGGCCAACAGCTCGGTCACCTCGCGGGCAAAGGCCGGCAGGTCGCCATCGATGGCGGTTTGGGCGGTGGACAGACGGCCGAGCAGCTGGTTGTGCAGCTGGAGGCGTTCGGTGCGGGCACGCAGTTGGGCGCGTTCCTGCTGCAGGGCCTGTTCGGCCTGGCGGCGTTGACTGATGTCGGTGATCACGCTCAGCAGGGCCGGCTGGGTGCCGTACTCCACCAGCGTCGATGACACCAGGGCGGGGAAGGCTCTGCCCTGACGATCCACAAACTCCTGTTCCCGTTCAACCACAAACCCGTCGTGCCGCAGGGTATCGAGCAGATCGGCCCGATCGGCGGGATGGTGATAGAACTGTTCGATCGACACCAGGCGGCACGTTTCCCCGTCCAGGCCGAACAGCTGCCTTGCCCGGACATTGCAGTACAGGAGGCGGCCGTCGTCCATGCGGGTGATCAGCAGGGGGCAGGGGGCCTGCTCCAGCATTGCGGTCCCCTGTTCGTTGTGCCTGTCATGAGCGGCTGGGATGTCCATCAGGTCAGGCCTCCGGGGCAGCGATCGGTGAGTCGGTGTTGAATGGCGACCAAGGTGTCGAGTTCGGCCTCGAAGGCCTCGACGATATCCGGATCGAAGTGGCGGTTCTTCTGCTCGCGGACCAGGGCCACGGCGGCTTCGACCGGCCAGGGCTTCTTGTAGACGCGCTCGGTGGTCAGGGCGTCGAACACGTCGGCCAGGGCCATCAAGCGGGCCGCCAGCGGGATGGCCTCCCCCGCCAGGCCATCGGGATAGCCGGAGCCGTCCCAGCGCTCGTGATGGCTGATGGCGATATCCTTGGCCACCTCAAGAAACATCAACGCTTCGGGTTTGGCCTGATCGGGTCTGTCCGCGTATTGGCGCAGGGTGGTGTTCATGGCCCGTTCAATGGCATTGCCGCCGATCCGGCAGTGGGTCTGCATGATGGCCCATTCCGCCGGCGTCAGCGGGCCGGGTTTGAGCAGGATACGGTCGGGAATGCCGATCTTGCCGATGTCGTGGAGCGGCGAAGCCTTGACGATGCGGGTCAGATTGAGTTCGTCCAGGTCGCGGGCGAAGCGCGGATGGGGCTGGAGGCGGCGGGCCAGGGTCTCCACGTAGGCCCGGGTGCGGGCAATATGGTTGCCGAGATCGGAATCCCGCGTTTCCGCCAGCTGGGCCATGGCCGCCAGACTGACATCCTGGATGAGCACGTTTTCCTGCATCCGCCGCGCCACCTCGGTTTCCAGCCAGGCATTGTGACTCTTCAGCCGGTCACGGGCCTGCTTGACCTCCACGTGGACCTGGACGCGGGAGAGCACCACCGCCGGTTTGATCGGCTTGGTGATGTAGTCCACCGCCCCCAGCCGCAGGCCGTGCTCCTCGTCGAGTTCATCGCTGAGCGCGGTGACGAAGATGACCGGAATATCCCTGGAGTGTTCATGCTGCCGCAAGCGGTGGAGCACGGAGAAGCCATCCATGCCGGGCATCATCACATCCAGGAGGATCAGATCCGGCCGGGGTTCGCGGATGGCCGCCGCCAGCGCCTGTTCGCCGGATTTGCAGGCGCGCACCGTATACAACGGCCGCAGCAGGTTGGCGAGCACCGCCAGGTTGGTCGGTTCGTCATCGACAACAAGGACAATGGGCGTTTCCATGGATGTCCCTTGGTCAGGCAACCGTGTGAGGCCGCGAAGGGGTGGTTTGGCCGCCGCTGTCCGCCGGCCGTTCCGGGGCGAGCAGCTCGGCCAGGCCCTGGCGCAGGTCGGCCAGCAGGTCGGCGGGCGGCAGGACCTGGGTGGTTCTGATGGCGGCGACGATCTCCTGGGCCATTCGTGCCCAGACCTCCAGGCCGCACTGCATCAGGGTGCCCTTGAGGGTGTGGGCGGCCCGGGCCACGCCATCGAGGTCGTCCGTCCGGAAGGCGTGATCGGCCGCGTCCAGGTGTTCGGCCATGCTGGTCCGCACCGCGGCGAGGATTTTTGCCACCTGGTCCGTTTCCAGGAGGGTGGTGGCCAGGAGATAGGCGGTCACCGCCTCGGCGGTCGGTTCCACGCTCTGGGGGACAGACACGGCCGGCGGCTGCTGCGGGGCGTCGACAGCCGCACGTGCGGCATCGTCCGGGCGGGACAGGGCCAGCGAACCGACCACCATGGTCAGTTGGTCGGGCTGGAACGGCTTGGTCACATAGGCGTCCATGCCGGCCTGGAGGCACATGTCGCGGTCGCCGTCCATGGCGTGGGCGGTCATGGCCATGATCGGCAGCCGACGGCCGGTCAGGCGGGCGGCGAGGGCCGGTCCCAGGTTGTCGGGCAACTCGACCGGAAGGGGGCGGCCCTGTTCGATGGCCCGGATCACCGTCGTGGTCGCCAAACCATCCATCACCGGCATCTGCACATCCATGAGCACGAGGTCGACAGGTTCGGCGGCCAGGGTGCGCAACGCCTCCAGGCCGTTGTCGGCGGTGGTGACCGCGTGGTTGCGTTCCAGGGTCATGGCGGCCACGTCCCGATTGACTTCGTTGTCATCGACCACCAGGATGCGCAGGCGGGACACAGCCGGAGCCGTGCCGGTTTCGTTGTCGGCCCCGTTCGCCTCGGCCGGCCACGCGCAGCGCGGGAAGGGGATGAGGCAGTGGAAGGTGCTGCCCTGGTTTTCCCGGCTTTCCGCCCAAAGGCGACCGTGCATCAGGGCGGCCAGCTGGGCGCTGATGGACAGCCCCAGGCCGGCGCCGCCATACTGCCGGCCATAGGAGTTATCCGCCTGTTCAAAGCGGTTGAAGATCAACTCCAGTTTTTCCGCCGGGATGCCGATGCCGGTGTCGGTGACCCGCAGATGGAGATAGACCCGGTTGTCGGCATCCTCCGCCTCTTCGGCAAAGGCCTCCAGGGTGATGGTGCCGGCCGGGGTGAACTTGACCGCGTTGCCGAGCAGGTTGAGCAGGATCTGCCGCAGCCGCAGGGCATCGCCGAGCAGGCAGTCGGGCAGGGCGGGGCCGAGGTGCAGCCGCAGATCCAAGCCCTTTTCGCTGGCCTGGGCGGCCAGGGTCGCAACCGAGGCCTCGACCAGCCGGCGCGGGTCGAACGGCTCCGTGGCCAGGGACAGCTGGCCGGCCTCCATCTTGGAAATGTCGAGAATGTCGTTGAGCAGGCCGAGCAGACTGTCGGCGGCGTGGGCCACGGTGGCGAGGAACCGCTGCCGTTTGTCGTCCTCCCGTGTGTGCATGGCCAGGTGGGTCATGCCGATGATCGCGTTCAGCGGCGTGCGGATCTCGTGGCTCATGTTGGCGAGAAACCGCGATTTGGCCCGATTGGCCGCCTCCGCTTCCTCCTTGGTGCGGAGCAGGGCCTCGGCCGTCTGCTTTCGTTCGGTGACGTCGTGGCCGACCCCGGCATACTCCACCAGGTTGCCCCGGTCGTCGAAGATCGCCCGATTGGTCCAGTGCAGCCAGCGAATCTCGCCGTCGGGCCGGACGAGGCGATGCTCGGAACGTGCCACCGGATGCGCCGGGCACAGCGTGTCCAGCAGCCGCAGCGCTGCCTCCGGGTTGTCCGGGGAGAGCATCTGGCGGCAATCAACGCCGTCGAGTTGGTCGCGCGGTCTGTCGAAATAGCGGCAGAAGGCTTCGTTGGCAAAGGTGATGTCGCCGGTGGGCAGATAGCGGCAGACCAGTTCGGTCTGGTCCTCGACAATGGCGCGGTACCGGGCCTCGCTGGCCTGCATGGCCCTGTTCTGTTCGGCCAGCTGCGCTTCCCGTTGCTGCAGGGTGGCGGCCATGTGGTTGAAGGCCCCGGCGAGATGGAGGTATTCGGAGGGCCCGGCAAGGACAATGCGGTGGTCGAGCGCCCCGTGGCCGATCTGCGTCACGCCCTGCTGCAACTGTTCGAGCGGGCCAAGGAACTGACGCTTGAGCAGCCAGGTGACCAGGACGGTGAGGGTGGCGGTGATGATCAGGGCGGCGATGAACAGGGTCCACAGCGCCCGCCAGCTGGCCGCATGGGCCTCCTCCAGGGGAAGCTCGGTGACCGCCATCCACGGGGTGCCGGGCACGGCGGCGATGGTGCCCACCACCCAGTGGCCGTTGAAGTTCTGATAGGTGCCCGACCAGCTGTCGACCGTGGTGCGGATCAGGTCGAGCAGGTGATGGTGATGGCCCTGTTCGTGGGCGCCTGGAATCAGGCGGGAGCCGCTGTGGGCGATGACCCGGCCTTCGCGGCTGACCAGATAGGAGATGCCGCCGCGGCCGAAATGGAGCTCTGCCACCAGCTGGCTGAAACGATCGACCCGCAGACGGCAGGCGATCACCCCGCCCCGGGAGGCGGGCACGGCAAAGACCGCGTAGGGCTCCGTGGCCGCGGACAACTGCATGTCGCCGATATAGGTGTCTCCCCGGCGGGCGGTGACGAACCAGTTGGCCTGGGCGACGGTGAACAGGTCGGCCAGCACCGGCGCATCGGTCGAGGCGCGGGCGAGAACCCGGCCGTCGGCATCGACCTGGATCAGCTCCTTGATGATCGGCTGCTCGCGCAGGAGCTGGGTCAGGGTGGCGCCCGTGTCCCCTGGTTGATCCCCCGCCAGCAGATCCACGGTGCGCAGCACCTCCTGCTGCCGCTGCATGAACTCGCCGACCGTGTGCACCACCCGCTGGGTTGCTTCGTGCTGGCGGCCGATCCAGCCTTGCCGTTCGGTGGTGCGCACCAGGAAAAAAATGCCGGCGAGACTGACGACCAGCAGCAGCCCCATGGCCGATCCGAACACCACCAGCAGTTGCCGCCGCAGGCTGCGGCCGAGGAAGCCGGCCGAGGGTTCGGCGGACACTTTTGGCACGGGCACGCGGTCCGGGTTCATGGCTGCCCGTCCAGGGCCGGAGGCGCGGCGAGGAAACGATCCCAGGCTCGCTGGTAGAGGGTTTCTCCTTCCCGGCTCAGGGGGCGATAAAAATGGGCCCGCCGCAGCGCCTCGGCCGGCGGGAAAATGACCGGATCGTTGCGCACCTCGGGCTTGATCAGGTCCAGGGCGGCCTCGTTGGCCGTGGGATAGCTGCGCTCGTTGACGATCTGGGCGCTGATCTCGGGGCGGAGCAGAAAATTGATGAACACCTCGGCGGTGTAGACGTTGGGGCTGCTGGCCGGGATCACATAGTTGTCACTCCACAGGGCGGTTCCTTCCTCGGGCAGGATGTAGGCCACCGCCGGGTTGGCCGCATGGGCCACCTGATAATCCATGGGCCAGCCCAGGAGAACAGGGGCGGAGCCGTCGAGCAGTTTGGCCACCGCCTTGGGCGTGTCGACCTCGACCCAGCGGACCTGGGGTTTCAGGGCGATCAACCGTTCCACGGCGGCATCGATCTCGCTCGGTTTCTCCGAATTCAGACTGTATCCGAGGGAAAGCAGGGTCAGGCCGAGCAGTTCCCTGCTTTGGGCGCGCATGGCCACCTTGCCCTGGAGGCGCGGCTGCCACAGATCACTCCAGCGGCGCACCGTCTGGCCAACGAGATCGGTGCGGACCAGCAGGCCGGTGGTGCCGTAATGATAGGGCACGGTGTAGCGGTTGCCCGGATCGGCGGCCAGATCGCGGAAATTGGCCGAGATGTTGCGAAAATTGGGGATGTGGCGGAAATTGAGCTCCTTGAGGCGGTTGGCCGCCACCAGAGGGGGAATGAACGGATTTTCCAGCACCGCCACGTCATACACCTTGCCGTCGAGGAGCGCGGCCACCGCTTCTTCCTGGGATTGGAAGGTCTGATAGACCACCTTGACCCCGAATTCCCGGGTGAAGGCCTCCAGCACCGACCGGGGGATATCATCGGGCCAGTTGTACAACGCCAGTTCCCGGGCCAGGCGGGGGGGCGCCGAGGACGGCTGGGGGTCGTCTGGCCGGCAGCCGGCCGCGAGACAGCCGCACAGCGCCAGCACACAGCAATGGAGGATCCAGCGGGACAACAGCATGGGCTTGTTCTCCTTGAATATCGGCCTGCCGGAGGCTCGGTCAGGCGCGGGTGATGATTCTTACGCCCCGGCGTCCAGCACCCGGCGGACCGCCTCCGCCAGCTTGTTGACCGTGATCGGCTTGAGCAGCATCTCGCGCACGCCCAAGGGGGCGAGATCGGTCGTGGTCATGCCCTCGTTGTGGCCGGTGCAGATGATCACCGGCGGCGGAGCGTCGAGTTCTTGCAGGTTGCGGGCCAGGTCCAGACCGGTGAGTTTGGGCATGGTCATGTCCGAAATCACCAGATCCACCTCGCCCTCGTGGGCGAGCAGATATCCAAGCGCCAGGTCGCTGTCGGTGAACCCGGTCACCAGATAGCCCAAGCCGCGCAGAATCTCGGTGCCGATGTCCACCAGAAATTCCTCGTCATCGACATAGACCACGTGCTCGCTGCCCGTGGGCACGGTCTGGGGAGCGGCTGGCGCCTTGTCCCCGGTTTCCTGGACGATCGGCAGATGAATGGTGAACCGGGTGCCCTGTCCGGGCTGGGAGGCAACCTGGATCAGGCCGTGCATCGAGCTGACGATGCCGTGCACCATCGCCAGGCCCAGGCCGGTGCCTTCTCCTTTCTTCTTGGTGGTGAAGAATGGATCGAAAATGCGGCCGAGCAGATGCTCCGGGATGCCCTCGCCGCTGTCGCTGACCTCGACCCGCACATATTCGCCGGGCCGCAGTTCCGGGTGGTCGCTGGTGAATTGGCTGTCGAGGGTCACGTCCTCCAGGCTGATGGTCAGGGTGCCGCCGCTCTCCTTCATCGCATGGCCGGCGTTGGTGCACAGGTTCATGAACACCTGGTGGATCTGAATCGGGTCGGCCAGAACCGTGGCCCGGGAATCGGAACGATGTTCGATGGCGATGGTGCTCGGCAGGCTGGCGCGGATCAGGTCGACCGCATCGTCGATCGTCTGTTGCAGCCGGATCGGCTGCGGTTCGCTTTCCGCCTGCCGGCTGAAGGTGAGAATCTTGTGGATCAGGGCCCTGGCCCGTTCTCCGGCCGAGAGGATATTGCGCAGCAGCTGCTGGTGGCGGGCCTGCGGCTGTTGCTCGAGGTCGCGGAGGATCAGTTCGGCATAGCCCATGATCCCGGCGAGAATGTTGTTGAAATCATGGGCGATGCCGCCGGCCATGGTGCCGATGGCCTCCAGCTTCTGCGCTTGGCGGACCTCCTGTTCAAGCAGCACCCGTTTGGTGTCGTCCATGACATATCCCCGGATGTGGATCAACTGCCCCTGTTCGTCGAATTCGCCGACGATGTTGCCGATACAGTAGATCGGCGAGCCGTCGCGGTGGCGGAGAATTTCCTCGTCGCGTATCAGTTTCCCGCTCTTGGTCAGGCGTTGCAGCTTGTCGGCGCGGTTGCCGGCGATGAAATAATGCTGGCGGAAGCTGACGCCCTTGACTTCATTCACCTCCTGGTAGCCGAGCATTTCGGCAAAGGCCCGGTTGCAGTCGAGAATCTGACCATCGATGTCGCCGAGGAACTTGCCGGTCAGGTCATCCTCGAAAAATTGTCGATATTTCAGCTCGTTGATTCGCAGTTTCTCTTGCACCTGCTTCAGGCCGCTGATGTCGATGAAGCTTTCGATCAGCAGCTGGCGGCCCTCCTTCTCGATCACCGCCACGCTCTTGAGCACCGGCAACAGACTGTTGTCGGCGCGCAGCAGGCTGCGCTCGCTCAGGTCAACCTGCTCGCCCCTATCCAGCACCGGGCAGTCGTGCTGCTGCTGCGGACAGGCAAACTGATGGCAGACCTGGCCGATCACCGCCTCGGGCGAACGGTTGAGCATGGCGGCCCCGGTCCTGTTGATCGACAGGATGTGGCGGTTTTCGGCATCGACGATCATGATCCCGCAGTGAATCGAATCGATGATGGTCTGCAGGTGCCGTTCGTTGTCCTCGCGCTGCCGCTGCAGCCAATGCAGCGATTCCAGCATGGTGTTGATCTGGATGGCGAGCTCGCCGATTTCGTCCTGGCTGCTCACCGTGACCCGGCCGTCGTGGCGGCCGCTGACGGCGATGGCGCCCACTTCGCTGGTCAGGCGGGTCAGGTGCCGCAGGATCCCCCTGTTCAGCAGCACCACCAGGACAAGGATGAACACCAGGCCAAGCAGGAGCGAGAACAGCGCATGCTGCCGCCACATGGTCACGCCCTGGCGAAAGAGCTTCCGTTCCTGGGCGATTTCAAACACCAGTCCGGGCCGGTCCGCCAGGTCGTTGATCAGCGCGTAGCCGTTGACGGTGCCGCCATCGGCCACGCGCACGGCAAACTGGCGGCTCAGGGGGGCGTGCGGTGGGCGGACGGCGGCCTCGGTGAACAGCTGCTGGTGGATCAGCGGGGCATGTGTCCGGACAGCCAACTGGGTCTGGGCACTGATCTGGGCCACGACCTGTTTGTCAAGGTAGCGGCCGAACACCAGGGTGCCGAGGATGGGGCCTTCGAAGGTGCTGGTGACGATCGGCGCTGAGGCCACCAGGGCCATACCGGTGGGGGTGACCACCATGCCGGATGTCTGGTCCTTGGCCGAGGCGTGGCGGAACAGCGGGGGCAGTGCCTGGATGGCTTGGATCACCGCCGGGTCGCTGGCAGCGGCCTGCCCCGTGTCCAGGTTGTGGAACTGGCTGTGCACCAGGGAGCCGGCGGCGTTGAAAAAGAGCATGAAGTTGAGGTCCAGGGTCTGGAAGGGGTCCGGCCGAAGGTTTTTGTCCTTGTAGTCGTCGTTGAGCTGCTGGATGAACACGGCGGTCTCGTCCCAGGGCGCCCAATCGGACACCGAGGATTCGACCCGGTAGAGCTTGTTTTCCAGTTCTCTGACCACCCGTTCGAGGTTGACCGAGGTTTCCTCGCTCTCCAGGCTCTGGAAGCGGTCGACCACCAGGCCGTAGGAAAAGGCGATGAAGCCGGCCGTGAGGCCGCAGACCGACAGGCTGATGAGCAACAGGGTCTTGGCGAGAATGCCGGGATGGGTGGGGTTCATAGGCGCACAACCCAAGGGAAGAGTGGAGTGGGGGGCGATACCGGTCCGCTTGCCGCCTGTCCATGGCGGTCCGCCGGTTTGGCCTGGAACGCGCGGCCGCCTGTGCCTGCCGGGCTGCTTTTGGTGGTGATCGTACCTGATTGCATCATTTCTTCCAACAGCTTGTCACGATGAGCAGTTATCCGATGGCCGACCCCGCTCAGGGGTGCGCGAGAGCCCGGCGCATGGCCTGGGCCAGTTCGACCACCGTGTAGGGTTTTTTCACATAGCCCCGCGCTCCGAGCCGCAAGGCTTCGGCGATCCGCTGGTTTTCGGCATAGCCGCTGACGATGAGCACCTTCTGCTCGGGCGCATGGGCCAGGATCTGCCGGTAGGTGTCCAGGCCGTCCATGCCCTGCCCGAGGATCATGTCGAGCAGGACGAGATCGAACCGGTCCTGTTTGAGCAGTTCCATCCCCTGTTCGCCGCTGGCGGCCGCCACGGCGGTGTAGCCTAGTTCCTTGAGGGTGACCAGGACGAGCTCGCGCTGCTCCGCAGAGTCATCGACGATCAGCACCCGCTCGTGTGGGCCGGGACTTTCGATGGTGGCCACCGGTTGCCGGGGCTCAGGGCGCGGCATCGCGTCGGTGACGGGGAAGAACAGGGAAAAGCGGTTGCCCGTATCCGCCCGGCTCTCGCAGTCCACGAAGCCATCGTGGTCCTTGACCGTGCCCCAGACCACGGCCATGCCCAGGCCGGTTCCGCCCCGGCCCATTTTCTTGCTGGTGTGGAAGGGCTCGAAGATCCGTGTCAGGTCATGCGGCGCAAGGGCGGCGCCCTGGTCGTGGACCTCGAGCACCACATAACGGCCCGGCTCGATTTGTTCGTAGAGGGCCAGCGGCGCCTCGATAGGCCGGTTGGCGGTGGCCAGGTGGATGATTCCTGCCTGGGGCATCGATTCGGCGGCGTTGTTCACCAGATTGGCCACGGTCTTGGCCAGGTGGAGCGGCGAGCCGAGAATGGGGGACAGGTCGGGGCCGAGGTCGACGCGCAGCTCCAGTCCGGGCCGGCGCTTGCACAGTTGCTGGTATTCCTGGCCACGGAGGTACTCCTCGACCACGGCGTTGAGCGAGACCGGCTGCTTGGTGGCGATGCCGCGCCGGGCCAGGATCAGCAGATCTTGGATGGTGGCCGCCGCCTTCTCGCCGGAGAGCTTGATGGAGCGCAGCGGCTTGACCAGCGGGCTGTCATCGGGCAGTTTGAGCAGCAGCAGGTCCGGATAGGTGATGATGCCCGAGAGGATGTTGTTGAGGTCGTGGGCAACCCCGCCGGCCAGGGTGCCGATCAGCTCCAGTTTTTCCACCCGGGCCAGCCGTTCCTCCATCTGTTTGCGTTCGATGATCGCGCTCTCCAGCTCCCGGCTCCGCTCGGCGACCAGCTGTTCGAGATGTTCCTGATGATAGGCGAGCATCTGTTCGCTGTCGCTGCGCAGGCGGATTTCCTTGTTGAGGGCGGCGATGTTTGTCTGCAGCTGGCCGATCATTTCGTTGAACGAGGCGATCACCAGCGAAACCTCGTCCTCCTGGGCGTCGTCCAAGGCAATGCGGCTGTTCAGGTCGCCCTCCTTGACCTGGGCGATCACCGGCAGCATGGCCCGTATCCGGCGGGTGATCAGGCGGCGGAACAGGGCGAGGCTGACCAGGGAAAGGCCGGCCAGCACCACCAGGGAGGCGACGATGCTGATCTGTCCCGCCCGGAGGAACGGCCGCAGGGAGGCGTCCAGCGGCTGATTGACCGCCAGGGACCAGTCGGCGTGATGCAATCGCCGGAAGGCGGTCAGGGTTTCGGTGTTGTCGATGGGCTGGGAGAAGACGCCCTCGCCGCCGCCGGTGATCCGTTGGGCGAAGTTGCCGAACCGGGACAGGGTTTGCTCGTTGTCCCGGGAACTGGCGATGACTTGGCCGCTGCTGTCGGCGAGCAGGGCGAACCCGTTGGGGATCAATTTGAAATCGTTGATGAACAGGCGTTTAAGCGTCGCCAGGTCGACCATGCCGCCAACCAGGCCGATCGTCCGGCCGCCGGCGGTGACCGGCGCGGTGATCGCGAACGACCGCTTGCCGCTGAGTCTGCTGACCAGAACCGGTGACACCACCTGGCTGCCCTCCAAGGTTTGCCGCACATAGGCCCGATCTCCTATTTCGAGGTCGGCGAGGGGCTGGGCCTGGTCGGCGGCAAAGGCGATGACCAGGCCCCGGGCATCGGTGAGGAACGAGGCTTCGTAAAACGGGTGGCCGGCCCGCTGGGTGTCGAGAAACCGGTGAGCCGCCCGCAGGTTCTCCTCGGGCGTGTCTCCTTCCTCCAGGGCCCTGACCACCGATTCCTGCCGGGACCAGAGGGTCAGGTCGATCAGCTGCGCCTGCAGCCAGCTGTCGATCAGTCGGGCCGCCAACAGTGTCTCCCGTTGCAGCCGTCTGCGCAATTCCTCCTGCGCCGCCTTGGCATTGAACGTCACCGCCGTCAACATGACCGCCACCCCGACCGCGATCGCGATCAGGGTGGGGACAAAGAACCGTTTGCCGAGGTTGGTGATCATGGCCGTGTCCGGTCGTTTGGCTGCAAGTGCGTGCAAAACCGCCGTGGTTGCTGGTTCATCGCTTGCCGTCCTACTCGGTCTTGAATTGGCCGACCATCTGGTTGAGCTGTTCGGCCAGGGCCGAGAGATCATGGGCGCTGGTGCTCACCTGGGAGCTGCTGGTGAACATCTCCCCGGCAATGGTGCTGACATCGCTGATTTCACGGGCGATCTCGGTGGCCACCACCGAGCTCTGGTTGACGTTCTCGTTGACCTCGTTGATCCCCTGGGCCATCTGATTGACGTTGCTGGCGATCTCCGCCGTGGCCGCGGTCTGCTCCTCCACCGCGGTGGCGATGCTGCCCACCACCTCGTTGACATCGGTGATGACCTCGTTGATCTCGGAAATCTGCTGCACGGTCCTGGCGGTGGTCCCCTGGATGGAGCCGACCTTGTCCTTGATGTCGTAGGTCGCGGCCGCGGTCTGCTTGGCCAGTTCCTTGATCTCGTTGGCCACGACCGCGAAGCCCCGGCCCGCTTCTCCGGCCCGCGCCGCCTCGATGGTGGCGTTGAGCGCCAGCAGGTTGACCTGCTCGGAGATTTCGGTGATGGTCTCGATCACCTTGCCGATCGACTTGGCCGATTCGCCCAGTTCGTTGATGTTGTTGGTGGCGTCATGGGCCTTCTTGGCGGCGTTGTCGGAAATGACCCGCGCCTTTTCCGCGTGCTGGGCAATCTCGCCGATGGTCGAGGACATCTCCTCCGAGGCGGTGGCCACGATGTTGGTGTTGGTGGTCGACTGTTCCATGGCCGCGGCCACGTTGTTCATGTTGGCGCTCATTTCCTCGGCGGCGGTGGCCACGGTGTTGGCTTTGTTCGAGGCCTGCTGCGAGCCCTGGTTCATCTGTTCGGAGATTTGGGACAGCTCGGTCGAGGACGAGGACAGGGTGTGCACCCCGGCGGCCACGTCGCGGATGATATGCTGCAATTTGTCGATGAAGACGTTGAACCAGGTGGCCAGTTCGCCGACCTCGTCCTTGGAGACGACCGCCAGGCGCATGGTCAAATCGCCTTCGCCCTGGGCAATGTCCTTGAGCCCGGCCACGGCGGCATTGATCGGCCGCACGATCCGGCGGATGGACACGATCAGGATCAGGGTCACGAGCACCAGGGCCACGCCGATCACGGTCAGGGTGACGTCACGGATGCGGGTCGAGGCGAGCAGGAATTCCTCCGCGTTCTGGGTGACGGCCACCGACCAGCCGTTCACTCCCACCGGGGCGCAGCCGGCGATCTTGTCAAGGCCGGTGAACACGTACTCGGCCACGCCGCTCTTGCCGGAGAGCATGAGCTCGTTGATGCCGGCCATTTCCTTGATGGTGGTGACATCGAGCTTGAGGACATGCTCGGCCTTGGGATGGGCCAGGATGATGCCCTCCTTGTTGGTCATGTAGGCATAACCGGTGGTGCCGACCTTGCGTTCGGCCACCAGGCGGGTGAAGTAGTCGGCCTTGAGCACCAGGCCGACCGCGCCGAGGAACGGGGTGCTGGCGGAACGGACCGGCGCGGCGAGGGGCACCACCGGCTGGGAAGTGGCTTGGGAGCGGAGCATGTCGCCGATGGCGGCTTCGCCCTTCTGTTTGGCCTGCCTGAAGTCCATGTTCTCCGCCACCGATACCCTGCCGTACTCCTCGCCGCTGTCGAGCACGCCGGTGAGGATCTGACCGCTGGCGTCGGTGATGTAGATGCCCTGATACTGGCCGCTTTCATTGAGTATCTTGAAGCGCCCCTGCATGTAGGTGAACATGGCTTTCTGGATTTCCTTGGCCTCCTCGCCGCTCGCACCCGCCAGTTTTTCCAGGCTGGTGCGCAGCATCTGCGCGTCGCCCAGGGCCGCGACCGTCTCCTTTTCGGCGTGCATCAGATTGCCGACCAGCAGGGCCATGTCGCCGGCCATGGTCTGGGCCTTTTCCTTGGATAGCTCCATCAGGGCGTTGGACGACTTGGTCACCGAGAAGTACCCGACGATCAGCAGGGGCACGAGCACCGACAGCAAGCCGGTGGTCAGCAGTTTGAACTGAATGGAATGTACATTGATTTTCATCGACAAACCTCCTGGCGTGTATGGGAGAGAGCTGGCGGCAGGGGCCAGCGGAATACGGTTGCCCAGGAAAAGCGAGAAACGTGCCAGAATGGCTGGTTTGTTTTGTTGGTTAAAATCGAATGGTTGCTTCGATGGGTCGAGAGGTGGGGGTGCGGAGGTGATCCTGTTGTCCGGGATTTTCGGACAAGCAATGGGTGGGCGGTCCGATTATTCCGGACGGGATTCGGCAGCGCAGCCCAGACCGTGGGCTTTGAGCAAATCGTAGAGGCGGGAGCGGCTCAGGCCGGAAACGGCGCAGGCCCGGGCGATGTCGCCGGCGGCCTCGCGGAGCAGCCGCCGCAGGTATTGAACTTCGAGGTCAGCGGTGACCTGCCGCCGATACTCTTTGAAGGGGGGCAGCGGTTCCGGCGCGGGGAACGAGGGGGGCTGGCCGTGGTCGGCGGTGGAAACCTCGGCGGCGGAGGGGTCGCTTTTGCGCGAAACCATCGTGCGGATGCGGCACAGCCGGATCTCCGGCGGCAGATGGATGGGGTAGAGAACCGGATCGGTGGGATCGGCGATGATCGCCCGTTCGAGAATGTTTTCCAGCTCGCGGACATTGCCCGGCCAAGGGTAAGCGGCCAGGGTGGCCAGGGTTTCGGGAACCACGCCCTTGATCGGCAGCCGGTTGCGGCGGCAGATGGTGAACACGAAACTCATCACCAGTTTCTCGATATCCCCCTCGCGTTCCCGCAGGGGCGGCAGGTGGATGGTGAAGGTGTTGAGACGGAAAAAAAGATCGCTGCGGAATTGTCCCTGGCGGACCATGGCCGGCAGATCGCGGTTGGTGGCGGCAATCAGGCGGAAATTGCTTTTCTGTTCCCGGTCCTTGCCCACCGGGCGGAACACCCGTTCCTGGAGCACGCGGAGAAAATTTTTCTGGGTTTCCAGCGGCAGTTCGCCGGCCTCATCGAGAAACAGGGTGCCGCCATCCGCCTGTTCGATCAGGCCCTTGCTGTCGCTATTGGCGCCGGTGAAGGCCCCCTTGACGTGGCCGAAGAGGATGCTTTCCACCAGGGTTTCCGGCAGGCTGGCGCAATCGACCACGACAAAGGGCCCGGCTGCCCGTTGGCTGTTGGCATGGATGGCCCGGGCGAACAGTTCCTTGCCGGTGCCGGTTTCGCCGGTGATCAGCACCCCGGATTCGGTGGCGGCGCAATGGGCCACCTGGTCGAGGCAGGCGGAGATGGCCTTGCTCTTGCCGACGATTTCGTCGCGCTTGAGGCTGATCTGGGCGGTTCGCTGGATTTTTTTTTCGTGATATTCCAAGGCCCGCCGGATATGAAGGACAATCTCCTGACGGGCGAGCGGTTTTTGCAGGTAATCCCAGGCGCCGTTTTTGATCGCCAGTTCGGCGCCGTTGGCGTCGCCCATGCCGGTGATGATGATCACCTCCGGCGAGGAAGGCAGCCCCTGGATGAAGGGCAGGGAATCGAGGCCATTGCCGTCGGGCAGACTGACATCGAGAAACACCAGGTCAAACGGTCGTTCGGCGAGCACGGATCGGCCTTCCTCGATGGTGCCGGCGAGTTCGGCCTCATGGCCCAGCTGCTTGCAGTGTTCGGCGAGAAGAACGCGGAACACCGCGTCGTCATCGATGATGGCTATTTTTCCCATGATGGTTGGATCCGTTGCCCACGTTGCCGGTGTTGGCGCGTCCGTTCCGCCGCCGGTCCGCCCGTTGCCATGGCGTTGTGCGCTGAGTGCGGCCGCACGGCTATTCGCTCCTGGCCAGCAGGGGAGCCATTCCCCGCTTCAGTCCGGCCACCATTTCGGCGAACGGCAGCTCCTGGCCCGCCCTGACGCCGCTGTGGATTTCCTGGGCTTTTTCCGCCCAATCGGTGAGACCGCACTGGAGGAACGTGCCCTTGAGGGTGTGAACCACTCGGCCAAGGGCGGGGTAATCCGCCTGGTGCAGGGCTTCGTCGGCCTGGGCCAGGTTGACGGCGATGCTTCGGATCGAGGCCGTGAGGATTTTTTCGATCTGTTCGGGATGCAGCAGGGTCGCGGCGTGCAGATACTGCCGCATCGCCTCCAGCTTGGGCTCGGGGGGCAGGGGCGGCAATGGGGAGTTCTCCCTGTGCTCCATCGGTGTTCCTCCGTCATGGTAAGTGGGGTGCATTGGCCGCCAAGGTCACGCGCCTCGGGTGACGACTCTGAACAAATCCTAGGAGAAAAAGTGAAATCTGGCAAGGGGATAAGTCGTCTTTTGCGGCCAGGGGCAACCGGCCAGCGGCTGAGCGGTCAATGGGTTTTTTTGCCAAGGGAAAAGGGCGCGCCAAGCATTCGGTGCAAAACCGGGGAGCGAGAAGGAAACCATGGATAATTTCATCGCCACACTGGTGTATCTGCTCATCGGCATGGGGCTGCGCCGCATTCCCGGATTCCATCGGGACACGGGCATGGTCCTCAATGCCTTTGTCATCTTCATCTCCATGCCGGCCATGGTGATGCTCAAGGTGCCGCAGTTGACCTTCTCCGCCGATTTGCTGATCCTGACCCTGATGCCCTGGGGCACCCTGGCCCTCGCTGCGCTGCTGGTGCTGGCCGCCTCGCGGCTGTGTGCCTGGGACCGGGCGACCACCGGCTGCCTGCTGTTGCTCGCTCCCCTGCCCAATGCCTCCTTCCTCGGCATTCCCATGGTCCGGGCCTTTTTTGGCGAACAGGCTATTCCCTATGCCGTGATTTACGATCAATTCGGCTCGTTCATCGCCCTGTCGACCTACGGGTTCTTGATTCTGGCCATGTACGGTGCGGACGGCAGCCGGCCGACCATCAAAACCATGCTGTGCAAGATCGTGCTGTTTCCGCCTTTTGTCGCCCTGGTCTGTGCCCTGCTGCTTCGCGGCATCCCCTACCCGCCTCTGGCGGGATTCATTCTGCACAGTCTGGCCGAGACCCTGGTGCCGGTGGTGATGGTGGCGGTGGGTTTTCAACTGACCCTACGGTTGAATCGCGCCATGCTCGGCCAGTTGTCCACCGGCTTGCTGATCAAATTGGTGGCCGCGCCCCTGGCAGGCTTGATGGCCTGCCGTCTGCTCGGGCTTGATGGCGAGGTGGTGCGGGTGGCGATTGTGGAAGCCGGCATGCCGCCCATGGTGGCGGCCGGAGCCATGGCCATGCTGGCCAACCTGGCGCCGCGACTGGCCGCTGCCCTGGTCGGGGTGGGCGTGGTGCTCAGTTTTGCGACTCTGCCCCTGCTGTATCGGCTGTTGTGAGCGGTGAACCCGGCGGCGGAGACGAGTCCGTTTGGCCTACGGCAACGAACCGGGGACATTGCCCGAACGATGCGCGCCCGGCCCTGAAACGGGAAACCTCGCCCCCGGTGCGGCATGGCGCCGCCCCGGAAGCGAGGGGAGAGGATCGGGAGAGGGATCAGAACGTGTAGGTCAGGCTGACACCGCCAAACACCGTGGTATCGACCGTTTCGTCGGGCAGGGCGTCATCGTCCATGGAGTCGGTGTAGTTGATGCTGGCCCCTAGGCCAAAGGCATCGGTAACCATGTACTTGACCGAAGCGGTGAGCAGATAGTTGAAAAATCCGCTGTCCGTACCTCCGGCATAGAATTCGGTGAAGTCCTCGCCGGCATAGCTGATCAGGCCGCTGAGTCCCACGGTGGTCTTGTCGTTGATGCTGTAGCTGTATCCCAATCCCGCGGTGAGGTAGAAATCGTCGACCTGGTCAAAGTCATAGTACACTTTCGTTGACAGGGCAAAGCCATGGCCCAGGTCATAGCCCAGGCCGGCAAAGATTTCACTCGTGCTTTCGGCGCCATTGGGAAAGAGATATTCAATCACCCCGAGGCTGACGTCGACGGCCCCGAGCTTGAACGCATAGGAGGCGGTCAGGTCAACCTCGGAAAATTCGCCGTCGTCGAGAGTGTCGTTATAGTCGTCGAGGTCGAGGTTGCCCCAGACATTGAAGGCAAAGCCGTTGGCCGAGACATCCATGCTCGGCTGGAGGACAAACCCGTCATTGAAGGTCAGGCCACGCCACACATAGGCGCTGTTGACATCGAGAGCGGCAGTGGCCGTGGCGGCGCTGGCGGGGGATGGCGCGGCGGCCGCCGTGCCCAGAGCGGCCACGGCGGCGATGGATAACAGTCGTTTCATGTTTCTCTCCTTTTTTGCGATGATGGAACAAGACTGGCCACCATCCCATTGGATTCAGCCGGAGCCTTTCCGTTCCGGCGACGGAAAAGAACGGATTCTCCAGCACTGTCCGGGGACGATGGATGTGTTTGTCTTGTTCTTATCAATTTTAATGCCACTTTTTAAATTTATAATTTTATTAATTATTATTATATAGTTATATAAAATGCAGGCGAGTTTTATCGGCAAAAATGAAAATTTTGTCACAAAAAGATCATTGTTTTATTCAATGTTGTACAAAATTGGAATCGATGCGCCGAGTGGCGCGAAAACGCGGAGAGAGGTGAGGGGCCGGGCAATGGCACCCGGTGCCATTGCCCGGTGGGATGGGGTTATTGCTTGAGTTCGATGAACACTTCGACGTCCGGCCAGCGCTTGGCCACGGGCTGGATCGAGGGGCGGGCGATGACCTTGCAGAAGAGCTTGCTGTCGGTGGAGATGGATTCGAGATAGATGGGGGTGGTCAGGACCTCGTCGAGATTCTTCTCCTCTTTGGTGACTGGCACGGTGACCAGGACGGTTTCAGGCGAAACAGTGATCTTTTTGATTTTCAGATTGCCCGGGAGCTTGCCGATGATTTGGGGGATGATGGGCAGGTTTTTCTCCACCACCGTGGCCAGGGTCAGTTTCAGCTGCTGTGGCGAGGAGTCAAGCAGGGTGACGCCCTTGGGCAGATGCAGATTTTCGCTGGTGATGATGATGGTCTGGCTGCCCTTGGCCATCTTCGAGAGATCGATCTTAACGCTGGGCGGGTTGATCGCCAGGTTGTCGATGTCGGCTTTGGGGCCGGCGAGATGCAGCTTGACTTCGTTGGCCTTTTCGCCAACCAGGACCAAATCGTCGGCCGGCGAAGTGTAGTCGATGGACACCGGCAGCACCCGTTCGACCACTTCACGCTGGGCGACAATCAGCGTTGACCAGAACACCACGGCGATGATGAGGCTGGCGGCTACCTGCAGCAGGGTGCGCTTGCGAATGCGGGGGGCGCTGTCCCGACGAAAAAATCCCATCTCCTGCTGATGGTTGATGATTGCGGCGGTGATTTCCTCGGCATTGCGGACCGGCCGCATCTCGGCGTTGGTGAAGATGGACACCCGGCCTCGTTCCTCGGAAACCACCAGCACCAGGGCGTCGGTCTGTTCGGCCAGGCCCATGGCCGCATGATGGCGGGTACCGTATTCCTCGGACAGGCGGGTCGACTGCGACATCGGCAGCCGCACGCCAAACTGGGTCAGTTTGTTGCCCTCGATGATCACCGCGCCATCGTGGCCGGGGGAGTTGGGGTCGAAGATACTGAGGATCAACGGCAGGCTGGGCACGGCATTCAATTGGAAACCGCCTGAAATCTTGTCGGTGATCGGTTCCTTGCCGGGAAAGACGAGGATGGCGCCGCATCGTTCCTGCGCCAGCTTGATCAGGCTTTCGGCGATCAGGGTCTGGAGCAGGGTGTCCTGGTCTTTGATGCGGTGTTGCGGCACGGAAACCGCTTTTTCAAGAACCTTGCGCAATTCCGGCTGAAAAATGACGATCAAGCCGAGAACGGCCACGTGGCTGACGTTTTGGTAGATCCACTCGATTCCTTTCAGATTGAGGGCATTGGCAAGGATGAAGATCAGCAGGGCCAGCAGGATGCCGGCCATGATCTTCCAGGTGCCGAGGCGCAGCAGGGTGCGATAAAGAAAGAACAGACCGGCGCTGATCAACAGGATGTCGAGAATCGCGCGCCAGGAAAAAAATTCGTATGCCAGAGCAACGGACTGCCCCATGGATGACTTCCTTGTAGTGATTGATGCGAAAATGGTCGCTGCCGCTGTCCATGCGCAACTGGTCGCAGGCACATGATTGTTGTTTGGCGTTGCGGCGTGAACCGGCGATGTGTCCCCGGACCGGCTGTGACTGTAAGAATGATTATAACAAAAACCAACCTTGGAACGAAGATTATTTCCGCTGGCTTATCCGCCCTTCGGCAAGGAGTGGCCGTCTCCGCCCGTGGGCGGGAGGGGACGAGTGGTTGCCGGGGCTTCCCCGGCTTCGTGTGAGAAAGAGCTTGATTTTTCATGGTGCGTGGATAATATAAGCGGTTATTGAAAATTGAATTTCTTGAGGAGAAAATATCATGGCCCGTAATTGTGCAATTTGTGGCAAAGGTCCCTCGACCGGAAACAATGTCAGCCACGCCCATAACAAGACCCGCCGCCGCTGGATGCCCAACTTGCAGCGGGTACGGATGGTGACCGCCAACGGTGGTACCGTGCATGCCAACGTCTGCACCCGGTGCATCCGTTCCGGAGCTGTTGTCAAGCCTGCCTGAGCCTGCCATTTTTCCAGAAAAGGGTGAGTTGATCCGTTCATCTCGCCCTTTTTTCATGCGTGCTCGGCACAAGCAATGAATCGGTGTGCAGCGTGGAGTTGTCGATGAGCGAAGAAGAAATCCGTTTTTTACCCTACGAGGAGGCGGTCCGTCTGGTCGCCGCCATTCAGGAAGAAGAAGACATCGATGATCCCGATCATCGAATCCTCACCGTCTACAGCCACCAGGAAAAGGAGCTGTGCTGGTTTGACTTCGAGGAAGTGATGCGCGATGCCGGCGTCAAGGCCAGCGACCCCCAGGGCAAGGAAAAGGTGACCGAGTACATCATGCACCATTTGCCTGACTGGGTGCTGGACATCTGATCCCGTTTGCCGTCTTGCCCGCTCACAGCACACCGTCCGGCATCTCGGGCGGTTGCTCCCCACCCAGCACATATCCGCCGTCCATCCGCAGCACCGCTCCGGTCAGAAATTCAGCGTCCCGCACGAGAAAGAGCACGGTCTTGGCCACCTCCTCCGGGGTGCCTGTCCGGCGCAGCAAGGTGTGGTCGAGCAATGCCCGGCGTTGCGCGTCACTGAGCAGCGCCCATCCCCGCGTCCCCGGCCCGTGTCGTTGGTCGATCAGCCCCAGCATGATTTCGTTGACCCGGATGGTCGGCGCCCCGAGTCGCGCCCAGGTTTCGGTCAGGGAGGCAATCCCCCGGTTGGCGGCGGCGTAGCCGTCATTGAACAGCATCCCGGCCGGGCCGGATCGGCCGACCAGGCCGGCGATCGAGGAAAGATTGACCACCACCGCCTCCGGACTGCGGCGCAGCAGCGGCAGGGCCTGATTAAAGACCAGCCATTTGGCGTGCACGGTTGTTTCCATTTCCAGCTGCCACTGGTCGCGGTTGACCTCTCGATGATATCCGCCATGGAGCACCGGCATGCCGCCGCGTTCGATGTTGTTGACCAGGATGTCCAGGCCGCCCATCCGTTCGTCGATCGCGCGCATCAAAGCCGCCACTTCCTCCGGCTGGCGCAGATCGACCTGCATGGCCAGATTGCCGCCGGTTTCCTCGCCGAATTCCTTGGCCATGGCCAGCGCCGATTCCGGCCAGTCAAACCAGGGCAGGGCCAAGCGGACGCCGTGCGCGGCCAGCATCCGGGCGATGGCCAGGCCCACCCCGCGCGAAGCGCCGAGCACCAACGCCCTTTTCCCGGCAATATTCATCTTGTCCCCCTTCCGGATGCACACTATAGTTGTGAATTATTCTTGATTTTATCCACCAGAGCCGACGAAATCCATGATGCACCATATCCTTTCCCGAACAGGAACCGGTATCCTTTTTTTCCTGGCACTGTTTTTTCTCGCAGCCCCTGCACCCGTCATCTTCGGTGCCGATACGTCCCCCTCCGTTTCCTCAGCCTGTCTTTCCACGGGGTGGCCCCAGGACACCAGTGATCTCCAGCCTGACCCGGCCCTGGTGTTTGGCCGACTGGACAACGGGTTGCGATATGTGCTCATGGCCAACTCCGAGCCGAAGGACCGGGCCGCGCTGTACCTCAACGTCCAGTCGGGTTCGATCCATGAAACGGACAGCCAACGGGGCGTCGCCCACTTTCTGGAACACATGCTGTTCAACGGGACCACCCATTATCCCCCAGGAACCCTGGTCGAGTACCTGCAGGCCCAGGGCATGGGGTTTGGCGGCGATACCAACGCCCACACCGGCTTTGACGAAACCGTCTATAATCTGCTCCTGCCGGCCAGCGATGCCAAGGCCATGGCGGAGGGATTCAAGGTGCTCGCCGATTACGCCCGGGGGGCGCTGTTGCTGGAGCAGGAGGTGGAGCGGGAACGGGGGATTATTCTGGCGGAAAAACGCAGCCGAGATTCAGCCGCGTCCCGGGTATCGAAACAGCAGTTGCAGTTCGATTTTGCCGGCACCCTGGTGACGGCGCGCGATCCCATTGGCGAGGAAGAGGTGCTCAAGACCGCGAACAGCGCCCTGCTCCGCGCCTATTATGACCGCTGGTATCGACCGGAGAACATGATCGCCGTGGTGGTCGGCGATATCGATCTGCGGAAAACCGAGCAGCAGGTGCGCGCCGCTTTTGCCGGTCTGCGGGGCGTGGGAGAAGTCGGTTCCTGCCCGGAGTGGGGTATGGTGCGGGAAGAGGGCACCGACGTTCTGATTCTGCCCGAGCCGGAGCTGGGTTATACCGGCCTGGCCCTGACCACGGTGTTCAATACCGCGCCCGGCCCGGACACCCTGGTGTGGGAAATGGCGCAGCTGCGGCAATATGTCGCCGTAACCCTGCTGGCCAACCGGCTGGAGCAGCTGGAGCAGCGAGCTAACAGCCCCGTGGCCCAGCCCCGGGCGCATGCCGGCATCTTTCTTCGTCGTTTTGGCTTTGCCACCTTGGCGGCTCGCACCGAGGTCGGACGCTGGCAGGAGGGGCTGAGCCTGCTGCAAACGACCCTGGCCCAAGCTCTGCAGGACGGCTTTACCGAGGCGGAACTGGCGCGGGGCAAGCGCGAGGTCATGGCCCTGCTGGAAAAGGCGGTTCAGACCGCCCCCACCCGCGACAGCCGGGAGTTGGCCGAGGAGATCATCCGCAAACTCAACGACCACGAGGTCATTCTTTCCCCTGCCCAGGAGATGGCTCTTTACGGGCCAGCGCTGGAAAAGATGACCCTGAACGAGGTGAACGAGGCCTGGCGGCAACTGTGGAGCCGGCAGCGCAGGCTGGTGGAGGTGGTCGGCGTGGTGGCCCCGGAACTGGCCGCACCCCAGGGGGCGCAACAGGTTCGGGAGGTTTATCGCGCCCATGCCAACCAGCCTCCTGTCCCTTGGGTGGAAGAGGAACAGGCCTCCTTTCCCTATCTTGCCCCGCCCGCGACCTCCGGTAGGGTGATCGAGCACAATCGGCATGCGGACATCGGGGTCGAGACAGTGGTGCTTGCGGGCGGGGTGCGGCTCAATATCAAGCCCACCGATTTTCAGGCCCAGCAGGTGCTGTTGTCGGTGCAGTTCGGCCAAGGGAAGCAGGCGGAGCCGGCGGAAGGGTTGGCCATGATGGCCGAAGCGGTGATCAGGGAAAGCGGCATCGGCCGCTTGAACCGGGAACAACTGGCCAAGGCCCTGGCCGGGACCAATATCAATCTGGAGTTCAAGGTTGGCCCGGAGAGCTTTTCCTTTGTTGGCGGCGGGCTCAGCAAGGAACTTGAACGGTTGCTGCAGGTGCTCGCCCATCGCCTCCACGACCCGGCCTATCGTCCCGAGGCCTTTCGCCGCAGCCGGGAGAATCTGCGCCGGATGTACGATCAGCTGGCCGGCACGGTTGAGGGGGTGCAGCAAACCCAGGGCGAGCGCTTTCTTGCCGGGTCCAGCCCCGAATACGGTTTGGCGTCCTGGGAACAGATCGAGCGGGTTGAGCTGGCCCAGGTGCGTGATTGGCTGACGCCGGTGTTTGCCCAGGCGCCGCTGGAGATCAACGTGGTCGGCGATATCGACCCGCAAGAAGTCGTGCGTTTGGTCAGCCGCTATTTCGGTGCCGAGCAGCGCCAGCCAGGGGCGGCTGCGCCGGCGAAGCCCATCGTTTTCCCTGCCGGACAGGAACGGCTCTTGCCCGTGGCCAGCAGCATTGATCGGGCCCTGCTCACCGTTGCCTGGAAAACCGATGATTTTTGGGATATCGACCGCACCCGCCGTCTCAACCTGTTGGCTGCGGTGTTGGACGATCGGTTGCGGGTCAAGATCCGCGAGGAGCTGGGCGCCACCTACTCGCCCCGGGTGGTCAGCATGCCCAGCCGCGGGCATGCGGGCTTTGGGCTGCTGCAGAGCAGTCTGATCGTTGCCCCGGACCAAGCCGCTTCCCTGGCCACGGTGATCCGGGAGGTTGCCGCCAGTCTCGGCGTGCAAGGAGTGAGTGAGGATGAACTGCGTCGGGCCCTGGAGCCGACTCTGACCTCGATCAAGGATATCAAGCGCAACAATCGCTACTGGATGGAATCGGTGCTCACCCTGTCCAGCCGGCATCCGCAGCAGCTCACGTGGCCGCTGTCGATCAGCGAAGGCTTTGCCGCCATCAAGGCGGAGGAGTTGACCGGCCTGGCCCGTCGGTATCTCGATCCGAAGCAGGCGGCCACGGTGATCGTCAGTCCGAAAAACGGCCGATAGCCGGGCACTCCGCCGGGAGTGAGCGGTCGGCCGCCGGGATTTAGAGATTATCCGGCCAGCCAGACGGCGATGTTTTCGGCCTGCTTGAGGGTTTTTTCGGAAATGCCCTTGAGCTGCCCCTTGGCCAGATCCCGCCGTCGACGGCCGATGACGATGGTCCCGCAGCTGTACTGTTTGGCCTGCTTGAGCAGATCGCTGCTCACGTCGAGGTGCATCTGCGCCGGCAGCTGGGTGATGCGGTGACGGGCGAAGCCGTTGTCGACCAGCAGCTGGGCATGGGCGTAGAAAAGGAAGTTGTCCAGGTCGAGATACTGGTCGCACCAGGCCTTGCCCCATTGGGGGTGAAACTCCTCGGCCCTGGCCGCCGGCTGCTTGCCGAACACCGAATTGGAATGGTAGAGGCAGATCTCGGCGCTTGGATGGTCCTTGAGCATGAAGGCCAGATGGTCGGCCGCCATCAGCGAGGCGGGGTGACTATGCACGGCGAGCAGAAAGCGGGAGGCGCCGACACTGCCGTCGACGATCCACAGCGGCACCCGATGGCATCGTTCAATCAGATCGCTCGAGGTGCTGCCGAAAAACATGTTGCCCACCGCCCCCAGGCCACGGCGACCGACGAGCAGGCTGTCGTAGTTGCCGCGCTCGGCCTCCTCGCGAATGGCGCCACTGACGCTTGCCGCGGTCTTGACCCGCGTTTGGATCCGTTCCTGGGCAAAGCCGCTGCGGATCAATCGTTCCTCCGCCTCCTTGAGATGCCTGCGGGCGAGCGCGGTGCGTTTATCCGCACCCGGCGCCTGGGCGCGGAGCGGATCGACCTCAAGCATCCATTCCTTGCCCGCGGCGCCCGCAGACACCACGCTGAGCAGGTGAATGGAGAGACCGCGATCCGCTGCGAACAATCGGGCCAGGTAGTCGAGGCTATTGGAGCTGTACACGGAACCGTCGATCGCCACGAGAATGGTTCTTTCCATCTGAATCTCCTTGGTCGCTGTTCGATCCCCTGCCGCCCGCCGGCAAGAGTGGTGGGTAATTTTGTTTACGCGGTTACAAAGTAATACACCAGGGCAACAAAGGCTATGCTCAACGCCCGGAAACTCTGGCTGAACAGAATCAGTTCCGCGGCCAGCACCGGCTTGAAGATCCCGGCATAATAGGGATACTGGTGGCGGATGGCCCGGATCGGCGAGGAGAGCACGTTGCCGATCAGCAGCACGAGCACGATCTCGCGCGCGCTCATCGAACCGCTGGCCAAAAGCGACCCGGCCGCGGCCAGGCCGGCGGTGAACTCGGCGGCCATCTGAAAGGTGAGGATGGACAGGGCCTGGGGGGACAGCCACGCCATCCAAGCAAGATGCTGTCCCATGAACCGTTCGGCGGCGGCAAAGAAACCGGCCTCGCTGAGGAAATAGAACAGGATGTAGATCGGCACCGTGTAACTGACGATCTTGCGGATGCGCCGCTTGAACCGTTTCAGGGTATTGCGCAGGGCGGCGCGGAAGGGATGGGCCGGGTCCGGCGGCAGCTGCATGGCCTGGGCCTCACTGTTGGCCGCCGGCAGCAGCAGCCGGCTCACCAGGGCGATGAACAGGGTGCGTAGCACGGCGGCAGAGACGGTCAGGCCGATATAGATGAAGGCGGCGCCCTTGATAATCGGGGCGGCAATGAAGAATGTTGTCGGCAGATGGAGAAAATTACTGGGCAGGCTGTTGAACAGGTTTGCCAGGATCAGTTCCTTGCGGCTCAACTGTTTGCTGTCGTATCCCTCGGCCAGCATGGTGTTGGCGGCCATGCCGGAAAAGAAGCACATCGAAAAGGAGGCCCCGGTCAGCGGCGAGAGATGGCCGAAGCGGGTCAGCGGCCGGGCGACGATGGCCAGTTTGCGGGTCCAGTTGAGCGATTCGATGAACAGGGCCGCGAGCAGGCCAATGGCCAGGTAGAGCAACAGGCGCAGCAGCGGCCAGCCAAGATGGTGCCAGAGGTGGAGCAGGGTTGCTTCGGTGATCATGGGACGGATGCAAGGCGGATCGTTGAGAGTGCGGGTACCCCGGCCGGGCCGGAAACACGGTGCGGCTGTCAGGATATCCTTTCATGAGGCGGCACTATAAACCAGATCGACAAGAGAGCAAGAGGACACTGTGCAACGGGTCATCACAACCGAGAAAATTCCCTTGATGCTCTGGCTGGCGGAGCTGGACGCGGACGCCCTGGAGCAGGCGCGGCACCTGGCCAATCTTCCCTGCGCCTTCCATCATGTGGCCATCATGGCCGATGCCCATGTGGGGTACGGCATGCCCATCGGCGGGGTACTGGCGACCATCGGCGCCGTCATTCCCAACGCGGTGGGGGTTGACATCGGCTGCGGCATGCGGGCCGTGCGCACCGGGTTGAGCGACATCGATCCGCCGGAGCTGAAGAAAATCCTGGCCGGCCTGCGCCAGGCCATCCCGCTTGGATTCAAGCATCACGACAAACCGCGGCCGGTGGCCTCCTTGCCCGATCCGGGTGACCTGGAGCGGGAGATGCCGGTGGTGGCCGAGGAGTTTGCCAGCGCTCGCTGCCAGATCGGCACCTTGGGCGGCGGCAATCACTTCATCGAGATCCAACGGGGCCGTGATCAGCGCATTTGGCTGATGGTCCATTCCGGCAGCAGGAACATCGGCTACAAGGTGGCCGGCCAGTACAATACCCTGGCCATCCGACTGGCAAAAACCAAGGGCCAGGAGGCCATTCCCAGCCAGTGGCAGCTGGCGGCCCTGCCGCTGGCCTCGGCCGAGGGGCAACGCTACCTGCGCGAGATGGAATACTGCGTGGCCTTTGCCCGTGCCAACCGGCGGGAGATGATGAACGCCTTCCAGGAAATCGTGGCCGAGATCACCGGTTGCGACCAGTTTGAGCCGCCCGTGGATGTGGCCCACAACTATGCGGCCCGCGAGACGCATTTCGGCCGGGAGGTCTGGGTGCACCGCAAGGGGGCTACCCGCGCCTTTGCCGGGGAGTACGGCATCATTCCCGGTTCCCAGGGCAGCCGCAGCTATATCGTTCGCGGCCTGGGCAACCCGCAGTCGTTCATGTCCTGTTCCCATGGCGCCGGCCGGGTGTTGGGCCGCAAGGAGGCCCAGCGGGTGCTCAACCTGCGCGAGGAAATCGACAAGCTCAATGCCCGTCATATCCTCCACTCGCTCCGCCATCGCAGCGATCTCGAAGAGGCGCCCGGAGCCTACAAGGACATCAACGTGGTGATCGCCAGCCAGGCTGATTTGATCGAGGTGGTCACCGAACTTGAGCCGCTGGCGGTGCTCAAGGGCTGATCCGCACCTTCTAGCGAAACCGGAGCGCCGACAACGGCACCAGACTGTGGGCATAGAGGCCCCTGGGGTCGGCCGCAGGCAGGAGGAAGTCGAACTGTTCCTGGGCCGTGCGCCGCAGGGAAACGGGCAGCGCCGCCGAGCCGGTCAGACGGGCGAGCAGGGCCTCGATCGGCTGCTCCACCCGTTTGAAGCGTTCGAGGTAATTGTCCGGCGTCAGCTCGATGAACAAGCCGTTTTCTTCCGGAACCTTGGCCAGCTTGGCGGCCTCGGCGATAGCTTCCTCCAGATTGCCCAGCTTGTCCACCAGTCCGAGCTTGAGCGCGGTCGTCCCATCCCACACCCGTCCTTCGGCGATTTTCTCCACCTGCTCCGGACGCATTTTCCGTCCTTGGGCGACGATGTCGATGAACCGGCGGTAGCCCTGCATCACCTCCATGTGCAGGGCGGTTTCTTCCTCGGGGCTCATGGTCGTGGCCGGGTTGCCGAAGTGGGCGATATCGGTGGTGCCCACCCCGTCGCCGTGGATGCCCAGGTTGGCCAGGGTTTTCTCCACCGTGGGCACGGCCCCGAAGATGCCGATCGAGCCGGTGAGGGTGGTCGGCGCGGCCACGATCAGGTCGGCATCGGCCGCCAGCCAGTAGCCGCCCGAGGCGGCCATGGCCCCCATGGACACCACCACGATTTTTCCTTCTTTTTTTGCCTGCGCCAGCTCCTGGCGGATCAGTTCCGAGGCAAGGGCGCTGCCGCCGCCGGTGGTGATACGCAAGACGATGGCCTTGATTCGCTGATCCTGCCGAGCCTTGCGGATACGCTTGATCAGGTCGTCGGCACCGATCTGGCCAACCGCCCCCTCGCCGGGCAGGATGTTGCCCGAGGCGGCGATGATGCCGATCAGCTCTTTCTTTCCCTTGGTGTCGACATAGGAGGAGGGGAAGGTCTGCAGATAATCGCTGAGGGCGATATGGCGGAAACTCTTTGCATCGGCCGAAACCCCGATGTGCTCCTTGAGCAGTTGTTCCAGTTCCTGATGGCTCTTCAGGCCGTCCACCAGGCCTGTGGCCACGGCCAGACGGCCACGGTCACCGCCCACCGAGGCCAGCTGCGTGACCATCTGGTTGACGTTGTCGACGAACACCTCGGCGTCGAGTTTGCGGTGCCGAACGATATCGTCGCGATAGACCTGCCACAGGTTGCCCAGCCACAAGCTGTTGGCTTCCCTGTCTTCCGGGGACATGTCGTTGCGGAGAAACGGCTCCACCGCCGATTTGAAGGTGCCGACGCGGAACACGTGCATGTTGATCGCCAGTTTGTCGAGCATCTCCCGCAGGTAGAGCCGGAACACGGAAAAGCCGCGGATGTCGACCGCTCCCATGGGATGGAGATAGATTTTGTCGGCCCAGGAAGCCAGATAGTATTGGGCCTGGTTGAAGCTGTCGCCCAAGGCGATCACCTCCTTGCCCGTCTTCTTGAACGCCTCCACCGCGGTCCCGATGGCCCGCAGCTGGTCAAGGCTGGCGCCGCCCATGCGATTGGTGTTGATGACCAGCATTTTGATGCGGGCGTCCCCACTGGCCGCGTTCACCCCATCAAGGATGTCCTGGAGAAAGGTATCCTTTTCAAGGGGTGTTCCGGACAGATGCCCCAGTATCCTGGTCATGGGATCCATGGGCGAACGCTCTTCGACAATATCTCCTGCCGGGGACACCACCAGGGCGCAAGCCGCCGGCACGTCGATCTTGGGTGTGTAGAAAGCCACGGTCAGAATCGCCAGGACAAGGGCCAGGAAAAGAAGGTTGGACAGTACAGACAACCCGGAGCTGAGGAATTTCCAGAGCCAGAACAGGGGCATAAAGAGGATGCGGAACAATTGTTTCATGGAAAACTCCCAATAAAAAGTCATGGCCCGTGAACCAGGCACAAGGGCGGAGCCGCCGCGAGCAGCCTTTTCGGGCGGGTGGTTGTCGCGCCAGGGGGGCCCAGGGGAAGGGGGGATCCGTCACGCAGCCTTATACCACGAACGTCCGGCCGAGGAAACGGGGCTTTCCTCCCGTTGAAGGCGGAAGACCGGAAGGTCGCCGGGTGGCCCGCCAGTGGCCCGTTGCGCGGCGCGATTATTTTTGAGAATACATCGAGGAGTGGGGCGGGGCCATTTCCGTTTTCAGGGCTTGGGCGAGTTCGTAAAGGGAATACGGTTTTTTGACGAACTGGCTGATGCCCAGGTTCATGGCCCGATTGATCTCCTCGGCGTTGGAATAGCCGCTGGTGATGATGGCCTTTTGTCCCGGGACGTGACGGAGAATCTGTTCGTAGGTTTCACAGCCGTTGATTCCCGGATCCATGAGCATGTCGAGGATGACCAGGTCAACGGGCGTTTTTTTTATGTATTCGACGGCTTCTTCGCCCGAGGGCACGGTCAGCGGCTGGTAGCCGAGTCGGGAGAGGAGCCGGCTGGCTATTTCCCGCTGGCTCTTCTGGTCATCGACCACCAGCACCCGTTCGCCATTGCCCTGGTACTGGCTGATCACCGGGGTTGGCTGGGTTGGCTTGTAGGCGCCGAACTTGCTGACCGGAAAATAGAGGGAAAAGGTTGAACCGGTGGTGCTGCTGATCACGTCGATAAACCCGCCGTGATCGTGGATCGTGTTCCACACCACCGCCAGGCCGAGGCCGGTGCCGCTGCGGCCCATGACCTTCTTGCTGTAAAAGGGGCTGAAAATCTGCCGCATATCCTGGGGCGAGATGCCGGGGCCGTCATCTTCCACCGAAATCATCACATATTCGCCCGGCTCAATGGTTTCATAGCCGTGATGGGGGGCGGTGAGTTGCACGTTCTTCGTGGCCAGGATGATTTGTCCCCGGGCCTGAATCGCCTCGGCGGCGTTGTTGACCAGGTTCATGATCGACTTGGTCAGATGCATGGTCGAACAACTGATGTTGTGCAGCGCGCTTTCCAGATAGGGAGTCACCTTGATCTGTGGATAGCGTTGACTGATTTCCCTGAATTCCACCGAATTGAGGTAGCCGGTGATCAGATCGTTGACGTTCTGCACTTCTTTCTTGCAGGTCGCCCCCCGGGCCACGGTCAGCAGATCGTTGACCACCGCCGCCGCTCGTTTGCCCGCTTCCCGGATCATCAGCAGTTCTTCGCGGTATTTGAACTCCTCGCCCAGGTCCATGAGCAGCAACTCCGGATAGGTGACGATCCCGGCCAGGATGTTGTTGAGATCATGGGCCACGGAACTGGCCATGAGGCCAAGTGATTCCATCCGCTGGGCATCGGCCAGTTTTTCCATGAGCGAGGTCTTCTGCTTGAGGGCAATCTCACTGTCGGTGACGTCGCGAATGGCGGCCACTTGTACCTGGCGGCCTTGGTAGTCTATGTGCTTGACCCTGAATTCCACCGGAAACGTGGTGCCGTCCTTTTTCACCCCGCGCGCCTCGAATGGGCCGATGGTTTCCGGGTCGGCGGGGAATTCCAAGGCACGGATGGTGTTGCGGTCCAAGAGAACATCAAAGATCTGCTTGCCCAGCAGTTCGGTTTCCGCGTATCCAAACATCTTGCACAATTGGCTGTTGGTTTGCAGCAAGGTGCCCCGATCGTAGATGATGATCCCTTCCCAGGTGGCTTGGGCCAATTGGCGGAACCGTTTCTCGCTGTTGTGCAGATCCATGGTGAGCCGCTTGTGCTGGATGCCTCTGGCCAAGGTCTGCAGCAGGCGGTCCGGGGCGCAGGGCTTGCGCAGATAATCATAGACCCCTTGGCGAAGCGATTCTACCGCACTGTCGACGGTGGCGTTGCCGGTGAGAATGATGACCGCTGTTTCGGGATGTTCCTTGCCGATCCGGGAGGCGATCAGGTTGCCACTGATATCGGGCAGATTGATGTCGACCAGGGCGGCCGAAAAGGCATGCTGCCGCAATAGATGGAAGGCCGATTCACCGGAATAAGCCACATGCACTTGATATCCTTCCGCTTTGAGCAAAACTTCCAGGCTGGTGCTGAAACGGGGTTCATCGTCGATGATGAGAACGGTGTGCATGGTCTGCATGGCTTCAGTCTGTGGAGAAGAGGGGGCGCGCGAAAATGGGCATGACGATGGAAGGGAGTGGCTGTTTGTGCGCAAAGGCTGCCCGGTCGAATGTATGGGTTGTTCAATCGTCTCTATTTTTAAATGGCCCTGGAAAAAAAGTCAATTGCGCAACCGTGACAAGGAATTCACGCCGAGAGCTGCAGGGTGAAGACCGTGGTTCCCGGAACGGACGCGCAGGAGAGCGATCCGCCCATCCGGCGCGCCAGCTGGTCGGCAATCGCCAGTCCCAGACCGCTGTGCCGCCCGTTCTTGGTCGAGACCCCGGCTTGAAAGAGGGAGTCCCGAATCGCCGGCGCAACCCCCGGTCCGTTATCGGTGACGGTGATGAGCACATTCTTGTGCGCACGCTTGGTGTGCACGGTGATCATTCCTCCGGGCGAAACCGCATCCAGGGCGTTGCCCAGCAGGTTTTGCATGATCTGGCGGAGGGAACGGGAATCAGCCATGGGGGAGAGCTGTTCGTCCAGGGGGGTGAAGGTGAGGCGCACCTGTTTGTCCTCTGGCAGGGCGGCCCGGAACAGGTCGAGAATTTCCTCAAGCAACCGGTGAAGGTCCAGCGGTTCGAGGTGCATTGCCTCGGATTCCCGCGCCAAATTCTGCAAGCCTGTGGTGATGTGGGCGATCCGTTCCAGTTCGCCGTCGATAATCGCCACCTCGGCGTCAATCGATTGGCCCTGCCTGTTTTTGCCTGCCAGGATGTGAAGATAATTACGGAGAATGGCCAGCGGGTTGTTGATTTCGTGGGCAATGTTGCGGGCCACCAGGGTCGCGGCCTGCAACCGTTCGGCCGCGATCTGTTCCGCCCGGGCCGCGTGCATGCGATCCAGATGCAGGGCGGCGGCCGCATGGTCGGCCAGCAGCCGCACGGAGGTGGCCTGGGCAAGCAGGAGCCGCTGCGTCCGCCGCTCCAGGCCAACGAGCAGCAGCCCTTCGATTTTGCCGTGGTGGATCAGGGGAATGGCCGCCAATCCTTCCGTCCCCAGCAGGCGTCGCAGATGGGCATCAAAGAGGTGATCTTGGGTCGAGGATTCGTGCGTGCCGGAGAAGGCGTGGAGCATGCGCCGTTCCTCAAGCGCCCGGGCCGGCAGGCTGCCGGCATGGTCCTGGGGGACAAAGGCGAGTCGCTCCGCCTCCCCGGTGAGGGACGCGTCCGTCGGGACATGGGCGCGCAGCTGGCCGGTGGCGGTATCGGTCAGCAGGAGCAGGCAGCGCCTCTCGTCGAGGAGCAGGAGGATTCCCTGCTCGACCGCGCGGACGATCCGTTCCCGGTCCTCGGCCCGCAACAGGTTGTCGAGCAGGCCGCAGAGCTGGGAAACGTCCCGGACCCGGTTGATCAGGGTCCGCGAGGCGTCTTTGTGCGCCTCCTTGACTTCGTCGGGGCGCGGATCGGACGAGTGGCCGGCGTCTCGGGGAATGCGGATCCCCATGTGGGTGGCGATCTGCTCGACCTGCTCATCCAGTCCATCGAACACCGTCGCCACCTGCGCCGCTGTCAGGCCAAGAAGCTGATGGGCCGCTTCCAGGCCATCCGTTGCGGTGGGATCGCCATGGCTGAGCAGGTCGGCAAGGCTGGTGATTCTGACCAAGGGCAAGGCCTGGCGAACCGCCTCGATCGGGTGGTGATGGTAGCGGATAGCGTCGGTGAGCAAGGTGGGCAACCGCCACTGTTCGCCCAGCCAGGCTCCGGCCTGGCAGTGGTTGACGTGCAATTTTTCCTCCTCGAGAAAAGCGAGACGGGCATTGACGCAACGGACCCCCTTGAGCAACAGGGGCGCATAGCTTCCGGGAAAGGCCATCCACAGCAGCAGTTTGCCGATGTCGTGCAGAAGACCCGCCAGATAGGCCTCGGAAGGTTCGGGATAGTCGATGGTCGTGGCGATCTTTCTGGACAGCAGGGCATTCTGGTACGAGTGGTGCCAGAAGCGGTCAAGGGTGAGGGGACCGTTTTTTTCCCCCCGGCGAAAGACCTGCTGTACGGAGATCGAAATGGCCAGATTCCTGACAGCGTCGATGCCCAGGTAGACCACCGCCTGTTCCACGCTGGTGATCGTCCTGCGGGGGCCGATGAACGCCGAATTGACCAGTTGCAGGATCTTGGCGCTGATCGCGGCATCTTTGTCGATGATGTCGGCGATGGCCTGAAACGGGATATCGGGGGTGTGGCAGCTGTCGATCAGCTGCACCAGTGCCTGCGGCATGCTGGGCAACTGGCCGGAAAGATTGAGAGAGGCAAGAACCGAATCCGGAGTGTTCATTGTTGACCAGCACCAAGAGGAAAAAAAACAGCAAACGATCGATGGAAGAGTTTATAGCAAAGCCCGGAGGAAAAATCCAGCGGCTGGCGACAAGGCGCCGGTCGATCGGCAGTGGCGCTCTCTGGCACGGTGGCGACAAGACGCGAACACAATTGACTTGACCCGTTGGGGCCCGGTTCGGTAGGGTCAGGACAACAGGTGTTCATGATTGGCTTTTTTCAAGGAGGTGCGTTTGTGCAGGTAAACGGACAGGCCTATCGATCCATTTGGCTGGCGGCCGATGGGGTGGGCGTTGAAATCATTGATCAGACCCGCTTGCCCTTTCATTTTCACATCGTTCGCCTGGAGAGTGTGGAGCAGGCAATGACCGCCATTCGCGACATGCTGGTTCGTGGCGCGCCGTTGATCGGGGCCACCGCCGCCTATGGCCTCTGCCTCGGCCTGCGCCAGCACGCCACCACCGAGGCTGTGGAGAACATGGCCGCTCAGTTGATCGCCTGCCGGCCGACGGCGATCAATCTTCGCTGGGCGGTGGAACGGATGCTGCGACTGCTGCTGCCCTTGCCGCCGGAACAGCGATTGGCCGCGGCCTACCACGAAGCCGGGCGGATCTGCGCGGAAGACGTGGCTACCAACGAGGCCATCGGCCGTCACGGTGCCACCTTGATTGCGGCGATCCATCGCAACAAGAAAGAGGGGCAGCCGGTCAACATCCTCACCCACTGCAACGCCGGCTGGCTGGCCACCGTCGATTGGGGCACTGCCCTAGCACCCGTCTACAAGGCGGTGGAGTTGGGCATCCCGGTGCATGTCTGGGTCGATGAAACCCGGCCGCGCAATCAGGGTGCCTCGCTTACCGCCTGGGAATTGGTGGCCGCGCATATTCCCCATCACCTGATCGTCGACAATGCCGGCGGTCATCTCATGCAGCATGGCCAGGTGGATTGCTGCATTGTCGGCACCGACCGGACCACGGCCAGCGGCGACGTGTGTAACAAAATCGGCACCTATCTCAAGGCGTTGGCCGCCCGGGACAACGGTGTGCCTTTCTATGTGGCCCTGCCCGGATCCACCGTTGACTGGACGGTGAGTGACGGCGTGGCCGAGATTCCCATCGAGGAACGGGGCGAGGAAGAGGTGTTGCAATTGCAGGGACGGGACGAGGCGGGCACGGTGCACACAGTGGCCATCGCTCCCGTGGCCACGCCGGCAGTCAATCCGGCCTTTGATGTTACCCCGGCCCGGTTGGTGACCGGCCTGATCACCGAGCGGGGCATCTGTGCGGCCAGCCGAAGCGGCCTGCTCGGCCTCTATCCGGAGCAGGGGCAATGAGCGGTCTCGGTCTGCGCGCGCAACTGCTGGCCACGGCCCGGGCCATGAACAGCCAGGGGTTGAACCAGGGGACCTCGGGCAATGTCAGCGTCCGCGACGGCAGCGGTTTGCTCATCACGCCCTCAGCCCTACCTTATGACCGGTGCGGGGAAGACGATCTGGTGTGGATGGACGGGGAGGGCAAAGTCGAGGGCCGGCGCAAACCGTCGTCGGAATGGCGGATGCATGCCGCTATCTATCGCTACTACCCCCAGGCGGGTGCTGTGCTCCATGCCCACAGCCTCTACTGCACCACCCTGGCCTGTCTGGAGCGGCCGATTCCGGCCTTTCACTACATGGTGGCCATGGCCGGCGGCGATTCCATCCGTTGCGCGCCCTACGCCACCTTCGGCACGCAAGCGCTGTCCGACGCGGCGATCGCGGCCCTGGAGGACCGATCTGCGGCCCTGCTCGGTCATCATGGCATGATCTGCCTTGCCGCCGATCTCGACCACGTACTGGCCTTGGCCATCGAGGTGGAAACGTTGGCGCGGATGTATCTCCAGGCCCTGCAGGTGGCCGAGCCACCGCTCCTGCCAAGGGCGGAGATGGCCGAGGTCCTGCGCCGCTTCGCCGATTACAAGGCTTGATCCGAGTGTCCTGTCAAAGGTAGAGCAGGGTGCCGATCTGATACACCGCCACGGCCATCAGGTAGGCGAACAGGGTGTTGAAGGTCATGGAAAAAACGGCCCACTTCCATGAGCCGGCCTCCTTGGCGATGCAGATCACGGTCACGAAGCAGGGGGCGTAAAACATGATGAACACCATCACCGCCAGGGCGACCACCGGATTCCAGTTGGGATCCTTGGCCAGACGGTCGCTGAGCGAGGTCGACTTTTCGGGATCGACTTCCCCCAGGGAATAGGCGGTGCCCAGGGTGGAGATGATCACCTCCTTGGCGGCAAATCCACCGATCAGGGCGATATTGGTCCGCCAGTCGATGCCCGCGTGGCGGCTGACGCTTTCCAGGGCAATGCCGATCCGACCGCCAAGTGAGTGGCGCAGCCCCTCCATCGCCTGGTCCGCGTCGATCCTGCGCAACGCCTCGGCGAGTGCCTCCTGGTCGGCGGTGAGCGAGGACGTCTGTACGTGTTGCCGCTGCTGTTCATAGTGGGCTGTCCGTGCGTCGGGCAGGCCGGGATAGGTCATCATCGCCCAGATGAGGACGGAGATGCCGAGAATGACGGTGCCGGCCTTTTTCATGTATTGCCAGGTTCGCTCCCAGGTGTGGATCAGCAGTCCCTTGAGGGTGGGAAAGCGATAGGGCGGCAGTTCCATGACAAAGGGGGTCGAGGCGCCGCGGAGCACGGTCATGCGCAACAGCTTGGCCGCGCACAGGGCCACGACCCAGGCCGCCACGGTGGCCAGAAACATGTAGCGGGCTTGGTGGGCGGAGAAAAAGGCGCCGATCAGCAAGGTCAGCACCGGCAGTTTGGCGCCGCAGTTCATGAATGGCACGGTCAGCAGGGTGGCCAATCGTTCCTTGGGCGAACGCAGGGTGCGGGTGGCCATGACTCCGGGCACGGCGCAGCCGCCGGCGATGCCGCCGGAAACGATGAACGGCATGACCGAGGAGCCGTGCAGGCCAAAGGCGTGAAAGATGCGGTCCATCATAAAGGCGACCCGGGCCAGGTAGCCGGAATCCTCCAGCACAGCGATGCCAAAGAACATGAACATGATGATCGGCACGAAGCCGAGCACCCCGCCGACCCCGTCGACCACGCCGGAGATGATCATTGATTTGACCGGCCCATCGGGCAGCAGGGAGTCGATTCCCTGGTTGATCAGGGTGAAGAAGCTGGCCAGCCAATCGACCAGTACCGTGCTGTAGCTGAACGTGAAGGTATAGAGGCCAAACAGGACTGCGGCCATGATCAGTGGCCCAAGGATGCGGTGGGTGACGATCTTGTCGATCTTGTCCGAGGCGTACAGCCGATCGGCAACGAATTTGCGCGCCACCACCCCCTGATGGATGATCGATTTGATGTAGCCGTAGCGGTGGTCGGCGATCACCGCCTCCGGGTAGACGCCAAGGGTGTGCTGGAGGTGGTCAGCCACTTCCTCGCAGCGGGCAACGAGGCGCTGCGCCGTCTCCGGATGGACGGCCTGGGCCTTGTGCACGATCTGATCGTCGTTTTCCAGCAGCTTCACCCCCAGCCACCGTGGCGGATAGATGGCGGTCAGTTCGGTGCAGGCCTCGATATCGGGCATCATGGCCGCGAGGGTTTCGTCGATATCCGAGCCGTAGCGGAGGAAGACCGGCTGCGGCCGGGTGGACGAGGCGGCCGTGGCCAGCACTGCGTCCAACAACTGATCCACACCTTTTCCGCTGCGGGCGACGATCGGAATCACCGGCACCCCGAGGCGGTGGCCCAGCTCCTGGGCATTGATGGTAATGCCTCGCTTTTCGGCCACATCGACCATGTTGAGGGCAATGACCAGCGGTACCCCCAACTCCAGGAACTGACAACTGAGATACAGGTTGCGTTCCAGGTTGGAGGCGTCGACCACATCGACCACCACATCGGGCTTTTCGTTGATGATGAAATCCCGCGCCACCAATTCTTCCACCGAGTAGGCCGTCAGCGAATAGGTGCCGGGCAGATCGACCACCCGCAGTCCCTGGCCCTGGTGCAGACAGCAGCCTTCTTTCTGCTCGACCGTCACGCCGGGATAGTTGCCGACATGCTGACGGGCGCCGGTCAGGTGGTTGAACAAGGTGGTTTTACCGGCGTTGGGATTGCCGGCCAGGGCGATGGTCAGCTGGTTGTTCATAGGCTTTTCTGTCGGGTAAGGATGAGCGGTGAACCGGAATGGGGGCAAAGAGGGTGGGGTATTCGATCAACGACGCACCTGGCCGATGCCGGATGTGCGGCGGGCGGCGTGCTGTTTTCTCATGGCCGATGGAGGGGGAGTGTGGTGATGGGCTTCGAATCGCCAGCACCGCTGCCGCACCCTGAACACCCGCATCCGCAGGCAATGCTTTGCCGCTGACGCACGCGCCGCACAAAAGCCCACAAGCGCCGGCCGATAAAGACAGCCGCGCAGCATACAACCGCGATCACGATCAGATTTTGCATCTTCCTTTACCTCCAGCGAGTTTGTCTGGTTCCTTTTCCGACTATCACGATCCGTCTGCCGATCAGACGGGGGCCACCAGAATATTGGTCGCGGTAAGAGCATCGAGGCTGATGGTCCCGCCGTTCACCTTGACCATGCATTGCTGGCCGCCTCCCTTGCACAGCAATTCGAGCTCGCAACCTGGCAACACCCCGAGGTTGGCCATCTTGGCGCAGGTCTTCCGGTCACCGTTGATGGCACACACCCGCAGGCGCTTGTGGCAGCAGATCTCAGGCAAGGGCGTTCCCCCATGGGCCATCCGGTTGCCGCACCGTTTGCGGTGATGGCATTGGGTCGGAACATCGTTGAGCACAATGCAGGAGCTATCGCTTTGATTCTTGGGCATAGAGAGTACACGTCTTTCCGGTTGAAAGGAAACGGTGCGCCCTTGGCGGGGCAGATGCACAAGGCTAGAAAAGTGTTTTGCCCGCCAAATTCGCTTGGACACACATGAATTGTTAGTTATTCCAAACAATGGCTACTGTCAACAGCTTTGCCAAGGGGCGAGCCTGATCATCGATGTTTTTTTTGGGGGGAGCGCAGGTGGGGAGGCAGAGAAGGAACAGGGGAATGCGTGGCAACGGTCGGCAGAAGAAGATCGGTGGGCCCTCCTGGGGCGGAAACAGGTCCCGCCCCAGGAGGGAGACTCAGGAGGCGACCTCCACTTCAATGTAATCGGCCTCGTTGTTGCGCAGGGTCAGGGTCCCGCCCATGACCCGCAGGGCTACCGGGTCGTTCAGGGGGGCGCGCTGTTTGACCGTGATTTCGGTGCCCGGCACCAGGCCCATTTCGCGGATACGGCGGCCGAGTTCCCCGCCGACCTTGACACTGACAATGGTGCCGCTCTGGTTGATCGCCATGTTGCGTAGGTTGATGATCGCCATGGGGTACTCCTAAGCGGATTCGTTGAGTTTGGCCCAGCTGTCGCGCAGGGTGACGATCCGGTTGAACACCGGTCTGTCCGGACGGCTCGCCCCATTATCGAGGCAGAAGTACCCCTGTCGCTCGAACTGGAAGCGATCCTCAATGGTGGCTTGGGCCAACCCCGGTTCCAGCATGCACTCGCTCAGCAGCGTGAGGGAGTGTGGGTTGAGAAACTCTTTGAAATTTCGTTCCTTGTCCGCATCCGGGTACTCGGCGGTGAACAGCCGGTCATAAAGCCGCACCTCGGCCCGCAGGGCATGGGGGGCCGATACCCAATGGATGGTGCCCTTGACCTTGCGGCCGTCGGGAGCGGTGCCGCCACGGCTGTCCGGATCATAGGTGCAACGCAGTTCCACCACCTCGCCCCGCTCGTTCTTGATCACCTCCTGGCAGGTGATCAGATAGGCATAGCGGAGCCGTACCTCGCGACCGACGCTGAGGCGGAAGAATTTCTTTGGCGCATCCTCCATGAAGTCCGACCGCTCGATGTAGATCTCGCGGGAAAACGGCACCCGCCGCTCGCCCATGGCCGGATTCTGGGGATGATTCTGGGCCACCACCTCCTCGGTTTCGCCTTCGGGATAGTTGGTGAGCACGATCTTGAGTGGATCGAGCACCCCAAAGACACGGCGGGCATGTTCGTTGAGGTCGTCGCGGACCGCATTCTCCAGCACCCCCATGTCGATCCACGATTCCCGCTTGCCGATGCCGATGGTGGCGCAAAAATTGCGGATCGAGGCCGGGGTATAGCCCCGGCGTCGCAGGCCGGAGATGGTCAGCATGCGCGGATCATCCCAACCGGAGACATGGCCTTCGGTGACCAACTGCAGCAACTTGCGTTTGCTGGTCACGGTGTAATTGATGTTGAGGCGGGCAAACTCGATTTGCCGCGGGTGGTTGGGGGTTTGCAGGGTATCGAGCACCCAGTCGTACAGGGCGCGATTGTTTTCGAACTCCAGGGTGCAGAGGCTGTGGGTGATCCCTTCCAGCATGTCGGACAGGCAGTGGGTGAAATCGTACATCGGGTAGATGCACCATTTGTCGCCGGTCCGATGGTGGTGGGATTTGAGAATGCGATAGAGCACCGGATCGCGCATGACGATGTTGGGCGAGGCCATGTCGATCTTGGCCCGGAGCACGCAGGTGCCCTCGTCGAACTCGCCGGCCCGCATCCGGGCAAAAAGATCGAGATTCTCCGCCACCGATCGGTTGCGGTACGGGCTCTCCTTGCCCGGTTCGGTCAGGGTGCCGCGGTATGCGCGGATCTCGTCGCTGCTGAGGTGGCAGACGTAGGCTTTGCCCATCCCGATCAGTTGGACGGCAAAGTCGTGCAGCTGGTCGAAGTAATCCGAGGCGTAGTAGCGGTGCTCGCCCCAGTCGAACCCCAGCCAGCGCACATCCCGCTGGATCGATTCGACATATTCGGTCGATTCCTTGTCCGGGTTGGTGTCGTCGAAGCGCAGATGGCAGGTGGCGTTGTTCTCCACCGCGACCCCGAAGTTGAGGCAGATCGACTTGGCGTGGCCGATGTGGAGAAAGCCATTGGGTTCGGGCGGAAAACGGGTGACAATGGTCCGGTGTTTGCCGGAGGCGAGGTCCTCGGCGATGATCTGGCGGATGAAATCGAGCGGCTTGCCGGAGGTTTCTTTCTCTGTGGTCATGGCTGTCCTTCGGTGTACTAGCATTAGGCGGCGGCAAACAGGTGATCGACATGACTGAGGCGGGCCACCACCTTTTCCCTGCCTAGGGTGATGACGATGTCAAACATCGACGGACCGGCCAGCTGTCCGGTGAGCACCGTGCGCATGGCGTTGATCAGGGTGCCCGGCTTGACGGCCAATTCCTCGGCCAGTTCGCGGCTGACTCGCTCGGTGGCCTCGGCGTTGAAGTCCTCCAGTTGGGCGAAACGCTCCGCCAACTGCGGCAGCCACGTCACCAGTTCCGGGAACTTGAGCACGTTCTTGGCCAGCGGCTTGGGATCGATGTTGTACTGGTCGGAGAAATAGGCCCGGCCGGCGGTGGTGAAATCCTTGAGCGTGTGGAAGCGGTCGCGGATCAAGCCGAGGGTCGCCAGATACCAGTCGCGACGGCTGGTGGCATAGGCCGGGTTCCACAGCCCTTCGGCCTCCAGTTCCTTGCGCACCATTTCGCCGAGCGTTTCCAGATCCATGGTGCGCAGGTAGTGCTCGTTGATGGCTATCAGCTTGGGATCGGTAAAGAATTTGGGATCGCCCGGTTTATAGTTGAACACCGAGTTGACCCGGCTCATGCGTGAGAGGCTGAAGGCCTGGATCAGTTCCTCGCGGGAGAAGAATTCCTGGTCCGTGCCCGGGTTCCAGCCAAGCAGACAGAGGAAGTTGCACACCGCCCAAGGGATGAAGCCCCGGTCACGGTAAAACTGGACCGCCACGACCTCGCCGTGGCTGCGCTTGGAGATCTTCCGTTTCTGCAGGTCCAGGGTGAGCGGCATGTGGGCGAATACCGGCAGCTTGGCGCCCAGGGCCTCGTAGAGCAGCACCTGGCGGGTGGTGTTGGTCATGTGGTCCTGGCCGCGGATGATGTGGGTGATGCGGTCGCGGATGTCGTCGACCACGTTGCACAGCAGGTAGAGCGGCTTGCCGTTGGAGCGGACGATGACGAAATCCTCGATCTCGCTGTAAGCGCGTTCGATGCGTCCCAACACCTCGTCGTCGTAATAAAGCGTGCCCGGCCGTTCAGGGACCTTGAAACGGATTGTCGCCGGGATGTCCTGTGCTTCCTTTGCTTGGATTTCCTCGGCGGTGAGGTGGCGGCAGGTGCCGTCGTAGCCGACATCGCGTTGTTTTGCGGCCATGGCCGCTTCACGCTTCTGTTCCAGTTCTTCCTTGGTGCAGAAGCATTTGTAGGCGTGGCCGGAGGTCAGCAGCCGGTTGGCGGCGGCAATGTGGTCGGCGGCGAATTCGGTCTGGAAGTAGGGTCCCTCGTCCCAATCGATGCCCAGCCATTGCAGACCGTCGATAATGCCGTCGATCGACGCCTGGGTGGATCGTTCTTCGTCGGTATCCTCGATGCGCAGGATCAGTTTGCCATTGTGTTGCTTGGCAAAAAGCCAATTGAACAACGCCGTTCTCGCGCCTCCAATGTGCAGGTAGCCAGTGGGGCTGGGGGGAAAGCGAACGCGTACCTCTTCCATGATAACTCCTGTGATGAATCGTGTCCTGTTGCTTCGGCGCTTCTGGACGTGAAATCTCAACTATATAGCGCCGAACCGGTTTCTCTTCAACAAGAAGCTGAGCCGTCAGGGTGTCAAGAGAGCTCGCCCGTGCAAGGGCGACGGCTGATCAAGGGGCTACTTTCACCTTGTAGGCAGGGGGCAATGCCGGTATATTCCCGCAACTGTCTGAGTTGCAACGGTACTGGCCATTATGGTGGCGACCGCAGCCAGGGAGGAAATTGAACTGATGCAGAGTGAAGCGATATGACAGAAAATCTCTCGAGTTGCGACGAATGTCCAGAGGGCCGGGTACGCGATGCCTCAGGCCGGTGCGTGATGCCGGAGGTGACGTTTGCCTCGTTTATTCTCTCGTTGAACACCTCCGCCCTCTATCACATGGGAGAACTGCCGCATCCGGAAACCGGGCAGCGGATTGTCGACCGTGAGCTGGCCAAGCATACCATCGACACCTTGGCCCTGCTGGCCTACAAGACCCAGGGGAATCTCGACCCCGATGAAAATGAATTGCTCACCCGCATTCTCTACGAGTTGAAGATACGATTCGTCAAGTTATCCTGAATTTCTTCGTTCGATTGAGATGATGCAGCGGGAGCAACTCCTTCTCCGGGCGCCGGCAAAGGTCAATCTTTATCTCAAAGTGATCGGGCGGCGAGCCGACGGCTATCATTTGCTGGACACGTTGATGCAGAAGGTCGGCCTTTATGACGAAATAGAAGTGCAGGCCTGCGCCGAGGGCATCCATCTGCACTGTGTTAACGGCACCCTTCCGGAAAACAGGGACAATATCGTTTACCGAGCGGCGGAACTGTTTTTGCGGGAAACCCAAGGGCGACGAAAAGGGGATGCCAATGGGGTGCGCGTGTCGCTGACCAAGAGGATTCCGGTGGCGGCGGGCCTGGGTGGTGGCAGCAGCGATGCGGCGGCGACCCTCAATGGATTGAATGAACTGTATCAATGCGGTTGTTCCGGCGCGGAGTTGGCCGCCATGGGGCTCCGCCTGGGTGCGGATGTGCCCTTTTTTCTTGCCACTGCCCCGGCGGCAATCGCCACCGGTATTGGGGAGCAGCTGCATCCCGTCCCGCCGCTGAAGGGATGTAGCCTTGTTCTGGTCAATCCCGGTATTCCGGTTTCGACCCGCTGGGTGTATCAGAATTTTGCGTTGACAGTGGATAAAATTGGGAGTAACCTAAAAAATTCGCAGGAAGATATTGATCGGTCCTTCACCCCTCGCGAGCCCCTTCTGCCGGAATCATGGGCAGCGCGATCGTGCAACGATCTCGAACGGGTCACGCTCGCCCGACACCCGCAAATCGAACAGATCAAGGCGGGGTTGGTCGAAAGCGGGGCGGTCGGAGCGTTGATGTCTGGATCAGGGCCGACGGTCTTTGGTGTATTCAGTAATCGGCAGCAGGCGGAAGTCGGCTTCATTCGTTTCAAGAGCCGGTTTGTGTACACCTACCTGGTAGATCCTGTTGAGGAAGAATGAGTACCACTGTCCGCTCAGTGTTTCTGGTCATGGACTGGGGCGTCGTCAAGCGGTAAGACACAAGGTTTTGATCCTTGCATTCGGGGGTTCGAATCCTCCCGCCCCAGCCACTCTTAAAATAAGTTGCGCGTCATGCCCAAAAAAATGAAAATTTTCACCGGCAATGCCAATCCGGCGATCGCCAAGGAAATCTGTGAATACCTGAATGTGCCGCTTGGCGCGGCCGAAGTGAAGCAGTTTTCCGATGGTGAAATTTCTGTTGAAATCGGCGAAAATGTACGTGGCGCCGATGTTTTTGTTGTTCAGCCTACCTGTACGCCGGTCAACGACAATCTTATGGAGTTGTTGATCATGGTCGATGCCTTGCGCCGCGCGTCCGCCCGGCGGATTACGGCGGTGATGCCCTATTACGGCTACGCCCGTCAGGATCGGAAAGTGCGTCCCCGTGTTCCAATTACTGCCAAGGCTGTTGCCGAGATGCTGATGGTGGTGGGCACCCGAAGGGTATTGTGCATGGACCTGCACGCCGGGCAGATTCAGGGATTTTTCAATATTCCGGTCGATCATCTGTATGCGGCTCCCATTATCTTGAAATACATACGGGAGAGTTTCACCGATGTAGTCATGGTTTCTCCCGATGCTGGCGGTGTGGAGCGAACGCGCGCTTTCGCCAAGCGGCTGAATGCAGGACTTGCGATCATCGACAAGCGCCGGGAACGGGCCAATGAGTGCGAGGCTGTCCACGTCATCGGCGATGTTGCCGGCAAAACCGCTATTCTCCTTGATGATATTGTGGACACCGCTGGTACCCTCTGTGGGGGTGCCGAAATTTTGAAAAAAGTCGGGGCCAAAGAAGTGCATGCCTGCTGTTCGCATGCGGTGCTGTCCGGCCCAGCCATAGAGCGTATCAGTCAATCCTGTCTGCGGTCCCTTCTGGTGACCAATTCCATCCCGCTTCGGGAGGAGGCGAGACAGTGTGAGAAAATAACAGTGCTGTCGGTGGGGGCGCTGCTGGGCGAGGCGATCAGCAGGATCCATAACGAAGATTCCGTCAGTTATTTGTTTGTATAATTTTTAGTATAATAACGAATTGTTATAGATCCCGGAGTATGGGGGGAGGGTTGTTATGTTACAGGTAAATGTCGAGTCTTCAGTGCGCACGGTTTTTGGCAAGGGGCCGATGCGGCAGTTGCGGATGCAAAGCATCACCCCTGCCAATCTGTATAGTGGCGGCAATAAATCCGTGTCCTTGCAGGTGGAGACAGCGAAACTCTATAAAAGCCTGTTGTTCATTCATGGCCGCAATGCAGTGATCACTCTGAAGATCGAGGGTGACGACAAGGGCGAGCGGCACGTGCTTGTACAGGAAATTCAGAAGGCCCCGGTGACCGGTAGCTTATTGCATGTCGATTTCCTTGAAATCGATCTCAACAAAGCCGCCAAATTTACTGTGCCCGTGGAGTATGTCGGTACCGCCAAGGGGGTGGATCTGGGAGGGGAATTGCAGGTGTTCAGAGACAGTGTGCAATTGCGGGGATGTCCGTTGGATATTCCCGACGTGATCCAAGTCGATATCACCCCATTGGAGCAGGGCGGGGCGGGAATCACCTATGGCGATCTGCCCCTTCCCGAAAAGGTGGAGATGTTGGAGAAAGCAAGCACCGTCTGTGTGGCTGTTCAATAACGCCTTCGTGAGGAAGCAGAGACGCTGCTTCCTGCATCATTGCTGATATCGAGCCGAAATTTTTTCGGCTCGTTTTGTTTTTGCCTCTTTTTCATCCATGACGGATTCACGGTTTCTTCTCGTCGGCCTGGGCAATCCAGGGCGGGAATATCATCTTTCCCGTCATAATATTGGTTTTTTCTTTCTTGATCATCTCGCAGGGCTTCAGGGGTTGCTGATTGAAACCCAAAAAATGCAGGGGTTGTATTGTCACGGCCGCGCCCATGGCCACCAACTGTATTTTCTGAAACCGCAAACCTACATGAATCGGTCCGGGGAGAGTGTTCGAAGTTTTGTCGATTATTTCAAGATTCCTCTATGTAATCTTTTGATCCTCCACGATGATATCGATCTGAGCGCCGGCCGGATCAAGCTGGTGGCCAAAGGGGGCGCTGGAGGACACAATGGCGTTCGTTCCGTGGCCCAGCACCTTGGCACCACGGAATTTGCCCGGCTGAAGATCGGCGTCGGTCGTCCCGTCGTGGACGAGGTGGGGCAAGGGCAACCCGTCGATCAATTTGTGCTGGGGCGAATGGGTGATGCCGAAATGAGCCTGTTTGAGCAGCGCAAGACATTGGTGGCGGAAGCGGTCGCCGTGTTCATCCAGGAAGGCGTTGACCGGTGCATGAATCGAATCAACGGGCGATAAGCCGCTTCGGCCTATTTGGTCAACCTCGAACGCCCCAGTGATTTGCTTCAGGCAGCATAGCTCCAGGAAATCATGGAGGGTTTTTCCCATCCTCTTCTTTCTCTCCGATAATTGCCATCCAGTCTTTGCCAATAGGCAAAAAATATGCTATCATAATACTTTAGTAATACGCTGAGTCTTGGGCTAGCGTATGTCTATTTCAGTTCTCGGAGGGTCATGTGTTTTCAAAAGGTGATATGGCGGTCTATCCGGCTCATGGCGTTGGCCTGATTGAAGCCATAAAAACGCAAAGCATCGGTGGCATCGACCAGAGTTTTTATGTGATGAAAATTCTCGATAACGATATGACCATCATGATACCGACCGCTACCAGTGCCAATGTCGGTTTGCGAGCTATTATTTCCGGTGAGGACGTTCCCAAGGTCATCGATATCCTCAAGGAACGCGACATCAAAATCACGGCACAAACCTGGAATCGTCGATACCGTGAGTACATGGAAAAAATCAAAACCGGATCGGTGTTTGAGGTGGCGGTGGTGTTGCGCGATCTTTTTTTGTTGAAGGAAGATAAAGATCTCTCGTATGGCGAACGTAAAATGCTGGATACCGCGAAGAATCTCCTGGTCAAGGAGTTGTCGCTGGCCAAGCAGATGGAAGAGGGGATGATTGAGCAGCAGATCGAAAAGTTGTTCTGTTAATTTTACCGGGTCACCGGTCGATTGGTATGACCTGGTGGACGACGATGGGCAGGCTGATTCCTGGCAACAGCCGGCGCCGATTACGACAGACGCCGAGTTCATGGTGACCTCCGGCGACCAAGGTCAACGCCTTGATCACTACCTCATCCGCCAGCTTCCCGAGCAGTCACGCTCCGCCATCGGCAAACTCATAGGGGCTGCCCATGTGCTCGTCAACGGGCAGCAGGTGAAGGCTGGGTATCGTCTTCACCAGGATGAAATCATCACCGTTTCCTTCCCGCCTACCCCGTCTCTTGATCTTGCCCCTGAAAAAATCGATTTTTCCATACTGTTTGAAGATGAGCATCTGCTGGTCATCGGTAAACCACCGGGGCTGGTCGTTCATCCGGCCTGCGGCCATGGCGGCGGAACCCTGGTGCATGGGTTGCTCTATCACTGTCAGGATCTCCCCGCATTGGATGCTGGCCGCCCGGGGATTGTCCATCGGTTGGACAAGGACACCTCCGGGGTGATGCTGGTGGCGAAATCGGAGCGGTCGCTTCGTAGCCTGATGGCGGATTTCAAAAACCGGAAGATCCACAAAACCTACCATGCACTGCTGTTGCGTAGCCCCCGGGAACGGGAGGGACGCCTGGTGGCACCCATCGGCAGGCATCCGGTCGATCGAAAAAAAATGGCCATCCGCCCTGACCAGGGCAAGTACGCTGCCACGCACTGGCGCGTTCTCGAATCCTTCATCAATGGCTGGTGCCTGGTCGAAATTGGCATTGAAACCGGCAGGACGCATCAGATCCGTGTTCATATGGCCTCTCTGCGGGCACCGGTTGCCGGAGATGCACTCTATGGGGGCAGGGTGGAACGCGGGGCCCCGATCAAGCCGCCAAGGCAGATGTTGCACGCAAGCACGCTGCGCTTCCATCATCCGCTGACCAACGAGGAGATGTGCCTGACGGCGCCTTTGTGGGCCGATATGCAGGATATCCTCAACCTCGTCCGGACACTCGGCTGATGCAGCCCTTTTTGCTCGGCATAACCGGGGGAATCGGCTCAGGCAAAAGTTGCGTCAGCCGTCTGTTGGCCAGCTACTGTCTGGCGCCGCTGATCGATGTCGACCAATGCTGCCGTCATCTTCTGGATATCGATCAACCTGGTTGGCTGGCCTTGCGTGCCGCCTTTGGCAATGCCTTCCTTCGTCCCTCCGGCGAGCTGGATCGGGTCGCTCTGCGTGAGCGTCTGTTCAGCGAGCCCCAATTTCGGCAGCAGGTCGACGGTCTGCTCCATCCGCTGGCGCGTGCGGCGATGCACCGAGCGGTGGCCAGCCACCGGCATGCACTGATTTTGGTCGAGGTGCCGCTGCTCTATGAGGCGGGGTGGGACAATGAGATGCAGGCGGTGCTCGTGGTGTATGCCCGGCGGGGAGTGCAGTGCTGCCGAATCATGCAGCGGGATGGGGTTTCCCGGCACAAGGCGGCACAAGCGGTGGCCGCGCAAATGGATCTACGGGAGAAGGCGAAGCGGGCGGATTACTGCATCGACAACAGCGGCGCTTGGACACGCACCAGGCTACAGGTGATCGCCCTGGGCGATAAGCTTTCCGAGTGCTTTCCGGTCTGATTTCGTCGAGAAAGTACTTGACACGCCTACGTGAAACAAATATTTAGCACGGTAGCATCTCAACGGATCGATTTCCAGTCATCGGTTTCTTGTTCTGATATTTCACGCATCCGATACATAATTTGACCGAATCCTGATGGGCCCGTCCAGCAGTGCGATGGCGGTCAAATGAACAGTTATCTCGATCATCGGGATCCGTCCGGTCCCCAATGCCCGGTTTGCCAATAGTTAACTAGAACATCACCCCATAGACTTCTTTCGTTAAAGCTACCCGAACGCGAAAACGCGCGGACATAATGGCGTTGGCTATCCTCTCGCCGTTCTTTCCAATTAGCGAACATCTATCTTTATACAGCTGATACCCATCGGCGTTTTCCAGCCACTGACCTCATGGAGGAATGACCGGTCAATGAATCCAACCGAGTTGAAGAACAAGAAAATAAAGGAACTTGTCAGCCTTGCTGCATCGCTCAATATCGAGGGGTACAGCAATATGACCAAGCAGGAGCTGATTTTTGCCATCCTCAAAGAGCAGGCCGACGAGGACGGCAAGTTGCGAGGCAGCGGCGTGCTTGAAATCCTCCAGGATGGATTCGGTTTTCTTCGTGCTCCGGACTACAATTATTTGCCCGGTCCGGATGATATCTACGTGTCGCCGTCGCAGATCCGCCGGCTCAACCTGCGAACCGGTGACAGTGTCGAGGGCGAGGTGCGTGCGCCCAAGGACAACGAACGGTATTTCGCCCTGCTCAAGGTGGATACCATCAATTATGAGTTGCCGGAAGCGGCGAAAAATAAAACCGCTTTCATCAACCTGACACCGTTGCATCCCGATAAGTTGATCAATCTGGAGACCACGCCGGACAACCTGTCCATGCGGGTTTTGAACATCACCGCGCCGTTGGGCAAGGGACAACGCGGCCTGATCGTCGCGCCGCCCCGTACCGGCAAGACCGTGCTGATGCAGAAGATCGCCAACTCCATCGTCACCAATCACAAAGAGATTATTTTAATCGTGCTGTTGATCGACGAGCGCCCGGAAGAGGTGACCGACATGAAGCGCAGTGTCGATGCCGAGGTGGTCAGTTCGACCTTCGACGAACCGCCGCAGCGCCATATTCAAGTGGCGGAGATGGTCATCCAGAAGGCCCAGCGGTTGGTCGAGCATAAAAAAGACGTGGTTATCCTGCTCGATTCGATCACCCGGCTGGCCCGCGCCTACAACACGGTAACGCCGGCCTCGGGCAAGATTCTCTCCGGTGGTGTCGAGGCCAATGCCCTGCACCGACCGAAACGGTTTTTCGGCGCGGCACGCAACGTCGAGGAGGGAGGGAGCCTGACCATCCTCGCCACCGCCCTGATCGACACCGGCAGCCGTATGGACGAGGTGATTTTCGAGGAGTTCAAGGGAACGGGCAACATGGAAATCGTGCTGGATCGGAAAATGGCCAACCGCCGCATCTACCCGGCCATCGATATCCAGAAGTCCGGAACCCGCAAGGAAGATCTGCTGCTGCCTCCCGAAGATCTGAACCGGATCTGGATACTCCGCAAACTGCTCTCGTCCATGAATCCCGCCGATGCCATGGAGTTTCTTTTGGACAAGATGAGCCAGACCAAGACCAATCAGGAGTTTTTTGCCTCCATGAATCGCTAGGATTTGTTTTTTCTTTCAAGAAGTGACGAAAAAAGATATATTGCCATTCTTTTGAGCAAATTTTCTTGTGGATAACCTTTCAGAAGGAGTACGACCCATGAAACCAGATACCCATCCAGAATATCATAAAATCAAGGCACTGTGCGCCTGTGGCAATGAAATCGAGCTTGGTTCGGTGAACAGCGAGATTCGGGTTGAGATCTGTTCCGCCTGCCATCCTTTTTTCACTGGCAAGCAGAAACTGGTGGACACAGCTGGCCGGATTGAGAAATTTAAGAAAAAATATGCCGGCTACCAGGGCAGCAAGAAAAAATAACCACCCCGGTCATCCTTTCTTTCCAGCCCTCCTGATCACGGGCGTTGCGCCCTTCTGTTTTTTCCGTGCTGCCGGGCAGCGATGGACAAGATAGGAGGCGACGAAGCCCGTGGTCATGAGGGATTTTCTTTTTCCCAACGCAATCAAGCATGTTTGACAATCTGCGCGATATTGACGAAAAGCTGGGTGTGCTTGAGCGGCAGCTCGCTGACCCGCAACTGGTGAGCGATCAGCAGCGGTATCGGGAAATCGTCCGTGAACATGCCAACGTGGCCAAGATCGCCGAACTCTATGCCGCTTACACCAATGTCCGCGCTCAGATCGCTGGCAATCAGGAACTGATCCGCACCGAGCAGGACGATCCCGATCTGGTGGAATTGGCCAAGGCCGAGATAGAGGAGCTTGTCGTCAAGCAGACCGAACTGGAACAAGCCATCCGGATCCGTCTGCTGCCCAAGGATCCGAATGACGACAAGAACATCTTTCTTGAAATCAGAGCGGGAACGGGCGGCGACGAGGCGGCGCTGTTTGTGGCTGATCTCTTTCGCATGTACAGCCGCTATGCCGAGATGCAGGGCTGGAAGGTCGAGGTGATGAGTTCCAATCCCATCGGTATCGGCGGCTTTAAGGAACTGATCGCCTTGGTGAGCGGCACCCAGGTCTATTCCCGGTTGAAATACGAATCCGGTGTCCATCGGGTGCAGCGTGTGCCCGATACCGAAACCCAGGGGCGGATCCATACCTCGGCGGTGACCGTGGCCATTATACCCGAAGCGGAAGAGGTCGATCTGCACATTGAACCCAATGAGCTGAAGTTCGATGTCTATCGTTCTTCCGGCCCCGGCGGCCAATCGGTCAACACCACCGATTCCGCTGTCCGCGTGACCCACCTGCCCACCGGCCTGGTGGTCACCTGTCAGGACGAAAAATCCCAACACAAGAACAAGGCCAAGGCGTTGCAAGTCCTGCGAGCCCGTCTGTTGGACAAGATGGAGCAGGAGCGGCACGACCGCATTTCCGAGGAACGGAAAAGCCAGGTGGGTTCGGGCGATCGCAGCGAGCGCATCCGCACCTATAACTTCCCCCAGGGGCGGGTCACCGATCATCGGATCAATCTCACCCTGTACCGTTTGGATCAGGTGATGGCCGGCATGCTGGACGATATCATCCTGCCGATCATTACCCATTATCAAACGGAAGCGCTGAAATCCACCCGCTAGCCTCTGTCCCCCCTTCGATGCGCATCGATACACTGCTCACCGACGCCTCCCGGCAACTGGAGCGGGCCGGCATCGAAGAGGCCGCGCTTGATGCCCGGCTGTTGCTCCAGCATCTGACGGCAATGTCGCGGAGCGACGTGGTGCTGCATGGCCACGAGAGCGTCGATTCCCAGACCGTGGCGCGCTATCGGCAACTCATTGAGCAGCGCTGCCAGCGTGTCCCGTTGCAGTATCTGACCGGCGTACAGGAATTCTGGTCCCTTGCATTCACCGTTTCGCCTGCCGTGCTCATTCCCCGTCCGGAAACGGAATTCATGCTGGAGCAGGTCCTGACCACCTGCGCGGGAACCACGGTGGAACGAGCGTTGGACATGTGCACCGGCAGTGGTGCAATCGCGGTCGTTCTTGCCCGAGAACTCGGCCGCCCGGTGATCGCCGTTGACATCTCCGAGGCCGCCCTGGCTGTGGCGGCCGACAATGTGCGGTGTCACGGCGTCGCCAACCTGGTGACGCTGCTGTGTGGCGATCTGTTTGCCGCGCTGAACCCGGCCCGCACCTTTGACCTTATCGTCAGCAATCCGCCCTATATCGCGGAGGCGGTGATTGACCAGCTGGAGCCCGAAGTGGCGCAAGCCGAACCTCGCCTCGCCCTTTCCGGAGGCGCCAGCGGCTTGGAAAGCATCGCGCGGATCGCTGAAGCCGCACAGGACTTTCTTTGTCCGGGTGGCTGGATCTTTCTTGAAATCGGCGCTGACCAGAAACATGCCGTGGAGCGCCTCTTTCATGCTCCAGGGCTTGCCTACCGGGAAGTCAGCGTCATCCACGACTGGGCGGATCGGCCACGAGTCGTGCGAGCTCGCTATGTTCCTTCCGCCTGATCGTCCACGCGTTCAGGGTTTTCAACGTTTGATTTTCTCCCATCGGTGTGATTTTTATGGATAAACTTGTTATCGAAGGCGGATTTCCCCTGTATGGCACGGTCGGTATCAGTGGGGCGAAAAATGCCGCGCTGCCCCTGTTAGCCGCAACCCTGCTGGCGCCAGGCGTGCATACGCTGCACAATGTCCCGGATCTCCGCGATACCCGGACCATGCTCAAGCTGCTTGAAATCCTTGGCGCACGGTGGGAGCGTGCAGGGCATACTGTGCGCATCAACAGCGACCATCTCACCGGCGTCGAGGCGCCCTATGATTTGGTGAAAACCATGCGCGCTTCGGTCCTGGTCCTTGGCCCCCTGCTGGCCCGTTCCGGTTTTGCCCGTGTATCCCTGCCCGGCGGGTGTGCCATTGGTGCCCGGCCAATCAATTATCACCTGCAGGGATTTGAAAAACTGGGGGTCACCACCCACCTTGAGCAGGGGTATGTGGAAGCCCGGGGCGAGGGGCGGATGCGGGGCAATACCATTTATTTTGACATCCCTTCAGTTACCGGGACGGAAAACGTACTCATGGCCTCGGTGGTGGCCCGGGGAGAGACAGTTATCAAGAATGCGGCCAAGGAGCCCGAAGTGGGCAATCTGATTGACATGCTGGTTGCCATGGGCGCCGAGATCGAGGGCAAGGATACGGATCGGCTGGTCGTGCAGGGGGTGGATCGACTGCACGCGACCGAATCGGCCATCATTCCTGATCGGATTGAAACCGGAACCTATATGATCGCGGTGGCGGCCACCGGCGGCTGCATGACCATCACCGACTGCATTCCTGCCCATGTCTCCGCGCTCACGGAGAAACTGCTCCTGTGCGGGGTAGAGATCGAGGCGGGCGCAACATCCCTGACCGTTTCCTGCCCCGAGATAGGAGGTCGGAGCCTGTGCCGCTTGCGCAGCGTCGACATCACCACCTTGCCGTATCCCGGTTTTCCCACGGATCTTCAGGCCCAATTCATGGCCCTGATGGTCCAGGGCGATGGCACCTCGATCATTCATGAAACGATCTTTGAAAATCGGTTCATGCATGTTGCCGAACTGAAACGGATGGGGGCCGACATTGCCATTGAAGGATCGAGGGCTGTGGTGCGGGGCATCGGCCGCGACAAGCTCTGCGGAGCGCCGGTGATGGCCACGGATCTTCGGGCCTCCGCTTCCCTGGTCATTGCCGGCCTCTCCGCCAGCGACACAACCGAGGTGTCGAGAATTTATCACCTTGAACGGGGCTATGAGAATATGGTGGAAAAACTGCAGGGCGTGGGGGCCAAAGTCAACAAGGTCAAGGCGTAACCCCCTGGGGCAGGGGAAAACGCAGGCGAACGATGCAGCCTTGGGGGGTGGCGCTGTCGATTTCGACTGTGCCGCAGTGATTTTCCACGATTTGACGGACTATCGACAATCCCAGGCCCGTGCCATCGGTACGGCTAGAAAAAAAAGGGGTAAAGACCTTGTCCCGCAGTTCAGGCGGTATCCCAGGTCCCTGATCGCGAATCTCCACCCACAGGGAGCCTTGACCGTCTCCGGTCCTGTCATTGTCGTGGGCGGCAATGACGATTGAGCCTGGACTGGCCCCCATGGCTGAGGAAGCATTCTCCAGCAGATGGCCGAGGATGGTTTGCATTTGCTGACGATCGGCCCAGCAGTCGAGATGTTCGGCGATCTCCTTGCGAATTTCCGTGACAGCGGCGGTTTTGGTTCCGGCCGATAGGTGGGCGATGACTTCATCGACCACCCGGTTGAAATCAAACCACTCCGGCTGGATCGGCGCGGGGCGGGCAAATTGGAGGAAGTCGGTGATTGTCTTGGCCATTCGGTTGGATTCCCGAGAGATAATAGCCACCAGGGTCTTGAAGGTGGTGGCGTCGAGGGTTTCGAGCGGGTTGTGTTCCATGGCCAGGATCTGGGCCGAACCGGAAATGGCTGCCAGCGGATTCCTGAAATCGTGGGCAATGGAAGCACTTAATTCGCCGATGGCCGCCATCTTTTCCGCCTCCCGCATCTGTCGTTCCATCCGTTCGATTTGACTGATGTCCTGCAAGGTGATCACCTTCCATTTGCCTTGGCGATCCTCCTGTCGTTCCTGCCCCGGCATGTTGAGGTAGGAAAAGGAGTACCCGATCCGAATCGGCGTCCCCTCGTTTTTCAGAAAATCACAGACACTGCGACCCTGTTTTTCCAGAAGGCGGATGGCAGGAAAACAGCGGTTAAACGGCTGGCCGAGGACCTTTTCCCGCGGATAACCGGTAATTCTTTCCGCCGCCTGATTATATGAGGTGACGAAGTCGTTTTGGTCAGTGGTGATAATTCCGGTGGAAATATCGTCAAAGATCTGTTTGTAGAGGATCGATAACCGGTCATATTCCAAGGATGTCCGGCTCAATTTTTCCTCGGTGGCGCTCAGCCGCCGTGCCAGTTGCCCGCTGAGCAGGGCAGCGAGAAAGAAGATCAGGCCGTAGATGGCGAAAAGATTGATGCCGGTCAGAATGGTGGCGGGCGGTCTATAGGCCGACGCAAGAAAATACCCTGGCACCCTGTCGAAGAATTCGAGGGCAAGCAATCCGCCGTAAAGCAGGGTAGCGGTCGCGGCGAGGAACAGGGCACCGATTCGATACAGGAGCAACCCTCCGGCAATGACCGGTAGAACGAGGAGGGCGGTGAAGTTGGATTGGCTGCAGCCCGTGCTATAGACAACAAGAGCGTAGAAAACGGTGTCGCAAAAGAGCTGGCTGATGGCGAAGTGCCGTGCCGGCCACCCCGCTTTCCGCAGTAGCAGCGCGGAGGTGATGGAAAAACCGTAAATCCCGAGGAGAAACAGGGAGGTCACGGATGCTGGCGGCAGGATCACGGGATGCCCTTTTTCCCGCAGGTAGGTGGTAATGGTGATGAGCAGGGTGAACAGCATGACCCGGATCAGTATCCACAACAGAATATGCCGTCGGGTTTCCTGTTCGCTGTTGGTGACCGGGGAAAAAATCCTGGAGATGAAACGAACCATGGCGTGCGGCGGTGGTTGAGGTTGCGCCGGCAGCGGCTGGCAGACAAAAGATCCGTCAGTCGATACCGTGTTTTTTGGTCTTGTAGCGCAGGCTGCGAAAACTGAGTTTCAGCAGATCAGCCGCCCGCATTTTTGAATTGTCGGCCTTGGCCAGGGCATGGAGAATCATTTCCTTCTCCACCCGTTGCAGGATCTCTTCCAGCCCTTGGGCAAAAAGTTCCTCTTCGTTGTGGGCGGCAACAAAAAGCGGTGGGGGAACCCCTTCCGTTTTCGGTTTGTTTTTTTCCTGGCGGTGCAGAGAAAGGATCAGGCTTTCAGGGAGGATGATATTGGAGGATTCGAGCGCGACGCCCCGTTCGATAATGTTTTCCAATTCGCGAACATTGCCGGGAAAATCATACTGCATCAGCACCTCCATCCCGTAGGAGCTGATGGTTTGAATCTCCTTGCCCAGCAAGGTCGAATATTTTTTCAGGAAGTGATCGACCAGCAGGGGGACGTCGCCGCGCCGCTCCCGCAGAGGCGGCACCCGAATGGGAACCACGGCCAGACGGTAATAGAGATCCTCGCGGAATTTTCCGGAAATAATTTCCTGTTCAAGGATGCGATTGGTGGCGGCAATGATCCGCACATTGACCTGACGGGTTTTGGTCGATCCCACCGGCATGAATTCCCGCTCCTGGAGGACACGCAGGAGCTTGGTCTGGATGATTGGCGTCAGCTCGCCGATTTCGTCAAGAAAGGCGGTGCCACCGTCCGCCTGCTGAAACAGCCCTGCCTTGTCGGCAATTGCCCCGGTAAAGGAACCCTTGACGTGACCGAACAACTCGCTTTCGAGCAGGCTTTCGGGAATGGCGCTGCAGGTGATGGGCACAAAGGGGTTGTTCGCCACCCGAGAACGATTGTGGATAGCCTTGGCCACCAGCTCCTTGCCGGTCCCGGATTCCCCGTAGATGAGCACGTTGGCGGGTGTCGGCGCGATCTTGGTGATCAGGTCGAAAATCTTCATCATCTCCGGACTCTGACCAATGATCTCGGGAAAGCCGCTGCAAGCTTTGCTTTCGACCTGCGGCCTTTTTTTCAGCACGGCCCGGATAACCGTCTTGATTTCGTCGACATTAAAGGGTTTGGTGATGTAGTCGAAGGCTCCGCTCTTCATGGCCGTCACCGCATCGTCGGGCGAGGCGAAGGCGGTAATCATGATCACCCCGATATCCGCTTGCAGTTGCTTGAGTCGCGCCAACAGGTCCAAACCGCTCATGCCGGGCATGCGAATGTCGGTGATCACCAGGTCAAAGGCGGTTTTTTCCGCACGCTCGAGAGCTGCTTGGCCATCGGCCGCCGTCGCTACCTGATAGCCTTCTTTTTCAAGAAGAATCTTGAGGAACTCGCGCATGCTCAGTTCGTCATCGACAACAAGAATGGAAGCCATGTTCATAGTTGTAAAAACCCTTGCAAATCAATCTATTGGACATATCAGACAGTGTAGCCCCAAGGAGAAGCCGAAGTCAAACATTATCCATAATCGGTTTACTTTAAGGGCGTGATGGGGTAGAAAGGAAAAAATTTTTTTGAATCATGAAGTTGGGATAGAGCACGTGGAAACACAGGAACAATTCGAACAGCAGACCCTGACCGAACATCTGGCCGAGTTGCGTTCGTGTCTGCTGATTTCCTTGGCTGCGGTGGGCGCCGGTTTTGCCGCTGCCTACAGTTTTGTCCGGCCGTTGGCCGATTGGTTTCTTCGCCCGCTGATCAAGGTGCTGCCTCCGGGAAAACCGCTGATCTTCACCTCGTACCAGGAAGGGTTTTTTTTTATCTAAAGCTCGCGCTGGTTTGCGGCGTTCTCCTGGCTAGCCCGGTGATTTTCTCGCAAATTTGGCGATTTATCTCTCCGGGACTCTATCGCCACGAAAAGCTGGTGCTGGTGCCCTTTACCGTGATTTCCACCCTCTGTTTCGTCGGCGGCGCAGCCTTCGGCTATTTTGTCGTCTTTCCCCCGGCTTTTCGCTTTCTGCTCGGCTATTCCAGCGCCTTTCTGGAACCCATGCCGGCGGTCGACGAGTATTTCTCTCTCGCTTTACGCCTGTTGTTTGCCTTTGGCGTTATTTTTGAGCTGCCGGTGTTCATGGTCTTCCTCGGCAAGATTGGGGTGGTCAGCGGATCGTTCTTGAAAAAGAACCGTAAGTATGCGCTCTTGATAGCCTTTGTCCTTGCCGCCATCCTGACTCCCACCCCGGACGTGGTCAACCAACTGCTGATGGCCGGACCGTTGATCGTGCTCTACGAAATCAGTATCCTCGCGGTGGTTCTCTTCGCCCGCACGACCTTGGCAGGTTTTCCGTCCAAAACCGAGGCAAAGCCGGCCGGTTTTGACGCCGAAGGCGAGGGCGACGAGCAACGAGGCCCGCTGTGAGGGCGAGCAACAGGCCCCCCCGGAACACGATGGATTTGTCCTTGCCGACTCACGCCGGACTCGTTTACTTTATGTGTGGCAGCGGTATTGTTTGCATGAATGAAAAAACGCCCAATCTTGAACCAGATGCATTGTCAATAGGAGGGAACGCATGTCCTATATAGCTGATTTTGAAAAAGCCCTGGAGATCGGCCGGCCGCCGAATATTCGCACCCTGTTTCCCCATTCACGCGCCCTGATCGTCAGCGGCAAGGTGATCGACCGCGCGATGCTGGCCAAGGGTGGCGCGATGACCATTGCCGCCAATGGTCGAAATCACTTGATTATCCGTGGGGCCCTTCAGGCGGCGCAGCGGGCCCATGCGGCCATCATCATCGAGATTGCCCGATCCGAGGGCGGAGCTAACGCCTACTGCCCCGTCAACTACTGGAACATTGCCCGTCAGGTGGACGCGCTGTGCAACGAGCTGGCCATTACCGTGCCGGTGGCTATTCATGCCGATCACTATGGCATCAAGAAGGCTGAGGATGTGCCGGTGGCGGCGGTCGAAATCCCCACCATCTTCGAGGCAGGCATCACTTCAATCGCCATCGACGCCTCGCACATGCCCGATGCCGACAACCTGCTGGCCAGCATCGAACTGGCCAAGTATGTTCCCGTTTGGGCCGGTCTGGAAACCGAGGTCGGGGAAATCAAAGGTAAACTTGGCCTGTCCACCAAGGAAGAGGCCTTGTTCATCATCCAGGGGCTCAACGCGCACGATATTTTTCCCGATTGGATCGCACTCAACAACGGCACGACCCATGGCATCGAGGCATCCGCCCAAGGAATTCAGGTGGAACTGACCGCCGACATCCACAAGGCGCTGGCCGGTTATGCGGTGTCCGGAGCCCAACACGGCACCTCGGGCAACAACTCCGATCGGCTGCGAGCAATCGCCGCCCAGACCTACACCACCAAGGCCAATGTGGCCACCGCGTTGCAAATGGTTTCCTGGGGATTGGAAGTCAACGATTATGGCAATGCGGCTCTTGACGCCAACGGTGATTTTATCAAAATTCCCGGCGAGGGTGTCACTGAGGAGCTATGGCAGGCGATGCGCGCCCATGCCGAGAGCAAGGGTTGGAAAACAGGCGATTACAAGAACTTGAACCTGCCGTTTGAAAATAAAATCATGGGCCAGCCCAAGGCAATTCGTGAACGGATGGCCCGGCGGGTGGAAAATTTTATCTACACCATGCTGGTGGAAGTGTTCAATGCCGCAGACACCGCCCGTTTTGGCGTCGAGGCCATACTTGAGGCCGGTTCCTACGATATCGGTCCGAAAACCGGCCGGATCGAGTCGCCCGAGAACTGGACCGTGGCCAAGATCAGGGAATGGGGCGCCACCTTGTCCACCGACAAGGGGCCGCAGGGGAATTTTGACGACTGACCTGGATCGTGGTTCCAGGCTGCGGGAAAGAGAGGAGGAAGGCATTGAAAGCGTTGCACAAGATATTGGTTACCGGCGCGGCCGGCTTCATTGGTCACGCCTTGACCCTTCGACTGTTGGCGGAAGGGCGCTCGGTTGTCGGGCTCGATAATCTCAACGATTATTACGATCCGCAACTCAAACGGGACCGCTTGGCCGAGTTGCAGGCTTTCGCCGCCTTCCACCATGTCGAGTTTGACATGGCCGACCGGGAGCGGACGGCGGCCCTGTTTGCCCGTGAACAGTTCGATGCGGTGGTCAACCTGGCTGCCCAGGCCGGGGTACGCTATTCGTTGATCAATCCCCACTCTTACGTGGACACCAATCTGGTCGGTTTTGTCAATATCCTTGAAGGATGCCGCCACACCGGCGTCAAGCATTTGGTCTATGCGTCTTCCAGTTCGGTCTATGGCGCCAACACCCGCATGCCCTTTTCGGTGCATGACAATGTCGATCACCCGGTTTCCCTCTATGCCGCCTCGAAAAAGGCCAACGAACTGATGGCCCATACCTATAGCCATCTGTTTCATATTCCGACCACGGGACTGCGCTTTTTTACTGTCTATGGTCCTTGGGGCCGGCCGGATATGGCCTTGTTTCTCTTTACCAAGGCCATTCTCGAAGACCGGCCGATCAATGTGTTCAACAACGGCAACATGGAGCGGGATTTCACCTACATCGACGATATTGCCGAAGGGGTGGTGCGGGTTATTGACCACGTGGCCTCGGCCAATTCGCAATGGAGTGGCGACCAACCGGACGCCGCCACCAGCTATTGCCCCTGGCGGGTGTATAACATCGGCAACAACAAGAAGGAAAAGCTGATGCGCTACATCGAAGTGCTGGAAGACTGCCTGGGAAAAAAGGCTCGTAAGAATTTTCTTCCGCTCCAGGATGGGGATGTTCCCGCAACCTATGCCGATGTGGCCGACTTGGTGCAAGCGGTCGGTTTCAAACCGTCCACGTCCATTGAACAGGGAATCAGAAACTTCGTTGATTGGTACCGACGTTATTACAGGGTGTGACCCCTGTGCTGCCGCTGTTCGAGAGGATTGCGCGTCAGCGGTCGTCTGGAGAGAAAAGAAGGCTGAAAGTGAGAATACTTGTGGTAATTGGGAGCTCTTTTTGGTAAAAAAGCACCGGTGTGCGCCAAGTGTTTTAAGCCACTGTGATAAAATAAATATATTACGGACGGGTAGCTCAGCTGGATAGAGTGTTGGCCTCCGAAGCCAAAGGTCGCGGGTTCGAATCCCGCCTCGTTCACCAGTAATATCAGCCACTTAGCAAGTTTTTGCTAAGTGGCTTTTTTGTTTCTAGGACAATTTATCCCGCTCCTGTCCCGTATATTGTAAACTCGCGCGAGATTCTGCATATAGGGGTATAGGGGGGCACATAAACCCAGAAACTTTGAATAGCGTGGAATGGTGATACTTTTATGGCACTTTTTCCAAACGCTATGGGCATTTGTGGACGTCTGGAAAAAATTTTGCGGACAAATTTCTAAAACAAGAAACTTTTCGGTTTTGGGGTGAAATTGGCAGGATTTTGCATCAAGAGCGAGAAAGTTAATGCTGGCTGAAACTACCTCTATTCGGTGGCGAAGGTTCGGCAGAAAAAAATGATCTGGCCGATGATGTGCAGTTCCCTCATGTCGGCTTCGTAAGGCTCGTATTCGTGCCGATTGTCTGAGATTATCATGATGCGCCCGCCAGGGCGAAAGGCCAACCGCTTAATCATGACTGTGGAATCAAAGCGGATGGCGTAGATCATTCCCTCCTTTATCGATCTTTTCCCGATATCGATCATCACTGTGTCGTCTTCCTGAATGGTTGGCGACATCGAGTCTCCGAGAACCCGCATGAGTACCAAGTTCTTGGTGCTGGATGCGACTCTGCTCAGCCAGCTTTTTCTAAATGCATAATATCCTTCGATCTCTTCCGAGATAACAAAGGCTCCTCCCCCTGCGGAAAGTTGCGTTTCCGCCATAGGGATGTAATCGAACATCTCTGGATCGGGATTCTGCCATTGGGGGATGACTACTTGGCCGCTATCGTCCATATAAACAGGCCGTTGCGGTATCTTTGCGCTGGTTGAATTAGTACTGGCACCGTGCGGATCCGTGTTTCTTTCTCGGTACATCGGCCCCTCACCACTCAACAGCCACATAGGGTTGATATTATAATTATCAACGATAGCGCATAAAAAATCGGAGTCAGGAGGGTTTACTCCTGACTCATAACGCCTAAGCGTAGAAATCCCAACCTTGCACACATCGCTAAACTCTTTTTGGGAAAGGGTTCCTCTGACGGATTTAATTCTGTTTCCAAGACTCATTCGCCCACCTTTGAATGATCAATTCCGGTGCACAGCTTAATTTTGGAAAGCTGTGCAGAAAGCTGTGCGTTTTTTCTGTACGCACCGCTCCCTTTATAACGCTGATTTATCGTATTTTTTGTGAAGCAAACCCGCGTATCAGCCCAAAATAAAGCTGTGCGCCATTTTTGGCATTGACAATTTGCCAAAAATGGGCGACTATCACGACCGATAAGGAAACGAAAGTTCCATAAATGGACAGTATCAGAGGCCGGATGTTTTTACAACGTCCGCGTGTCATCAAAAATAGGACACGCAGTGCCACATCGGCGGACAGGAGCACGAACTTTGCCACCTACCCAACTGACAATCTTCAGCAATTCCGGACTGCACACGGTTGTCCGCGATGTGAAGGAGGCCTTGAACCAGGCGGTGAAGGCCTCCGGCCAGTCGCGGGATCAGGTGTTGGACCGGATGAACGAGTTGGCCCGCCGACATAATGTGCCCATCAATGGCAAGGCTGGCGTGAGCAAGGACCTGTTTGAGAAATGGCTGAACGTGGAAGACGACAGCCGGGTGCCAGGTATCAAGGCACTATCACTCTTATGTGCAGCCCTGGGCACGGTGCAACCGATGGCGGTGATGGTCGCCACTCTTGGTGGAATGGTCATCGAAGGCGAGGATGTGAAACTGCTCGAGTGGGCCAGGGTGTACCAAAAGACCAAGGCACTGCGGAAGAAGATGAAGAAGATCGAAGAGGAGCTGGGATGAGGAACTCGACCGAGATACGGATATGGATGCTTCGCCACCAAATGACTGTCGAATCGGCCAGACGTGCCCTCGGTTATCGCAACCATACCCCGGTTTCACTGACCATCGACGGCAAGAAGAATCTTCGGAAGGTTCTCCAATATCTGAAAGATCAGGGCTGCCCGGAACACTATCTCGACCTTCCAAAGAGCATGGAGAAGGCGGCATGATGCATACAACCAGGCGCCGAATGATGTCAGGTGATTTTCTCGGCCTCAAGGGATGTGAGGTCGTCCAAAGCTTTTTTCGCGGCCCGGTAATTCGAGGTGATCTCGGTTAGCTTTTGCGGGTCGAAGTTATCAAGGCTCTGCATAAGCAGATAAAACTCGTAGGAAGAGTTGAGCAGTGTTCTCGCCTCTTCCCTCATTGATGGAAAGTACAGCAATGAAAGCACATAAACGCGGCGGGCCTCGGATGACGTGGCAACAGAGATGGGACCTCCACTTGATGTTACTGGGCGAGCACCCTTCTCAGAAACAGTCTTCGCCAACCAATCGAACTACTCCGTTGTCCTGTGCAAGTTGTCCGCCAGCTCTTCGAGCTTTGACCGCAGCAGTACGGTTCGTTCGTTGTTTTTATCGAATAGTGACCGGACGATGCCGCCGAGTTGCGACACCGCGACGCCGGAGAGAGCAGCGCCAGCAGTGATGATTGACGTCATGATCTCTTTTTCCATGTTTCCATCCTTTCGCGAAATATTGATAATTCGTTGTTTTTCGATGATCAAAGTAGCACGAAGATGGATTTTTGCAAGCAAGGGACAACGATGGAACAGGTAACAATCAACGAGATTGCCGAGGCGCTTGGCATCCACCGGACATCGGCTCAACGAAGGGCCAATAAGGAACAATGGCCCTATCAAGAGACCGATGTTCGAGGCGGCAAAGAGAAACGCTATCTTCTCGATCGGCTCCCCAAGGCAGTGCAAACAGCCATTGCCTTGCGACAAAGTGTCGGCAACCTGCAACCTTCGGCACCAAGCAGCCCGGTTTCCCTTTTTCCTGCAACCATCTCCACACCCTGCGCACAGACTGCTCCACCTCCGATGACCAAACGCATGGAGGAGAAAATGCAGCACAAGGCTGCCTTGCTCGCCTTGTACAATCGGGCACTGGCCACCGCTGACTGGGGCGACAAAACCCAAGCGCGGGTGAAATTCGAGCAGGCATACAACTCCGGCCTGACCTGGCCGCACCTCTACGAACAACTTGGACCGGTAAGCTGGAAGACCATCGAGAGTTGGTCAGTCAAGGTGCGCAAACATGGCAATGACTGCTTCTTCCTGGCCGATAAGCGTGGCGCCCATCTACGAGGCAAGTGTGGATTGACGGAACAGCAGACCGAGATCTTCCTCCGCTGCGTGCTCCGGCCCAACCGGCCGAGGATCTCGGAGGCCTACCGCGTGGCCAAGGCGGTTATGGAACAGCAGGGCATCGACAACACCCACAGCGAGGCCACCTATCGGAGATGGCTCCATCACTGGAAGGAACGCAACCACCATCTGTGGGTATTCTCCCGCGAGGGCGCCAAGGCCTGGAACGACCAGTGCGCGATGTACATCGAGCGCGACATGAATTTGTTGAACGTGGGGGATGTGATCGTGGCCGACGGCCACAACCTCAACTTCGAGATCATCAACCCCTGGACCGGCAAACCGCAGAACCACATGACCCTCATCCTGTTCTACGATATGGCCTCCAACATGCCGCTTGGCTGGGAGATCATGCCGACCGAGAACACGGCCGCCATTTCCAGTGCGCTGCGCCGAGCGGTCCTGCGGCTGGGCAAGTATCCCCGGGTGGTTTACCTGGACAACGGCCGAGCCTTCAAGGCCAGGTTTTTCAAGGGCTCCCAGAACTTCGACGAGGCAGGATATGCCGGCCTCTATGAACGCATGGGCTGCCAGACCATCTATGCCTGGCCCTATCACGGCCAATCGAAGACGGTCGAACGGTTCTTCGGCTCCTTTGCCGAACTGGAACGACTGGTCCCCGGCTATACCGGGACCAGCATCGAGCATAAGCCGCCCCGGATGCTGCGAGGGGAGAAACTGCACCGCACAATCCACGAGCAGCAGTTTGGCAGCCGCTGCCTTAGCCTGGAAGAGGCCCACACCCTGATCGCCTTCTGGTTCGATGAGTACGCCAAGCGGCCCCAACGGGGCCACCTGAACGGCAGGAACCCGATGGAGGTCTTTGTCGAGGGCAAGGGGCCGGGTGTCGATAAGACCGAGCTGATCTGGCTGATGATGAGCCTGGAAATCAAGACCATCCACCGCAACGGTATCACCTTCCGGGGCCAGAACTACTACCACCCAGCCCTCTATGGCCGCCGGCATAAAGTGTCCATCCGCTATGACCTCCAGGATACCAGCTCGATCTGGGTGCTCGATCAACAGGGCGAACTGATCTGCGAGGCCACCCCGGTGGAGAAGGTGCACCCGGCGGCAGCCCAGCTGGGTAACGAGGGAGATAAGGAAAAACTGCGCCAGCACATCGCCCTGAAGAAGAACCAGGAAAAACAGGCCTCGGCCTCGGCCCGGTCTCTGCTCAAGGACGAGATCCTGCCCGAGCACCGCCGGCAGATGGCCGAGATCGGGGTGCTGAACGGTGAAATCCAGACCATCGACACGTCCAACTGCAAAATGATCAGCCTGGATGCCGAGAAACTTCGCCGGGAAGTGGAAGAGGCCACACGGTTGCAACAGGAGGCGGTCGCCAAAGCCCTGGAAGAGGAGCTGATGCGGTTGAACGATTCAGATCGCTACGAACGATTGATCGAAATGAGCGCCCAGGGCATGGAACTCACCCAAGAGTGGAACGACTTCATGACCTTCTTCGAGAAGACCGACCCCTACCGCAATTTTCCGGAATACTGGGAGTCGTGCCGAATCAAATACGGCCTGATGTGGCGCAAGGCGGTCAGCGGACAATAAAAAAGGCCGGTGCGGGAACACCGGCCTCATCCAACCCAAGAATAGATCACAGGGGAGAATGACCTATGGCTGAAACAGTAAAATTCAAACCGGTTTTTGTCCAGACCAAAAACGTGCGATCGTTCGACACCCTGATGCAGGGGTTGATGATCGGCAAGGGCGGGGCAGGCGAAGGCGACGAGCGGTTGGGCTGCATCTGGGGCCGGGCCGGACGGGGTAAGACCCGCACTGTCCAGACCTGGGCGGCCCGAAACGGCTGTGTCTATATCGAGACGGTGTCGATCTGGTCGGAGCTGGATTTTTTGCAGAAGCTCTGCCGGGAGTTCGGTATCCGCCAGATCCCCAGCCGCAGGGGCCGGTGCTTCGATGCCATCATCGAGGCCATGACCACGAACAACCAACCGGTATTCATCGACGAAATCGAGCGGTTCGGCCAGAAGTTTCTCGAGATCATCCGCGACCTGGTCAAGATCACCGGCGGCATCGTGGTCCTGATCGGTGAAGAGGAGTTGCCGCACCTGATGAAACAAAACCGGAGAGTCTGGTCGCGCACCTATCGGGCCATGGAGTTCGAGCCGGTGAGCCCTTCGGATGTGGTCATGTATGTCAGCCAGTGCACCGGACTGCAGCTGAGCACCCCGGCGGCCGAGATCATGCACCGGGCCGCCGGCGGCGATCTGCGGATCGTCCGCCGCGACACCATCAACCTAGCCCATGCCGCCACCAGCTTGCGCCGGACCGGCGAGGTGGACGCCGAACTGGCCGCCATTGCCTGCAAGTGCGGCTTGCAGGGGTGAGCCATGGCACATGAATCTTTTTCGCGGACAGTGCTGGAGACAGCATGGCAACTGGCGGCCGGGAACAACGGTGAAGTGACGACCGAGGCCATTGCCCTGCAGCTCGGATTGAAAACCAGGGTGGAATATAAGCGGATGCTCAATACCCTGAGCGATCTGCACCTGGCCGGAAGATTACAGCGGTTCCGCCAGGGGGTGTATGGCCCGGTGAAGGCGTTCAAGCAACCGGACAAGCGCCAAGTGATGTGGCAGATCCTGCGCATGCGCAAACGGGTGACGGTGGAGGACATGATGGTCATGGCCGAGGTCTCCAAGGACTACGCCCGGGAGTGGCTGGCCACCCTGGCCAAGCGGGAGGTGGTGCGAAAACAGCAGCAGCCTGGCCTGCCCGCAACCTGGCAATTGATCAACGATACCGTCGATATGCCGGTGGATGACGCCAAGGCGGCCAAGCTGCGCGAACTCCGGCAAAGAAAGAAACGCGAAGCGATCAACGCGATCGACCAAACCATACAGAGTTTACAATCGGCAAGCGAGGCCCTGTCCAAGGCCCGGGACGCCATCACCACCATGGAGGAAGGAGAATGAACGCATTACGGATCAATCGGAGCTTGGCGGAGATCAGCAAGAACGTGCACAACCTGCGCATTGGTACTCTGGGCGACAACATCGACCTGCTGTCCATCATGCGAACCACCAAGGCCCTGCAGGTGGAACTGACCTCGGACAAGATCCTCAGCGGCTTTCGGACCGATGCCATCACCCAGCTGCTTCGAGTGCATGAGCTGATCGAGGAGGCCGGGCCATCTCCCGATCATAAGGCGCTGCTGTCCATCGGCATGGCGGCGGAGCTGGCGGTCAAGAAACTCAATGACTACCGGGAAATGCATACCTTTAGAACCCAGACCAAGAGCAAAGGCCATGGACTGGATCAGCTTGCTGCGTAGAGCAGTCCAGATTGAAGGCAGCCAGGCATCGGTGGCCGGCAAGCTGGGGTATAGCCCGGCCGCCATCTCCCAGGTGCTGAACAATAATTACAGCGGATCCCTGGAGGCGATCAGCGAAAAAGTCCTAACTGTTTACGGAGGAAAGACCATGCAGGCAATACCCGACGGCTACATGCGGAACGCGGTGGGCCACCTGGTGCCGATCGAGTCGATCAAGGAGATCGACCTGGCCCGGGACGAGTTCGTCAAGGAGGTGGTGCACAAGGCCAAGGATCTGGCCGCCACGGTAACCACATTCAAGAAACAGCTGGCCACCGACCTGGAGGCTTTTCTCGACCTTTCCGCCGAGAAGTACGGGGTCACCCTCGGCGGGGTCAAGGGCAACATCAACCTGGTTTCCTTTGACGGCCGTTACAAGGTGCTGCGGGACGTATCCGAGCGGCTGGATTTCGATGAACGGCTTCAGGCCGCCAAGGCCCTGATCGACGAGTGTCTCCGCGAGTGGACCAAGGACTCGGGTTCTGAGGTGCGCACCCTCATCGAAGCTGCCTTTCAGGTCGACAAAAAGGGCAAGATCAACACCAAGCGGATCCTCGGGTTGCGCAAGCTGGATATCAAGCACCCCACCTGGATCAAGGCCATGGAGGCCATCGGGGACGCGATCACGGTGACCGGATCCTGCACCTATTACCGGGTGTATGAGCGCGATGAAAAGGGCGAGTACCGGCAGGTGAACTTGGATTTTTCTGGGATTGCGTGAAAAAATGCGAAATCCCGGCCACTGGCCGGGATCATCCGGAGGTTGCGCTCCGGGTCTGATGAGCAGCATAATAAATTATGACCATGCCCCATGACGGACGATGCCACCGGTGCGGCTACAAGGCACCGATTACCTGCTTTCTGGACGATGCACAGTTCGGCCCTTTCCTGGCCCTTTTTGCCGATCTGCCCCATGAGGTGCAGAAACCCTACCTGCGCTATCTCTCCCTGTTCCGTCCGGCCTCCGGCTGCACTCTGCAACCCTCGAAAAGCGAGCGGTTGACCAGGGAATTGCTGGCGTTGGTCGGCAAAGGTTTTGTCTCGCAACAGGGCAAGGTTGATCGGCCTTGTCCGCCATCGTTATGGGTGCTGGGCATGGAGCGGATGCTCGAGCAGGCCGCCAGCCTGACCTTGCCGATGAAGAATCACAACTATCTTCGCACCATTGTGTATCAAATGGCCGACCAGGCCGATGCCCGGAACGAGCAGCAGGTGCGGAGAGAAGAGGTCGATGGAAGCCACAGGGTGTGCCGGCAGCCAACAGATGAAGGCATGAGCGAGATCATGCGTAAATACCTTGCCCAGTATGGAGAGCCACATGACGCCAAGTAACAGTGCATTGGCCCGGATCCACATTGCCAAGAAGGAACTGGCCCTGACCGACGAAGCCTACCGCGATATTCTTCATCACTATTTTCAGGTGGACTCGGCCAAGGAACTGAACGAGCGGCAAGCCAGGGATCTGATCAATCTATTCAAAGCCAAGGGCTGGCAGCCACGCTTTGATGGGCAAAAGCAACAACGAAAAACCGATGGCCAGTATCTGGAAATCAAGCCCGGCCCAGCGGCAAAGCAGCAACGCAAGGTGCTGGCTTTGTGGCACGCCTTGGGCTACGACATCAACAAAATCCACGCCAGGGTGAAAAAGCAGTTCGGCGTGGATCGGTTTGAGTGGCTCGAGGACAGCAAGGCTCTGCATATCCTGATCACCGATCTGGAGCATCGGTTGAAGACGCAAGGGACGCAAAAGAAGTGAGCAGGCCCCACGAAATCATCGATCTGCCGCCGGATGCCTGGCCCCGGCTGGAGGAATTGAACGGCGACATGCGGACCATTGCCGAGCTGATCGGCATTGGCAACGCCCTCAAGTTGGCCCAACGCTTTGACGGCACCCCGGTGCGAATCTACGGCTGGAAGACCTGGACTCGTAGTTGGCGGGACCGGTGTATTCGCAGCGACTATGATACGGGTAAGTATTCGGGGGTTGAGTTGGCCCGCAAGTATGGGCTCCAGGAACGGCAGATCTGGAATATATTGGGGCGGTCGGATGGACGGCAGTTGCGGTTGTTTTGAGGAATCAAGGCTGAAGGTATTGGCGCTCTGAATCAGTGGAGCAGAGTTTGAGCGCACAATTGTTAATGTTTTAGGTGAGGTGTGAAATTGAACTACGGCTCTGCGTAATGAACATTCCTCAAAGAGTTTCTTTCTTTTCCTTCAATTCTTTCTCTATGTCGGATTCGATAAATTCGAACCAGTCTCGTAAATTGAGATAAACAAAAAGCCAGTCAAACAACACGAGGACGAGCATCCCGCCAACAAGTGACGGAGCAATGCATTTTATAGGGTATATTTTGCTGAATCCGATAGTTATTTGAGCGATTGACGTAAAGAAGGCTCCGGCAACACTGACAACAAGCAAATTGCCCAGATCGAGTAACCCTTTATAATAATCTCCCTTATACTGATTATCATACTGTAGTAGATATCGTTCTTTATACTTTTCGTGGCGATAAATATCATCCCGGATCCGAATCAGGATAAAAGCCTTCATTGCCAGAAGAAAACTGCCAACAGTGAGAAATGCAGTAAAGAAAACAAGCTGAAGTTTTGTATCGTAGAGGCAAGAAAATCGATTCGTATCAGGTAAATTGAACAGGGCAAACCAACAACAAATGGATACAAAAATAGTCGCTATGTATGGAATAAAAGTGACCATTTTATATTTTACCCATCAACCAATTGTCAGATTCGGCTATCGTTTTCATTTTTGAGAGGACAGGCGCTCGCTCAAGACTCGAATGAACATCTTCCGAGTCGAACTCAGTTGAAAGGACAATATCGTTAAAATCGAAATTGCCAAGCGATTCAGGCTCATTCAGTAAACGAAAACGCCGTTCGACATCGTTATCGTCAATACCTACTCCGCTCAATGTCTTCAAAATATCGGTGTTTGCCAACTCTACTAGATCATCTCTGATGGATCCGTCATATTTATTGCCAAATGTAAGGTTGTGTTGCACTGCCTTCGCTTTGCCTGCAAGCGATCTAAACAATCTCTGATGAGGTTCATATTCAACAAACTGAAGTGAGACTTTTCTTACTCCTCTAAGCTCTTTCATGAGAGCTTCGAACGATTTTCTGCGTAAAACAAGCTGGTAAACCAGATAACCGGCATAACGTTTAGTTATTTTCTTCGGCGGTGAATCTGCCAAAATATTTTCAGCAAGGCAATCTCTCTCGATACACTGCTTTTTAAATCCATTATAATGTTGCTTCAATACTTGTGCAAATCCATGGACAGAGGATGATCCGTGATAATACTGATATAATCCTCTCCCAAACTTTTCGTGCACTAAGAAAAAATTAAAATGTGCAAGTTCCCCATTTTTAATAGATTCCGGGCTTAAAATAACCCGTCCCCCCTGTCGTTCCATCCGTGCAAAGGCTTTTATATTTCGAGCCGTCAACAGCAAACCGTGCCACCATCCATCTGTCCGATCAACATAGATGTACCTGTTCTTCACAGACGACACCGACAGAGTTTTGAGGTGGTCACCAAAATGCTGGAGAGAAATTCCTTTTCCTGTTTTCAGTTCAAAAGCCTGAACGGTTATTTCCATTTCTTGCTCGTTGATAGAAGGATTTGGGGGTGGAGAAATGCAGTCAGAATCTTTTCCGTTTTAAATCTGCATCAGTAGATGCAGCAAACGATAACAATGCTTCACCACTTCATGGTTCTCGTTATTTGGTTCCAGTTGGCCATGAACCAGGTGGCAGCGGATCTGGTAAATTATCTCAAGCAGCCCATTAAAAAGAGAAGATTTGTCATCGGTAAGCTTGAGTGTGTCGCTGATGCGGATACCTGGCGCTCGCTTCTTGACAACGAGACTGCCGTACATTTTGGGATTCAGCGCTAGCAGGCAGTTTTCGAAGGTGATTACGCTGTCGCCCTTATTCTCTTCCCAAAGGAGCAAAGCGCTATTTAAAGCGAATGAGAGCGCTTCGATGACACTGATCAGTTCGGCATGATCTTTGGTGCCAGCAGACCCGAGCAGCCTATCAAACCTCGTAAAAAGCTTGTTCCTGGTGCTGTGATCGTCTCGAAGCTTGTTGAGAAAGTCACGGTCGCGCTTGGTTGTGATTTCGGAGTAGTGAGATCGGTACCACGAATTGGTTGAAAGCCATAAAACTACCAATTGCGGGAAATAATCAACCTCGGCCTTTGCACGCCACTCTTTATAGTAGTCTCCGCTCATACAGCCCCCTCCAGATATGCCATCGCGGCTGTTTCGTTTTCTTCGATGGCAATTTCAATAGCACGCTTAGCCGTGTCGAGAAACTGAGATGCCTTTTGCCAAGCAGAGCGGGACGACTTAACGAGCGATTGGGTACTGTCGGCAATCTCTTGCATAGTCTCATATTCAAATTCAGGGACTTCAAACCGACGGACACTAAAAAGACCAAGGAAGGGATTAATGGCTCCTGTTGCCATTTTTTCAGATTGTAATTTTCCAAAACGGCAATTCAAGTAGGCAACAATATACCAAATAGGCAATGTTTCATTGAGGCGAAGTAGGGCAACGTCTTGATTGATGTTGACTGCTCCCGGTACGTTTTCTGCGATAGCCGCATTTCCAATTCTTCCTTTGATAGTGAGCAATACATCACCATCGTGAACGGCTGTGCGTGCTAGTTCTTTTCCATGGTGCTCAAGAAGGATACGTTTCTCACTGTCAAATTTGATATTGAAATCGTTAACGTGTTCTGCACATAGGAACGGAACTTCACCCTTGCTCAAATCGTGACGTAGAGGGGTATGCCCGTTTGTCAAAGACTCCAACAGTTCAGGGAAAGGGATAAAACACTTGGCGCCTGCTTTAATCAAGGCTGTTTTTGCCGCATAATACTTCTCTTGAAAATGCTCTGCATCCAGTCGCCCGGCAGCAAATGCATCGCGGCTGTTGCGGACATAGCTCAAAGATTCTGGAGCTTGCCAATTTTCTAAGCCGAGTGCGCGAAGGAGCGTGGTTTCGGCCTCGTCCATTAAAGATTGAGCTTCTTCATGCGCCTCGAAGCACCGGTCAAAACAAAACTTAATCTTGAGCTTAATCTCAGGGGAGAGGTCTGGGATGGGAAGTCGGTAAAGATCATCTTTTGCGATATAGCTTACAAGCAAGTTGCTTTTTAGCCGATCTTTAAGGGCTTGGCCGTAACGGCAAGTAAGATAACTTGCTAAGAAATACTGATCGACGCGTTGCTTGGTTGTAAGCTTGAAACAGGTCCCTGTCACAAGCGTATTTTTGGGAAAATCATCGGGAACCAAAGCGATCTTCTCTGCCTTGCCTTTGACTTCGATAAGCAGCTCCCCGGGAATAATGCGCCCCTTTGGGTAGCGTTCCCAATCCGAAAGGGCTACACAAACCATAGACTTGGCATTGATGAAAGGTGTCGATATGTCAGCGCTTTGCAGAAAATAGGGCAGGCCTAGGCGTTCCCCTTCTTCCCGATCGATGGCCTCTGTGGTTTCATAGACGACCCGATAACCATCTTGAACAAGATCCCCTAGCCGCAATGTCCCCTTTATCATTTTCAGGGTTTTGGTGGCTGCTCTATTGAAATACTCAGGGTCGATGCGTGACGTTTTTGTTCCGGATAGCGCTTCGGAAAACTGAATTTCGCTCACTTCAAGCCCCTCCAACAGGCGCTCATACTGCGCCTTGTCGAAGGGGCTTAGAGAAAAAAACTGAGGCCCTCTTTCTTGGCAAACTCGATAAAGGCATCGGCGATACCATCCTCGGTCAAGCCATCGTGATTAAATAGATCATGCTTGACGATGAGGTGTCCGTGGCTGTCGAGCAGCGGCGAGCCGTCCGGCCCTTGCCGGTAGATTTTATCACCGGAATTATCCTTGCTGGGCTCGCGCATGGTGGCGAAGAAGATCGGATAGTCATCCACCCTCGGACAAAGCGGACCGGCTTTTGAATCGTCATTCCATTTTTGCACGAAAAGTACGCTGGTCTTGGTGCCGGTGTGTGGCTTAAACACATTACCGTGCAGGCCGACTACGGCGAGGATGCGGCAGTGTGCTGCAAGGTATTCCCGTAAATCCTTGTCCGAGGCGTTGTTGAAACGGCCCTGTGGCAGTACCACCGCCATGCGGCCGCCAGGTTTGAGAAAATTGAGATTCCGCTCGATGAACAAGATATCGCGGCCAACCTTGTTCTGGTTCTTGACCTTGACCTTGCGGTAGGTACCATCGGCCATTTGATAAATGACCTCATGGCTGGCATGCAGGGCTTCGGTGAAACTGGGGGCACGATCATGCGCGGTGACGATGTTCTTGTCCTTTGGGTCTACCTTGCCGATTTTGTCGAGGCGTACCGAGCGGGCCAGGTCGTACTTGGCCAGGATTCTGGTTTCTTTGATATCACCGGCAAAGGGCGGGTTGGCCATCAGTACATCAAAACCGAAATCCCGGTTGCTGGTTTTATCAAGCCGTAGCTTGCGCAGTTTCTTCCAGCCTTCGCCGTAAATATCTATCCAGGTTTCGTCGCTGGTTTTTTCGTCCCAGCGTTCGTAGTCCAGGGTGTTGAGGTGCAGCACGTTGGTCTGGCCGTCACCGGCGATCAGATTGAGTGTCCGGCCAACACGTACGGCTTTTTCATCAAAGTCGATGGCAAAAACCTTGTCGCGGACATAGTCCTCACAACGCGCGGGCTTTTTATCCGTGGTGAAGAGATGACTCTTTGCGAGCCCTTCTTCTTTCATGATCTGTTCCCAGACATAAAAGATACCATGTACAGGAAAGCCACAACTCCCGGCGGCCGTATCGATCAGGGTTTCATGCGCTTGCGGATTGAGCATCTTCACACACATGTCGATGACATAGCGCGGAGTGAAATATTGACCCTTTTCACCCTTGCTGGACTTGTTGATGAGGTATTCGAACGCCTCATCGACTACTTCCAGGTTGGAATTGAACAGCTTGACCTTTTCCAGGGAAGAAACGCACACTGCCAGGTGGCTCGGGGTGAGGTCTATCTTAACGTTCTCCGGGAAAACGCCTTCCCATTTGGCGCAAGCCTTGTCAAACAGATCCTGAATCTTGGCCTTGAGTTCGGTTTCGGTGTCGCCGTAGTTTTTGAAAACTAGATGGCGCTTCTTGTCGCGCCCGCCTTCCAACTCATCATAGAGTTTGGTGAAAATGAGCTTGAACATCTCCTCGAACACGTCCACGCCCGCGTTGGCGAGCACCTCGTCTTCCATTTCGAGGATCAGGTCTTTCAGGGACTTTTTCTCGTTGACCAGTTTGTCGAGTTTAATCAGGTCATCGATCGTCCAGCGCTCGGAGAGGATGTCCGACAGTTTTTCATGGGCCGAAGGGATAGCGGGGATGTCTTCAAAATAGTTTGGGTCCCTGCGATGGTAGTAAGAAATCTGCTGTCCGTTGGTCCATACGCCCATCGGTGCACCGGTGGCGTTGCAGTAGCTCTTGAGCTGTTCCTTGCCGTCCTTGAGTTTCGGTTTTTTTAGTTCGACCAGGATGTATGGCGTGTTGGTCTTGTCCTTGTCAAAGATGCAGATGTCGGCACGTTTCTTCTCACGCCCAAAAGTCACCTCATATTCGACGGCCATGCGACTCACGGGGTATCCCAGATCGTCACGGAGTACCATAAGGTAGAGTTGCCGAATGGTTTCTTCCGGAGTGAGCTTGATCGGTTTGCCTCGCATCAGGCACGTTACATAGGGAGCTGCTTTTGTGCCGGAACCCTTGATGCTTATTGCGGATTCCAAGGCTGAAATCTGTTCAGGCTTGAATTGACTAAGGTTGTATGCACTGTCTTTAATTATTTCTTGCAGCTTTTGAGTCATCGCCGTTCCATTTTCTTGGCTTGTTGATGCATTGCCATTCATCTCTGTGTTGTACTCGAACAGTCCTGCGCACCACGGTTTTCTTGATTTTCATGAAAAAAGGCATGAGGTCGAGATTGTCTACCACTTGAAAGTGTCGTTGACAACCGTTGAATCTCAATAGGTAAATTTACCTATTGCTCAACTTGAGCCCTCCGTTTTTAAGTCAACCTCGAAATTGAGCGAATAGCGCTGCATCAGCACTTCCTCAATCGTATGCCCCGGTCCCCCCTCCTGTCTTCCACATCTTCCTAGTCAACTTTCACCAACCGGATCACCCCGGACCGGGTGGTGATCATAAAATTTTGCACTTTCACCACTGCTCCAGCGCAGACTTATTGCTGTCTGCCCTCTCCTCTATAGTTCCCTCGTCAACATGGTTTGGACGCCATGCATTCTCCTTGCCCATGGATAGGGGCGGGCCACACGGCCTGCCTCTTCCTTAAAGGAAAGATACCCCATGCCAGATGAGGCCCCATGAGCTTTGCTCGCGCATTTGCCGCCACCCTGCAACACGAGGGCGGCTACAGCAACAACCCCAAGGACAAGGGTGGTGAGACCTACATGGGCATCGCCCGCAACAAGCATCCTCTTTGGGAGGGCTGGCCGATTATCGACGCTTGCCTGCATGCGGGCCACGCCTTGTCTTTGGCGCCTGGCCTGACCGATCTGGTGCGTGAGTTCTACCGCACCGAGTTCTGGCAGCCGCTGAGCTGTGACCACATCGACGTGGTCAGTCCGGAAGTTGCCGAGGAGTTGTTCGAAGCTTCGGTCAACTGCGGACCGGGCAACGGGACCAAGTTCCTCCAGCGGGCCTTGAACGCCCTCAACGCACGAGAACGGTTCTACCCGGACCTGGTGGTGGACGGCATCATGGGTCCCAAAACCCTGCAGGCGGTCACGATGTGCCTGCGCAAACGTTCGCCGCGCCTCCTGGTTCGCTGTCAGAACGGCGAGCAATACCTTCATTACAAGGCCTGGAGCCAGCACGAGGACTTTCCCGGCGTGTTCGGTCGCACCTAAGCGCCGACAGTACATGTCAACCCAACGGAGCACCCATGAATTTCGCGAACAACCTCAACATGATGACCGGATGGAAGACCTGGGCTGCAGCGGCAGGTTTGTTGCTTCTCGGGATCGTCGAGATCGCCAACGGCAACCTCGAGGGCGGCCTGGAACGCATTGTCCTGGGGCTCGGTTTGGTCGGCCTTGGCCACAAGATCGAGAAAAAAGCCGTCTGATGGACGAGGGAGATCTCGCCCAGCAGAACCAGGAGCTGTTCCAGCGGATGGTCCTCAAACACCATCTTGATACCCGGCCCCAAGGCGAGTCGGCCCTGGAGTGCGAGGACTGCGGGGAACCGATCCCCGATGCACGACGGAAGGCGGCCAAGGGCTGCACCCGGTGCATCTGCTGCCAACGCATACAAGAAAGCCGGGGACAAAAATAAATTCTGTCCCTCGGGGAGCCGGGGGAGGAGACCACGTTGAGCGGAGAACTGAGCCTCATCAACACCCTGATCACCACCCTGGGCGCACCGGGACTGCTGATCATCTGCATGCTGGCCCCAACGGTGATCATGGCCTTCATGTACCTCGACCACCGCAGGGCGGAACGCTCCCGATTGAGCGCGGTACAGATTGAAGCGGACCGGGAGATCAAACACCGGGAGGACATCGCCGGCTTCCGCGAGATGGTGATGCAGATGATCGGTGCCCAGGAGAAGCGGTTTGAAGAGGTGGTCCGCAACTACGAGAACAACGTCATCCTGGTGCAGGGCTACGAGAAGCTGGCCAACGACCTGGCCGGGATCATTCACCTCAACACCCAGTCCATGACCAAGCTGGTCGACCGGATCGACGGGCACCTGCTCAAGGGAGGCAGACATGTTGGATAACGAACGACTGACCCGGCGCGGCCTGCTGGCGGAGAAGGAACAACGGCTGCGGCAATTGGAGTCCTCGATGCAGGGCGACATTCATGCCGTACGCCTGGCTCTGGAGCCGTTCGCACCGCTGCACGAGATCAGGCCAGACCAGGCGGCGGCGCAGGCTGTGGAACTGGCCGGCAAGCATGCCGAGTACATGGGATTGCGGGAAGAGATAGCGGCCCTCAAGCGAGCCCTGGGGATGGCGGGGAACTAAACAATGCCGGAGAGCTACGGTTGGGAGACCATAGAGGCTGCCGAGGAGTTGTACATCATCGACGGCCTCACCTTTGAGCAGGTGGCGGAGCGGACCGGGGTGTCCGTTTCCCAGCTCAAGCGGTGGTCCGCCGATTCCCAACCCACCTGGCCCGAACGGCGACGGGAGTACCGCCAGGCCCAGGTGTCGGTGCGCCGGGGGGTGATGCTCGCCAAAGCAAAGCTGATCGAGTCGGTGATTGAGACCGAGGACGCCCAAAAGGCCTATGCCTTTGGCGCTCTGGTCAACTCCGGCAAGCTGATCGAGGCCGAGGCGCGGGAGCGGGGAGCTGCCCCCAATGCAGCCATCGCAATGCCGGACGGAGCCGCCACCGACCATTTGCCTGAGGGCGGGGATATGGTCGAAGCCCTGCGCACGGCGGTGCAGGCTCGGATTGCGGCCTTGGTCAACCAGCCGGGGGCCATCACCCTGGGGGCAATCAAGGAGTTGATGACGGCCATGGAATTGCTCGACAGCAAGAGAGCGGCTTCGATCGATGAGCACGTCACGCCCGGCGGATTGTCCGATGAGGCCGCCGAAGCGATCCGCCGCCAGATCCTGGGGTTGAAGCACTGATGAGTACTTTTACCAAGGAAGATAGAACCAACCGCGCGCCCATGGCCCTGCTGCCGTATCAGCAACGGTGGCTGGAAGACCAGGGCGAGGTCAAGATCATCGAGAAGTCCCGACGTATCGGCCTGTCCTGGGCAGAGGCGGCGGACGATGCCTTGCTGGCAGCCAGCCGGAGCGGCATGGACGTGTGGTACATCGGCTACAACAAGGACATGGCCCAGGAGTTCATCGAGGACTGCGGCGACTGGCTGGGGCATTTCAACAAGGCGGCCTCAGCGGTGGAGGAGTTCGTCTTGGCGGACGAAGACAAAGACATCCTCGCTTTCAGGATCCGTTGCGCCTCGGGTCACAAGATCGTGGCCCTGTCGAGCAGGCCGTCCAACCTGCGCGGCAAGCAGGGCAAGGTAGTCATCGACGAAGCCGCCTTTCACGACAACCTGAGCGAGCTGATCAAGGCAGCCATGGCCCTGTTGATGTGGGGCGGGCGGGTGGTGATCATCTCCACCCATGATGGCGACACCAATCCATTCAATGAGGTGATCAACGAGGTCCGGGCCGGCAAGAAGCCGTACAGCCTACACCGGGTCACCATCGACGATGCCCTGGCGGAAGGCCTGTATGAGCGCATCTGCCTGCGCCTGGGCAAGCCATGGTCGCAGGAGGCCGAGGACCAGTGGAGAGAGAAACTGATTGCTCAATACGGCAGCGGCGCCGACGAGGAACTGTTCTGCATCCCTAGCCAGGGATCCGGTGCCTTCCTGCCCCGGGTGATCATCGAACGCTGCATGCGCGACGATATCCCGATCCTGCGTTGGGCCTGCACCAACGAGTTCGCCCTGCAGCCCGATCCTCTCCGCGAGGCCGAGGCCTTGGAGTGGTGCGAGGAGCAGCTGGCGCCGCTGCTCGCCAAGCTGGATCCGAAGCGGCGGCACTACGCCGGCGAAGACTTTGCCCGCCTGGGTGACCTGACCGTGCTCTCCCCCTTGGCCGAGCAGGAGAACCTGACCTATCGCCAGCCCTTTGTGGTGGAGCTGTCCAATGTGCCGTTCAAGGAACAGGAGCTGATCATTTTCTTCATCCTTGATCGATTGCCCCGGTTCAGCTTCGGCAAGTTCGATGCCCGTGGCAACGGCCAGTATCTGGCCGAGCGGGCCATGCAGCGCTACGGAACTGGCCGGATCGAGCAGGTGATGCTGTCCGAGGCCTGGTACCGCGACGAGATGCCCCGGTTCAAATCGTTCTTCGAGGACGGCACCGTGGAAGTGGCCAAGGATGCCGACCATCTCGACGATTACCGGGCGATCAAGATGATCCGGGGTGTGGCCAAGCTGCCGGACACCAAGAACAAGGGCGCTGACGGCCGGCAGCGCCATGGTGACGCGGCCATTGCCCTGGCCCTGGCCATCTCGGCCACCAGGATGGAGATCACCGAGTACGCTTACCATCCGGTGCGCAAACGGGACTTTGAACCAGGTGACCGGCACATCCGGACAACTGCGGGCTTCGGCACCATGGAGGGGACCTGGTGATCTACGACTATCTTAACCGACCGGTCACAACCCGAACCCTGACCCAGGAACTGGCCGCACCCAGCCTGGCCGGGATCCGCAGCGTCTGGGACGTGACCGTGGCCTCGGGCCTGACCCCGTACCGGTTGGCTGGGCTATTGCAACGGGCCGCCGAAGGCGAGATCAGCGAGTACCTGACGCTTGCCGAGGAGATGGAGGAGCGGGATCTGCACTACCGCTGCGAGATTTCCAAACGCAAGTTGGCCGTGGCCTCCTTGCCGATCACGGTGGAAGCAGCCAGTGATGAACCCCAGGATGTGCAGTTGGCCGACGAGGTGCGGGCACTTGTGAAACAGGCCGGTTTCCGTGGCTTGCTCAAGGACCTGCTCGATGCCATCGGCAAGGGGTTCTCGGTGTGCGAGATCCTCTGGTCGCGTGGCGCCAGATGGCGGCCGGTGGGGTATGAGTGGCGCGATCCCCGCTTTTTCACCTTTGATCGGGCTTCCCGAAGGCGCCTCAGACTGCTTGATGAGCAGAATGTGGCGGAAGGTATCGATCTGGCCCCGTTCAAGTTCATCTGCCACTTGCCGCATTTGAAGACCGGCATCCCCATTCGCGGCGGGATCGCCCGCGTGGCTGCCTGGGCGTGGATGTGCAAGAACTACACGGTGAAGGACTGGCTAGCCTTTGCCGAGGTCTTCGGCATGCCGCTGCGGGTCGGCAAGTATCAGCCCGGTGCGTCCAAGGAAGACATCGCTATCCTGAAAGCTGCGGTGGCCAACCTGGGCAGCGATGCGGCGGCAGTGATTCCGGAGTCGATGCTGATCGAGTTTGTCGAGAGCGCCAAGGTCACCGGTGGCCACGAACTGTTCAACAAGCTGGCGGACTGGCTCGATGCCCAGGTCAGCCGGGGGATCCTCGGCCAGACCGCCACCACGCAAGGGACAGCCGGCAAACTGGGCAACGAGGATGCCCAGGCTGAGGTGCGGGAAGATATCCGCGACGATGATGCCACCCAGCTCTCCGAGACCATCAACCGCGACCTGGTCCGGCCGTTCATCGATCTCAACTGGGGACCGCAGGAACAGTATCCGGAGCTGCTCATCAAGGCGGTGGAGCCGGAGGATACCCAGCTGCTGGTCACCGCCCTGGAGAAGCTGGTGCCCCTGGGGCTGAAGGTCGAGCAATCGGTGGTCCGCGACAAGCTGGGGCTGCCGGATCCGGAAGAGGGCGCGGACTGTTTAGGAACTCCCCCACCAGCGGAACAACCGGCAGCCGTTGAGACTGCTGATAAACAACCCGTTCAACCGGAACCGGTTGAGGCCGCCAAGAACAGCCGGGAGTTGGATAAGAACCCTTTGGAGTCGACCCTGCTGCAATGGGTCAAGACCGAGTCGGCCGGTCCGGCCGCCAACCTGATCACCCGGGCCGAGTCCCTGCTGGAACAGGCCGAGAGCCTGGAGCAGTTCCGCGAGCAGCTGATCGATCTCCTGGCAACCAGCCAACCCGAACAGCTCGGCGAGATCATGGCCCGGCTGGATCTGCTCGGCAACCTGGCCGGACGGCTGGAGGTGGCCGAGTGAGCCCCTGGAGTTGCATCCAGACGGGCCTGCTGCTCCTGGCGGTCATCTTGGGACTGTACCTGGCCGGCCCGCTTTTCCAGGAAGGCCCGGTTGTGGTTTCCGAGACCCGAATGACGGCCGACTGGCGGGAACTGGAGCGATTGGCCAGGGAACAACCGTATCACGACCATGGACAGCGCTGAGTTCGAACAGATTTTCCGCCTGCCCTTTGCCGAGGCCAGTGCCTGGTTCAGGGACAAGCTCAATATCCCCACGACCAAGTGGGATGAGCTGGCCGGCGAAGCACACGGCAAGGGGTTCATGAGCGCCGGGGCCTACCAGGCAGACCTCTTGAACGAATTGCGGCAGATGACCGACAGGGCCATTGCCGGAGGCATGGACATCCGGGAGTTCCGCCAGCAGTTCCGACCCTTGGTACAGCGCTATGGCTGGCAGCTCCAGGGCGGTGGACCTGCCTGGCGATCAGATTTGATCTGGCGGACCAACATCAACACCGCTTACCAGGCCGGACGCTGGCAGCAGTTTGAAACGGCTGGGATCGATTTCTTGAAATACGTGCACAACGATGGCGTGCGCAATCCCCGGCCCAACCACCTGGCCATGGACGGCATCATCCTGCCCCGTACCGATCCGTTCTGGCAGATCAACTATCCGCCCAACGGCTGGGGCTGCAAGTGCCGGGTGGTGGCTGCCACCAGGGCCGAGTACGAGACGGCCAGGTCCGAACAGAGAACACGGCCGGCAAACTGGCAGGACCTGCCCGACAAGGGCTGGGATTACAACGTGGCCACGGCCGGCAAGGAGCACCTGGCCGATGCCATGCTGGAGAAGATGCAGCGGTTGCCCGACGATATCGCCGAGGCCTGGATGCAGCTGATCATGCAGATGGGGCTGGAAGAGTGGATCGCTCGATGAGCGTGGGGGGAAAATAGCACAAAAAAACTCGTTAACCGGCGTGCCGCCAGTCCCCCACCTTGCACTCCAACAACAGCTATTGGTCAGAGCGTCGGCAGGCTTGGAACGCACCGATTAACGAGGATCATCGTTTACGGGAGTAAATCCGTTGACCCAGGCGGAAGAAGGAGAGGGAACCACCTGGCCCTCATCGCATCCAACATTACGTCGATGAGGTTGGTTCTTCCAAGAACCAATCAACGAATTCCTTAACTGAATAATAAGACCGGAGCACCTGTCTGACAATGGAGATCAGTCTCAAAATTAACGACCAGGACACTCAAAATCTGCTCAATCGACTGCGGGCCAATGCCGCCGACCTGACACCCACCATGCAGGCGATCGGTGCCTTCTACGAGCGGCGGGTGCGGGAGAATTTCAAGGCCCAGTCCGCACCGGACGGTACCCCCTGGGCACCGCTCTCGGAGGTTACCTTGCACCTGGGGCTGGCCAGGAACAAGGGCTGGAAGAAGAACGGCTACCTCTCGGCCAAGGGCAAACGCTACCTGAGCGGCAAGCGGATCCTGTGGGAGCACGGTGACCTGGAGGGGTCGGTGCACAGCCAGGCCAGCCGAACCAGCGTCAGCATTGGGACCGGTGGGCACATCCCCTACGCGGCCATCCACCAGCTGGGCGGCAAGGCCGGACGCGGACGCAAGGTGACCATCCCGGCCCGGCCGTACCTGGCGCTCAACCGGGGTACCGAGATGGACCTGGCGGAGCGGGACCGAACCATGGTGATCGAGCTGATCCGGGAGCGATTGCTCGACCTTTGAGGCCGAGCCAACAAAACGGCCTGTTTTTCTTTCACGGGGCAATACGGGTCATGGGCCGCGCAGCACCCTGCCAATCGAATACAGAAAATTTTAAACGGTTTTTAAACGCGGTTCCGGACAACAGCGAGGAAGGATGACAACCACGCAGCACATTGCACTGAACAGCACCGAAATCGCGCTCCAAAACAACACGGTCCCCGAGTGGGTGGAATTGATCCCGGCGGGCCGGGTTGCGGGACGCGACGGCCGGACCTGGAACAACATCCACCCCCAAGGGATCCTCGATGCCTTCATTGCCCAAGGCATGGACCTGCCGATTGACCTGGAGCATGCCACCGAGCTGAAAGCACCCCTGGGAGAACCGGCGCCGGCAGCCGGCTGGATCAAGGAGTTGCAGAACCGGGAAGGCGTCATTTGGGGCCGGGTCGAGTGGAACGCCAGCGGCAAGGACCTGGTCGGCGGCAAACAGTACCGCTACCTGAGCCCCGTGATCCTCTACCAGAAAGACAACGGCCTGATCGTCGGTTTGACCTCGGTGGCCCTGACCAACCGGCCCAACCTCAACCTGCAGGCCCTCAACCATCACACCGGGATCCAGGATCCCAAGGAGACCCCTATGCTCAAAGCACTGCTGGCAGCCCTGGCGCTGCCCGAAGACGCCACCCAGGACCAGGCCCTGGCCAAGATCTCGGCTCTCAAAACCGATCTGGCCACAGCCACCAACCGGGCCGAGAATCCCAGTCTGGAGAAGTTTGTGCCCCGCTCCGACTATGACGCGGCCCTGGCCCGGGCCACCAATGCCGAGCAATCGCTTACCGCCCTCAAGCAGGAGCAGCTCGAAACCGAGATCGAGACCGCGATCAATGCAGCGCTGACCGAGGGCAAGATCACCCCGGCCACGGTCGACTACCACAAGGCCCAGTGCCGGCAGGAAGGCGGGCTGCAGCGGTTCGCCGACTTCTGTAAGGCAGCCCCGGTCATCGGTGATCCCTCCGGTCTGGACGGCAAGAAGGTGCCGGCCGAGAGCAAGGCCCTGAACAGCGACGAGCGGACCATCTGTGAACGGCTGGGCGTTTCGGAAGAAGAATACCACAAGGCCGCCGTCTAATCGCCGGCATCATTTGAGGAGGAACACACCATGGCAGCATTGATCAAGGATAGAGACACCAAGGAGCGCAGCGGCCGCAAGCTCACCCTGCCGGTCGCCGCATCGGTCATCTGCTTTGCCGGCGGACTCGCGGCCCGGGATGCCAATGGCCGGGCTACCCCCGGCGCCACCGCCACCACCCTGCGAGGCGTAGGAAGGTTTGCCGAACAGGTGACCAACGGCGCCGTGGCCGGGGCGGTCACCGTGGAGATCGACAAAGGCATCTTTCAGTTTGCCAACTCGACCGCCACCGATGCCATCACCACCGCCGATATCGGTAACGACTGCTACATCGTCGATGACCAGACCGTGGCCAAGACCAACGGCAGTTCGACCCGGTCCGTGGCCGGCAAGGTCTTTGACGTCGACAGCCAGGGCGTCTGGGTCGACCTGCGCTAACCGACATTCATCAACTTCTGAGGAGAACAACTCATGATCATTAACAGCAGCAACCTGGCCGGCATGTATCGCGGTTTCAAGGCGGTCTACCAGCGGGGCTTCGACAACGCCGAGTCCCAATGGCAGCAGGTGGCGACCCGGGTGCCCTCCACCACCCTGATCGAGGATTACGGTTGGATCGGCGAGATCCCGGGCATGCGGGAATGGGTGGGCGATCGCCACATCAACAACCTGAGCATGCACGACTACTCGATCAAGAACAAGTCGTTCGAGTTGACCGTGGGCGTGGATCGCGACCGGATCGAAGACGATCAGTACGGCATCTACGCCCCCATGATGGAGAACATGGGGTTTGAGGCCCGGATCCATCCGGACAAGCTGGTCTTTGCCCTCATGACGGCGGGATTTGCCACCCCCTGTTATGACGGCCAGTACTTCTTTGATTCGGATCACCCGGTGCTCGATGCGGATGGCAACGTCACCTCGGTCTCCAACGTCCAGTCCGGATCGGGCAACCCCTGGTTCCTGCTCGATACCCGCCGGCCCCTGAAACCTATCATCTTCCAGGATCGCAAGGCGGCCAACTTCGTGCTGCTCAATCAGGAGCGCGATGAGAACGTGTTCATGCGCAAGACCTTCCTTTACGGGGTCGACTCGCGCTGCAACGTCGGCTTCGGTTTCTGGCAGATGGCCTTCGGGTCCAAGGCCACCCTGGATGCGACCAACTTCGAGGCCGCCTATGACGCCATGGGTGCCTTCAAGAAGGATTGGGGTGAGCCCTTGGGCGTGGTGCCCAACCTGCTGGTGGTTGGACCGTCCAACTACAGCAAGGCCAAGAAGATCATCGAGGCCCAGCTGATCAACGGCGGTGATTCCAACACCAACTACAAGGCGGTCGACCTGCTCAAGGTGCCGTGGCTGGCCTGATCCAGGGCCTGAATTTCAAGCGATCAAGGAGACAACGGCATGATCACGATTACGAGCAAGAAAGAGGGCTTCCGCCGGTGCGGTCTGGCCCATAGCCAGACACCGATCACCTATGAGGATGACCGATTCACCACCGAGGAACTCAAGACCTTGCAGAAGGAGCCAATGTTGGTGGTCACGGTTTCGGAAGCCCCCAAGGAGACCAAGGGATCAAAGGGCAAGAACGGCAAGGACAAAGAGCCGGAAGGCAATGCTCCGGGAGACGGCACGACGAACGGCGCCGAGGACTCGAAGAACAATAATTCCCCAGCAGGAGGCAATAGCTGATGTACGCCACCTTGGCCGACATCCTGGAACAGATGGCCGAGTCGGACCTGATTGCCCTGACCGATGACGTCCAGAGCGGAACGGTTGATACCGACGTGGTCGATTGGGCCTTGAATGGCGCCGATGCCCTGATCGATGCCCATTGCCATGACCGCTACCAGCTGCCGTTCTATCCGGTACCCGGGCTGGCGGTTACCTTCGCGGTCGACCTGGCCATCTACAACCTCTATTCCCGGCGGCCCCATGTGGAGGTGCCTCAGGCGGTCAAGGATCGGCAGACTCAGGCCCTTGCCTATCTCAAGCGGGTGCAGACCGGCGAGGCCTCCATGGGGGCCGATGCCGCATTGATCACGACTGCGACCGAGAGCCTGAGCGGACTCACCCCGGGCAGCGAGCGGCTGTTTACCCGCACCACCATGAGGGGGCTCTGATGCTGGCCACCATCGGCAATGCCATTCAGGCCCGACTTGAAGGGCTGGACGCATTCAAGGCCGTGGAACGGGGCTTCAGCAAACGGGCGCTGCAGTCGCCGCCCTCGGCGGTGTTCTTCCTCTATGACGACGAACAGGTGACCGACTCGCCCTATGCCATGCGGCGGCTCACATGGGAGATTGCGCTTCTGGTCAGTTATCTGGATCCGGTCAAGGGTCAGGCTTTGATGGATGACCTGGTCGACCAGGTCCGGCCGGCTCTCACCGACTGGCGGCCAGCAGCGCAGGGTTGTTTGCCCTCGACCGTGACCCGGATCCGCTACGAGGGGGTAGAGGAAGCCCTGCTCATCTATACCGTCCGGGTGACCATGCAGGTCGTCCCGGAGAAGATTTTATAACCACGGCCAAGCGGCCAGGAGGCATCTATGCAATCCGCACAACAAGGCATGATCCTCGGTGGGGATCTCTACTTCGATTTTCTCACCGCTGCCGGTGTCTCGACCGGTTTTGAGCTGGTCGGCAACGCCACCAAACTGATTCCCAAGGTGGAAACAGAGACCCTGGATGCAAAGCTAAACGGCAAGTACACCCTGGGGCAAATCGGAAAATCGTTCACCAGGATCTCCGATGCCACTATCTCCTTTTCCCTGAACATCTACGATCCCAAAATCGTGGCAGCCTACTTCATGGGCTCGGCCGTGGATATCACGGCCGCATCGGGAACGTATACAGCGACCATTACCGGCATCCTCAATAAGTGGGTGCCCATCGGCCATAACGATCTGACCACCTGCACGGTCAAGGATGAGACCGATACCACGACCTACATCGCGAATACGGATTACGAAGTCAACACCAGCATGGGCATGATCCGTGTTCTCAGCTCGGCGATCGACGGAGACACATTGCATATCAGTGGCGACAAGGCCGCTGCCAGTGGATTCAAAATCACCGGTGCCACCTCTCCGGTTATCAATGTCGGCTTGTATCTCGACGGAAAGAACTATGTCGAGGGGAATGAAGTCAAGCTGCGAGTCTGGCAGGCGCAGATCCGCGCCGATGGCGATTTCGACTTGCTGGCGCAAGGAGGATTCCCGGAGCTGGCCTTCAGCGGCAAGATGATCACCCCGGCCGGCAAGTCCTGGCCGTTTGAGCTGATCTGATCATTTGAACCGTCAGGTTCGATGAAGGAGAAAGAGAAAACATGCAAAAAACGAAAACCATCCAGATCGGCCAGCGGTCGTTCACTCTGAAGGAATTGCCGACCCGAGCCATCTGGGAGCTGATCAACGGCGAGGATGCGCAGATATCCGCAACTGCACTCAACCGGTGCCAGGGGCTGCTGGCCATGGCATGCCCGGAATTGTCCGCCGAGGCCCTGCTCGACCTCTATCCCTCGGAGATTGAGGAGTTGTGGCAAGGCTTTGAGGAGGTCAACGCCGCTTTTTTGGGAGTGGTCCGGCGGATCGGCCTGATCGATATCCTGATCGACGGCCTGAAGCCGGTTCTGGAGGGAGAACTCCGCGAGGCAATGTCCAGGATAGGGCAGATTTCGACCGAGCAATTTGCCTCCTCATTACCGCCGGCCACGGTCCCCTTGTCTGGGACTACGGCTACGGCTTCTTCCTGAGAGCATTGGCGGCACTGACAGGCAAGTAGATGGCGAACCAGTCTAGAATAGAGATCGTCCTCAGCGCGGTCGACCGTGGGCTGACGGCTGGGTTCAATCGTGCCCTGGGAGCGATCAAATCCTTTGTCTCAGGAGCAAAGGGCGCCGATGCCGGCATCAACGGCCTGACGTCCTCGGTGAGCGGTCTGCTCCGTGCCCTGGGCGCCACGGTCTCCGCCGCCGCTGGCCTGCAGAAGCTGGTCACTGTCTCCCGCGAGTTCGACAAGATCAGCTCCGGCCTGATCACAGCCACCGGCAGCGCCGAGAAGTCGGAGGTTGCCTTTGCCGCCATCCAGGACTTTGCCGCCAAGACTCCATACGACTTGGCGCAGGTGTCTGAGGCATTTGTCAAGCTGGTGAACATGGGGCTCGATCCATCGGAGCGGGCCTTGACCAGTTATGGCAACACTTCGGCATCGATGGGCAAGGATCTCAACCAGATGATCGAGGCGGTGGCCGATGCCGCCACCGGTGAGTTCGAGCGCTTGAAGGAGTTCGGCATCAAGGCCAGCTCCGAGGGCGACAAGGTCAGCTTCACCTTTCGCGGAGTCACCACCACGGTGGGCAAGAACGCCAAGGAGATCGAGGAGTATCTGATCAAGCTGGGCGAGACCAACTTCGGCGATGCCATGGCCAACCGGATGGCAAAACTCGACGGCAAGCTGTCGAATTTTGCTGATGAGTGGAACAAGGTTTTCCTCAACATCTCCCGGGCAGGAATCGGCAACATGATCGCCGATGGGGTGCAAGTTGGTATCAATGCCCTGGAAGAGCTGAATGCCATGATCGCCTCGGGGCAGCTGGAAGGCTATCTCCGGGCCATTGTCACCCAGTTTGCCGGCTGGGGGGACGATATCAAAAAGACCATCGATATTGTTGGTGGCTGGTGGAGCGATTTTACCGGGGATCTGGGCCAACAAGGCCAGGAGGTTGTGGATGAGTTGATTCACGCCTTTGAACGGTTCCCGGAGAATGTCCGTGCCTTCATCGGCCTGGTGACCGTCTACGTTGCTGCTGAGTTCGACAAGGTGATGGCGCGGGCCAGGGCGTTCAAGCTCACCATCGCGGCGATGTTCACCCAGGGAGACACCTACGATGTCGGGCAGATTGCCAGCGATCTGGACAGGGAACTGAAGATTGCCAACCAGGCCCGTGACGCCTCGGTTGACTCCATCCTTGCGCAACGTGATGCCACGGCCAAGGCGGCGGCGGATCAGCGCACCCAGGCGATGCTCGAACGGGTAGCTTTCGAGGAAAAGGAGAAAGCCAGGAAGGCAGCCAATGTCGAGGCCCTGGCCCAGTTCCGAGTCCAGACCGCTGCCTCGCAGGCTGCCACAAAGTCCTCCAAGGAGGAGGGGAAAGCCAAGCGTGAAGCGGCAGCCGCCGCCAAGAAGGCCGCCACCGAGGCCAAGAAGGAGTACGAGGAGCAAAGAAAGATCGCGTCCGAGAAAATGCGGGCCGCCTCCCAGGAGAAGATCCTCGCCCTGGAGCTGGAAAAACTGGAGGCGGAGAAGCTCGGCACCAAGCTGGCCCGGGCAGAGGCGGAACTGGCGATTGATAAAAAGATCATGGCGGAACGCCTCAGCCTCAAGCGTCAGGAAATCGAGGCCATGAAGGTCGATGCCGCACGGCCCGATTCCAACACCAGCCAGGCCGATATCATCCGCGCTCAGTCGGAACTGGCCGCCATGCAGGTCGACGCGGTCAAGCAGGAACATGAGGACCTGGCCCAGGTGGCCACTGAACGGATGGCCGAGGTTGAACAGGCGTGGAGGCGCGGCCAGGCTTCGGTTGAGCAGTACAGGGCGGCTGTGCGTGCCGCCGGTGCCGCCGGCGTGATCACCGCCGACGAGATGCGGGAGAAGCTGATTGCCGCCGGCGACGACATGGGGGCCGCGCTTTCTCTGGGATTTCAAAAGGCCAGGGAGAAGATGCAGACCGATGCCGAGGTCATGATCTACATCGGCGAGAACATTGGCGAGCAGATCGCCGGCGGGCTGACCTCGGCCTGGGATTCGTTTATCACGGGTACTGCCAGCGCCAAGGAGGCCATGATCGATTTCGCCCGGTCAACCATTTCGTGGCTCACGCAGATCATCATGAAACACATGATCCTCAACGCCCTGCGGGCCGTGGGTTTTGGCTTCTCCGCCGGCGGCCAGGCCGTGCAGGCGTTCGCCCGGGGCGGCTGGGTCCAGGCCCTGGCCGGCGGTGGCGCGGTCCAGGGCTGGAGCCCCTCCAGGACCGCCGACAATATCCCGGCCTGGCTCACGGCCCGGGAGTTCGTCCATCCCGTGGACGCGGTCGACTACTACGGCCTGCCGTTCATGGAGATGGTCCGGCGCAAACTGTTCCCCCGTAACCTGGCCCGGGCGCTTGCCGGGGCCACCCTGCCGAGGATCCCCAGCGGCAACCGGCTGGCCGCCGGCGGGCAAGCCGCGGCCGCACCCGCCACCACGGTCAAGTCCGGCGATACCCGGCTGCGGGTGATCAATGTGCTCGACCGCAACATGGTGGGCGATTTCCTGCGCACCGCCGACGGCGAGACCGCCATCCTCAACATGATCCGCCGCAACGGCACCACCATCCGCACCTTGATCGGAGGATAAATGGCCTACACCAACGGCACCGCCGCCAACTACAAGGACCTGCTCGCCATCCTGACCACCTTTGCCGCGGCCAACGGTTGGACCGTGCTCACCCAGAGCGCGACCGAGGTATACCTGCGGGGCTCCGGCCCCTCCGGGCTTGATAAAATCTATGTGGGCGTCAAGGCCTATGAGGATTCAACCGTCGGCTACTACAACTGGGAGCTGTTTGGCTCGGTCCTGTGGAAATCGACCTTCCCATTGACGCGCAGCCCCTCAACAACAAGGACACCTGGTCCACCCTCTGCACCTTTTGGAATCAGCAAATCCCCTACTGGATGATCGCCTCAGCCAAACGCATCATTCTTTTTGCCAAGGTGTCATCGGTCTACACCTCGGTGCATCTCGGGTTCATCGACCCTGCCGGAACCCCCGAGCAATACCCGTACCCCTTGTTTATCGGCGGCACCGACTCCACCTTGACCAACCCGTATTCCTCGACATCGCAAGGCGCATGGTGGGCGGGCTCAAGTCCGGCCCCCGGGCGCCTCTATCTGCCCGGCGGGACATGGGGGCGGGCAAATTATGGGAACGGCGGTATCAACGCCACCTATTTTGAACCTGACTTCCCCGTCATTACTCGCCCGGATTTGACCATCTACGGCCCCTATCAAGGGGTGCGCGCCAACCTGTTGACCGCGCCAGGCGACGAATACCTGTTGGAGCCGATATTCATCAAGGATTTACGCCGTTCGGCCATCTATGGCAGCGTCGACGGCGTGTTCAGGGTGACCGGGCACAAGAACGCCTCGGAGAACATCATCACCGTGGCCGGGGTCAACTACATCTGTTTCCAGGATGTGCATCGGGTTGGATACGGTGATTATTGCGCGATGAGGATGAGCTGATGGCCGCATATTACGAAGGCACATTCGACACGGTTGCCAACTACCTGGCAGCCCTGGCCGCTTTTGGGGCAGATAACGGTTGGGTTGTTTCCGTCAACACCACAACAAAAGTGGTTATGGCAAAGGCCGGGATCGAGTTCACCTCGGAATATTCCAACGCCACATCCATCAACCGCTCGATCACGGTTGGCGGGTCAACCAGTCCGGTGCTGTTGGATCAAAACTTCTCGGTCGGCTACAAGTACGGCTTTTATTCGGTGGGGAACAATCTCTATTTCTCCCGTGAGTATCTCTATTCGGTATCGGTAACGGTGCATTGGGGCGGGGTGTTCACCGTCACCGAAAAATGCGGGACATGGAGTGGCGGCGCGTGCCTGGCCCTGAGTTATACCTCAAGCGCAACCAGGATTTATGGCCTGTTCGGCAGCCAGCCATACTACCGGTCGGCGTTGCTCAAGGACGGGGCGTGGTCAACGGCCGGGTCGGCGGCGGAAGCGGGAAGACTGTGGACCTCATGGGGTCAGGAATGGGGGACGGTGTGGCCGAATTATTTCAACGCCGTCGTTGTTCCTTGTCCCATCCTTGCCGGGGTCTATGACGCCAACACCGCCTATTTCATCCCGATTGGCATGCTCCCCGGGGTGTATACCCAGGGGCGGGGCAACGTCTACGCGGCCGGCGAGCAGATCACGATCAACGGCAGTACCTATCTGTTTGCCTACAACTCATCAAATTTATTGTTCAAAATCAGTTAGGAGAAAAACATGGCTGTTGTATCCGTTGCATCCGGCGCCCAGGCCGCCACCGTCAACACCGAACATTCCCTGGCGCAGTTGACCGGGATCGGCATTTACATCCTTGAGGTTGACACCTCGGAGCTCCAGGCGGGCGACACCCTGGAGATTCGTCTCAAGACCACCTGCCGCCCAACCGATGACCTGAAGGACGCCAAGGTTGAGACAATTTCCGGGGCACAGGTTGACAAGAACTGGCATTCGGTGCCCCTTCCCCTGGCCTCCGGCGATCAGATTGCCGCCACAATCACCCAGACGGCCGGCACGGGCCGGACATTCCCCTGGAACCTGATGCGGATGTAAGCCGTGACCAAAGACCTGCTTTGGCGGCACAGCCTTCAAATCATTCACCAGACCATTTACGGCCATGTCGTGCCGTTTGCTGGCCATGCGGGGCTGGAGTCCGGGGTGAGCTTCTGCCCGGCTACGAAAACGGTGGATGGCTACCGCGACATCCCGGCCACCGCCGATTACACCGCAGGCGGTCTTGGGACTCCGGCAGCCGGAACACTCACCAGCACCGTGCCGATCGAGGTCGTGCATTGGACGATTGCCAATTCCACCGGGGAGGTTAGCATGATCGACCAGTGGCGGTACGGTCTCACCACCTATATGAGGCCATAATATGCCGGTAGGAACAATCATGCAAATGTCCATGGTGCCGTTGTCCGGGTTGAGCGCCAGGACAACCAACCTGGAGACGGCGCTGTTCACCCGGTACATCCGGCCGGAACGGTTTGATATGGGGCTGGTGTCCAAGGATCAGGCGTTTCCGGTGTATCTGCACAACGGCGAGAGCGTTGCCCGGACCGTGTCGGCAATTAACGCCTCGGGCCAGGTGGAGGGGATCGGCCTTGACCTGACCACTCCGGCGACCATCGCGCCACACACAAGCCAGAGGATCGTTGTCTCGGTCGACTCCGAAGGCCCGGCCATCTTCGAGGCCCTGTTCAGCTTTTTGACCACGGCCACAAACGATCCGCTGTGGACCATCCTTGGCACCCGGCCGCCGCAGCTCTCCGGCGACATCGGCTATCTGTTCTTCCCGCACAACTGGGAGAACGGGCTGGATGAGTCGCTGGCCTGGAAAACGGATGTGATGATTGCCCATGACCGCACCGAGCAGCGGGTCCAGTTGCGTACCCTGCCTCGGCGTACTTGGGAGGTGCGGATGCTGGTGTCCGGGGCTGGCCGCCGCCAGCTGGAGACCTGGCTGGGGATGCGCAAGTCCCGGTACCTGTTCGCGCCGATCTGGCGGGATGCGTTCCGGCTGACTGGCGATATTGCCGCCGGGGCCACCACCATCCCGATCACCGAGGGCTCGGACAATTTCGTCATCGGTACGCCGGTGGCGGTGTGGACCGATTGGCAGACCGCCGAGGTGCGGACCATCACCGGCGTGGGTGCCACCTATTTGGCGGTGGATGCGCCGTTCGGCCGGGACTGGCAGGCCGGGTTGGCTTGGATGGCGCCGTGCCGCTCTTGCCTCTCCCTGGAGCAGCGGCGAGTCAGTAGGTTCACCGAGGACGTGGGCGATTATCGGCTCAGCTTGCTGGCCACGGACGACGGTTGGGAACCGTCCGGGGGCGCCGTGGAGCTGTATCTGGATGTGCCGCTGTGTCCGTTCGTGCCGAGCTGGGAGGATGGCGAGGAGGGCTACGACAACAAGTGGGTGCGGCTGGACAACGACACCGGGGTGCTGGAGTTCGATGTGCAATCCGAGGAGCCGGTGTTGAGCCGGGATGCCAGGTTCCTGCTGGTCGGCCGGGCCGACATCAACACCTTTCTCGCCTTTCTCAAGGCCAGGGGCGGCCGGCTGGCGCCGTTCTGGCTGGCCGCCAATGACCGGGGGTTCGAGCTCTCGGTGCCGGCGGAAGCGGGCGCATCGTCCATCGTCATCCAGCCGATCGGTTACGAGTACGCCCTCAAGGACAGCGCGGCCCGCCAGCACCTTGAACTGATCACCACCGATGGGACAATCATCCGGCGGAAGGTGCTCGGCGTGGAGACCCTGGCCAGCGGCGAGGAAAAGCTGACCCTGGACGCCGCCTTGCCGGTGGCTGTGTCCGCAGAAGCGCTCAACCGCTGCGCCTGGCTGGAGCTGTGCCGCCTGGACAGCGATGAGATTACCGTCCATTGGGTGACCGCCGAGTGTGCCGAGGTCACCCTGCCGATCGTGGTGCTGCCATGAGCTACGCGACCTATGAAGAATCCGACTCTTCCGGCCAGCCGCTGGAGTTGTACCGCTTCTCGGTGGGCGCCCAGCAATGGCTGTTCACCAGCGCGGACCATGAGGTGGGGAGTTTGGCTGAGGAGAAATACCAGCCCGTCTACATCAAGCGCGGCGGGTTCTCCAAGGGCGGCGATGCCCGGCGGAGCACCATGGACATCGAAATCAACGCGGCCAACGATGTGGCCCTGTTGTTCCGTGACGGCTGGCTGGCCGGCACGGTGATCGTGACCATTTTCCGGCTGCACCACGGCGACAGCGAGAAACAGCTGTTCTGGAAGGGCCGGATCACCGGCTGCAAGTGGGCCGGGTCCGTGGCCACCCTTTCCAGCGACTCGGCCTTCACCCTGTTCAAGCGGGCCGGATTGCGGCGGGTGTACCAGGTGGGGTGTCCGCATGTGCTCTACTCGGCCGCGTGCGGGATCAATGCCGACGCCCGCAAGGTGGTCGGCACCGTGATGGAGGTGATTGACGGCAGGCTCACCGTCGACGGGCTGACCTCGTTCGCCTCGGGGTATTTTCTCGGCGGCATGCTGCAGGCCGGGACCGAACTGCGGATGATCAACGGCCACGAGGGGGCGACGATCACCATGGTCGATGCCATCGGCGGCCTGGTGGCCGGGACAGAGGTGACCCTGTGGCCGGGCTGCCGCCACGACATGAATGACTGCGGGGGCAAATTCAACAACATCGTCAACTATGGCGGGCTGCCCTATCTGCCCACCAAGAACCCGTTCAGCGGCGACGCATTGGTGTAGGGAGGCGGCATGGCTTGGCAATATGTGGTGCTCGCGGTCCTGGTGGTTGCCTCCTATCTGTTGCGGCCCAAGCCGTACACACAGGTGACCCCGACGCCTGGCGACGTGGAAACGACCACCGTGGACTCTTCCAGTCCGGTGCCGGTGCTGTTCGGCACCCGACTGATCAGCAAGACCAACTGCGTGTGGTACGGCGACATCAAGACCACGCCGATCGAATCCTGTGGAGGCGGCAAGAAATATGAACAAGCGTGTTTACCTCTGGCATTTCCGGGCACTGGAATACTGCAATCGCGGCATGCGCAGGTGGTTTGCCAGCCGGGGCATTGCCTGGCAGGACGTGCTGAACGATGGGGTGGATGCCGAGCTGTTGTTGGCCTCCGGTGACGCCATGGCCATCGCGGCGGTGGAGTTCGCCGCGTCCACCGGTTGGACCAGGGAGCCGATTGCAGGCGATGCGGCGGCCAAGCGTGGGGGGTGCGTCTGATGGGCGGCGGCAAGGGGGATGAATGTTACGTCACCGGGTACCGCTACTATGCGGGCCTGCACCTGGTGTTCTGCCATGCGCTCGACAAGCTCATCAAGATCAAGGTCGGCGACAAATGGGCCTGGGAAGGCGCGGTGACCGCCAACCAGACCATCGCCGTCAGCAAGCCAAACCTGTTCGGCGGCGATGGCCGCGAAGGCGGCATCAAGGGCAATGTCGACGTGTGCTTTGGCCTGCCGGACCAGCCGCAGAACAGTTATCTGCAAAAGAAACTGGGCAATGATATTCCGGCATTCCGCGGGCTGTTTGGACTGATCGCCCGCCGGTGCCTTTTGGCGGCCAACAATCCGTACATCAAGGAGTGGGCCATCCTGGGGCAGCGATCCAGGGTTGGCTGGCGGGATGATCTGGCCGATATTGTCGCCGCTGATGGATACGTGGATATGAACCCGGCACACATCATCTACGAGGCCCTGACCAATACCACCTGGGGCGGGCTGGGCTACCCGGTGGCCGATCTGGACACAGCCTCGTTCGAGAGCGCCGCCTACTTTCTCGCCTCCGGCACCGACCCACGGCAGGAGGGGTTCGGCCTGTCGCTCCTGTGGGCCAGAGACAGCAGTATCGAGGACTTCCTCAACATCATCCTCGACCACATCGACGGCGTGCTCTATTTCAGCCACCGCACCGGCCTGCTCACCCTCAAGCTGATCCGCAACGACTACACCAAGGCGCTGTTGCCGGTGATCGACCAGCGCAGCGCGGTGGAGCTGGTGGAATACTACGTTGCCTCAGCCGCCGAGGCGGTCAACCAGGTGACGGTCAAATGGGTGGACCGGGCCAATCAGGCCCAGGCCACCACGGTCCAGGACATTGCCGGGATCACCCGCGCCGGCGGTCAGATCATCCAGGCCACCGTCGAAATGCCCGGCATCGCCACCGAGGAGTGGGCGCACAAGATCGCGGCCCGCGAGCTCCAGCAGATGGCCATGCCCCTGGCCTCCTGCACGCTTACGGTCAACCGCAAGCACTGGAGCCTTGAGCCCGGCGACTGTTTTGTCTTCGATTGGCCGCCCATCGGCCTGTCCGGCGTGGTCATGCGGGTCAACCAGGTGGAGATCGGCGAGTACACCGACAGCACCTTGCGCATCAAGGCGGCCCGCGACGTCTACGGCCTGGGCCCGGTGGCCATCACCACCCCGGCGGAAAGCCTGTGGACAAACCCGCTGACCGCGCCGGCCGATGCGGTGCGGCGGAAAATCCAGGAAATCACCTGGTGGCAGTTCGTGCGCCTCTTCGGCGAGTCCGCCGCCGTGCTGGCCGAGCTGGAAGACGACAGCACCATGCTCACCTGCTGCTGCGACCGCCCCAGCAGCGATGCCCTCAACTATGAGATGTGGACCCGCAACGTGGGCGCCGCTGAGTTCGTCAAGCGGGATACCGACTCCTTCCCGTTCGTCAGCGCCACGGCGATGCCGCTGTCGCCGGAGATCAGCTCGGTGATCCAGTTGCAGGATGCGGATATCGACACCGATCTGGTCAAGGTCGGCACCTATGCGGCATTGGGCGACGAACTGGTGGCCATCACCGCCATGGATGCCATCAATGGCACCCTGACGGTCAACCGGGGCGTGCTCGACACCATCCCCGTGGCCCATGCGGCCGGCACCCTCCTGTGGTGCCACCAATCGTTCTTCGGCCTGGACCGCACCGACCGCGCCGTCGGCGAGCAGGTGGAGATCAAGCTGTTGCCGTCCACCGCCGAGGGGCGGTTGCAACTGGCCGACGCCAGCACCGACACCCATACCTGCGTGGGGCGGATGATGCGGCCCTATCCGCCGGGCAACGTACAGGTCAATGGGCAGCGGTGGCCTGACAAGATCAACATCCAGGACGGCATAACGATTACCTGGGCGCACCGGGATCGAACGCAACAGACCGTCACCCTGGTTCGCCAGGACGAAGGCAACATCGGCCCGGAAGCCGGGGTCACCTACGCTGTCCGGGTTTATGACGCCGTTACGGGGGCGATGCTCAAGGAGCAAACCGGTATCACCGGGACAAGCGATACCACTGATCTAATCGCCCTCGGCCACACCGATGTCGAAACGGTCAGGATTGAACTTGAGAGCATTCGCGCGAGCCTTGTCAGCCAGCAGAGGTGGAGCCTCACTGTTGCCATCGACGCCGACCAAAACGCCGTTGCCCTCGATGGCGAGTATATCGCTCTTGATGGCGATCGAGTCTACCTGTTTTAAGGAGGAAAATGAAAAATATCATCTCAACCAACCCGTCGCTGACAAGGGCGGGAGCCAAGGTAATGGCGTTTGATGCGCAGGGCAATGTCGGCCATTTGGACCCTGACGCGGTAACTTCTGTCGCCGGAAAGACCGGCGCGGTCACGCTGGCCAACACTGACGTCAGCAACGTGACCGCGCTGAACACCAGCTATGACGATGTGGGGACCGTGACCCTGGTCACGCACGATACGGCAACCACCACACTCACCCCAGGCAACCTAATTAGCGGCACGGTTCTCAGGCTGGTGAATATCAGTTTCACCAACAACGGCAACGTGGTGGCCTACAAATCGGCAGTAACCGTTTCCGGGACATGGAAAATCCTTAGCCCATCAACGCCTGCTTCCGGCTTGCACAACATCGTCGCGGCCAAAAAAATAGCATGAGGACCCCATGAATTTTATTTCAGCAAAAAAACCTGTTGCCACGCCTACCGGCGGGGTCGACCTGCTGGCGACATTCGCCGAGCTTGGCGAGATCCCATTCCACGCCACCCCAGACTCTCCGCAGGACTACAACCGCGATCTGTACCAGCGGGCCATGGCCGGGGAGTTTGGTGCAATCGCGCCATGCCCTGCCGCCGTCAATGATCCGGTGCCGCCATCGGTGACCATGCGCCAGGCGCGGCTGGCCCTGCTTCAGGCCGGACTCTTGACCCAAGCAGAGGCCGCCGTTGCCAACATGGCGGGAGATGCTGGAGACCGGGCGCGGATTGAGTGGGAGTACGCGCAGGAAATACAGAGAGACTGGCCGACGCTGACCACGATAGCCGGGGCAATGGGTTTGACCAACGAAGAAATTGACAATCTTTTTACTCTGGCCGCCACCCTATAGCACCCCCGATGGGACAAACCAGCATTGGGACGCCAGGACGAGGGCAACATCGGCCCGGAGGCCGGTCAGCTTGCAGAAATGGAATCTGACGGTGGCGAGAGTATAGCCCGATGCGTTGAGCTGATAAGGTCTGGCAACAGTTTGAAGGACGGGACTGGGGAGAGTTGCAGCTCTCCCCGAACGATCCAGCCGTGTCTCACCACGGAAGGAGGTCCGCAGGTTCTCCTGCTATAGCCCCGATGCACGCTGAGGGACAGCGCACGGGGGTAGTAGCATATTGCCTGCGTTTGCACAAGGAGCCTTTCGTGGGAGCACTGATACCCTATTTTGGCGGCAAGAGCCGTCTGGCCAAGGCCATCATCTCGAGATTTCCGGAGCACCAGTGCTATGTCGAGGTATTCGCCGGAGCAGCCAATGTCTTCTTTGCCAAGGAACCCAAGGGGACCGAGGTGATCAACGATCTGGACCGGGATCTGATCACCCTCTACCGCACGGTCAAGCATCATCCCGAGGAGCTGCACCGCCAGTTCAAGTACGCCTTGGTCGCACGGGACGAATTCAACTGCTTGATGCAGGTCAATCCCGACACCCTCACCGATATCCAGCGGGCAGCCCGGTACCTCTATCTCCAGCGGATGTGTTTTGGCGGCCGCAGCCGGGGGCGGACCTTCGGCACGTCAACGACGGGCGTCCCCAGGCTCAACCTGTTCACCCTGCAACGGCTACTGGAAGAAGCCTGGATCCGGCTGGGCCAGGTGATGATCGAATGTCTCGATTTCCGCGATCTGATCCCCCGCTACGACCGGGAATACACCCTGTTCTTCCTGGATCCGCCGTACTGGAAGATCGATGGCTATGCCCACAACTTCGTTGAGCAGGACTTTCTTGATCTGGCCGAGGTGTTGGCCGGAATCAAGGGCCGGTTCCTGATGACCATCAATGACACGCCCGAGATCCGGGAGATCTTCAAGCGCTTTTGGATTGAAGAGGTGGAGTTGAAGTACTCGATGAGCAAGAAGGAAGGGAGCCGGTCACAGGTGCGGGCCGAGTTGCTGATTGGGAATTAATATTTAGGGTACGGTTCTTCCCTGAAAGAATTGCTCGACAAATGTCGTATGCTTTGTCACTATATTTGACATGGCTAAAATGTAATAATGGCAAGGTGTTCATAGATATTCGCTTGTTTTGCACCGGAGTTTCCAATGAATGATCAATCCAATCCGGAACCCGCCGAACTGGATTCTTTGCAAGAATTTTCCGAATTGAAGGAAAGGGAATTACAGCTGCGAACAACCTCAGAAAACATGAAACAGTTATTTGAACTCGCCCCTTTTGGTTACCAGTCTCTTGATGAGGATGGGTGTTTGGTCGAAGTCAATCAGACTTGGCTTGATACGCTGGGATGGTCGCGAAAAGAAGTTATAGGCAAGAGCTTTGCTGAATTCCTCCATCCTGATTGGCGCCCCTTTTTCGCTGAAAATTTTCCACTGTTTAAAGAGCTCGGCGTCGTCACATCCGTTGAGTTCGATATGCTAAGGCAAGACGGTTCTGTGATTTCGGTTTCTTGTGATGGCAGGATAGGACGAGATCCGGAAGGAAATTTTCGGCAAACTCATTGTTTTTTCCGCGATATTACTGATCACAAAAAAGCAGAATCCTATAGGGAGTTAAGCCGAAAAATTTTACAGATTCTTAGCGGTCTGGGAACCCTGCCAGAGTCCATCCATCGCATTCTTGAAGTTTTAAAGCAAGGGACAAAATTTGATGCTGTTGGTATCCGCTTGAAAGAAGGGGAAGATTTTCCCTTTTATGCGCAACGAGGTTTTTCTGACAACTTTTTGCAGCATGAAAATTCTTTGCTTGAATATACCAAAGATGGTGCCATTTACCGCAATAAAGACGGTAAGGCTCAGTTAGCCTGTGCCTGTGGATTGGTTCTTTCGGGTCGATTTGATTCTGTTAAACCATATTTTACGTCAGGAGGTAGCTTTTGGGTGAACGATTCTCTAGTACTCCTAGACATCGCCCCTGAAACTGACCCCAGGTTTCATCCACGTAACCAATGTGTTTTCAACGGATACGCATCCTTTGCCTTGATACCGATTCGGGTCAAAGAAGAGATTGTCGGGCTCATCCATTTCAGCAACAAACAGAAGGGGAGTTTTTCGCGGAGTTCGATTGCCCTTCTCGAAAATATCGCTTCGCATATCGGTGAGGCTTTATTGAATAAACAGGCTGAAGCAGCCTTACAGGAAGAACGAAAACGACTAACCGATATAATTGACTTTCTGCCGGATGCCACCTTTGCCATCGACCGAGATGGGACAATCATCATCTGGAATAAGGCGATCGAAAAAATGACCGGCTTATCGGCAACGGACATGCTGGGAAAAGGCGATTATGCCTACACAGTGCCGTTTTATGGTGAAGCTCGTCCCCAGTTGATAGATCTTATCTTTGAAGATAACGATGACGTCGCTTCGCTATATCCCAATATTGTCCGGGAAGGTGAAACGTTAACAACGGAAGTGTTTTGCAAGGCGCTGTACAATGGAAAGAAAGGGGCATGGGTATATGCCAAAGCTTCACCTCTACATGACCAATCAGGAAAGATTATTGGGGCCATCGAAAGTATTCGAGATATTACCGATAAAAAGTTTACGGAGGAAAAACTCAAAAAGAGCGTTGCCTGGTTCAAGGCACTTTTCAACGCCACTTCCGATTCTGTGATTTTGGTCAGACCGTGCGGGACCATCCTCGACCTCAATGAAAACGCAGCTCGGAGGCGTTCTTTGTGCGCCGATGGAATGAGGGGACAAAATATTTTTGATTTTTTGCCCGGAGAATCTTCGGAGATGCGCCGTAAAGCCATAGACCAGATCCTTTATGAGCGAAGGTTGGTTCAATACGATGAGTCTAGAGAAGACAAATATTACAGGGTTCGCCTTTTCCCTATTCTCGATAATCAGGGTGATGTCGTCCAAGTGGCCAGTTTTTCGAGAGATATCACGGAAAACAAAAAAGCAGAAGAAGAAAAAAGAAAGCTGCAGACCCAGTTAATCCAATCTCAAAAGATGGAAGCCATTGGCACCCTAGCTGGCGGCATAGCCCATGATTTCAACAATATTCTTGGAGCAATTCTTGGATATACCGAGATGGCACGAGAAATCATCTCCCTTGATCCGATGGCAAGTAAATACCTCGATCGGGTTAATGAGGCGGCTAACAGGGCCAGCGATTTGGTCAAACAGATTCTCGAGTTCAGTCGACAGGTTGAATCAAAACGTGTCTCCTTGTTTCCTATCTATATAGTCAAAGAGGCCATCAAGCTGCTCCGGCCATCGCTTCCGTCTACGATTTTGATCAGGCAAAATCTCGAAACCTCTGTATGGCCCATTATTGCCGATCCGACACAGGTGCATCAAATCCTTGTCAATTTATGTACCAATGCTTTCCACGCAATGGAAAAGACAGGTGGCGTACTAGAGATCACATTGCAAAATAGAGAGTTGGTTGAATCCGACGTGCAGCATCTTTCAGAGATACAGCCCGGAAAATTTGTTGAACTGGCCGTACGTGATACCGGAGATGGCATCTCCTCTGAAATACGGGACAAGATTTTTGACCCTTTTTTCACAACTAAGTCCGTTGGCAAAGGGACTGGAATGGGTTTGTCCATTGTCCATGGAATTGTCACCAGCCATGAAGGATTCATTATCTGTGACAGCGAACGAGGGAAAGGAACTGTTTTCCGTGTTTATTTCCCCGCCGTCGAGCGCATGGAATCCCAACGCCCGATGGCTGTTGAGCTTGATCCTTCCGGTGTTGAGCGGATTCTCTTTGTCGATGATGAGGAGATCCTTGTTGAGTTGGGTGTACTTATGCTGGAGCAGCAGGGATACAAAGTAACAGGTCGGACCAACAGCCTAGACGCGCTGGTAACGTTTCAGAATCACCCTGAATCCTTTGATGCCGTAATTACGGATCAAACGATGCCAGGATTAACAGGAAGTGATCTAGCTCTTAAAATACTACAAATAAGACCAAATATTCCTATCATCCTTTGTACAGGCTACAGTAATTTAATTTCAGAAGAAAAGGCAAAATTGCTGGGTATTAAGGGGTTTGCCATGAAGCCCTTGGTTAAGAAGGAGATCGCCTCCCTCTTGAGGAAATTACTCGACCAAACGAAAGCTAACCGCAAGTGAGCGCCGACTATCTAAGAATAGTTTGATCGCCTTGTTCCAGGCGAAAGGGGTTCATAATCGCCTATGAGCTTACTTGATCAAAGTTTCTAGCTTTACTTCAAAAAAATTCTGCGTTTGCGTGACAGCTTACAGGGGGTATAGGGGGTATAGGGGGGCACATAAACCCAGAAACTTTGAATAGCGTGGAATGGTGATACTTTTATGGCACTTTTTCCAAACGCTATGGGCATTTGTGGACGTCTGGAAAAAATTTTGCGGACAAATTTCTAAAACAAGAAACTTTTCGGTTTTGGGGTGAAATTGGCAGGATTTTGCATCAAGAGCGAGAAAGTTAATGCTGGCTGAAACTGCCTTTATTCGGTGGCGAAGGTTCAAACGAAGCAAGCAAGACGGAAACCATGAGACTTTGTCCCGACTACGTCCCTTTTTCAACAGCCTGCTAGTCGTGTCGCTCCAAAGCGGATATTCGTTGAATGCATTGTTGCCCGACGAATTCGTTCAAGGGGTGGCTTTTTACTTCTGAATCCCCTGTAAAGTGATATAAATTAATGGTAATGGGTTGATTCGCTATTCGAAGAATCTTATTGCAAGACATGATTGCTTGTCCAAAGGCTAACTCAACACAAACCAACTATAAGGAGTGACTATGAATCGCTTGATGAGGATTTCCACCGGTATTGCGCTGGCCACCATGTTGACCGCCTGCGCCACCAATCAACAGACAGGAACCGCCGTGGGCGCTGGCGTCGGGGCTGGTGTGGGGGCGTTGCTGGGGCAGGCTATTGGCCACAATACCACCAGTACCTTGGTTGGCGCCGGTATCGGCGCGGCCTTGGGCGGTCTCGCCGGCAACCAGATCGGAGCCTACATGGACAATCAGGAGCGGGCTCTGCGCGATGCCATGGCCCAGTCCGAAGCGGCCAGTATCAGGCGCGATCAGGATGTGCTCACCGCTACGTTCAAGAGCGATATGTTCTTTGATACCAATTCCTCACAGCTTAAGCCCGGTGCGTATAACGAACTTAATCGGATCACCAATGTTCTGAATAACTATCCGCAAACCACCATTCGTGTTGAGGGGCATACTGATGCACGCGGGTCGGATCAGTACAATCAGCAACTGTCGGAACGGCGGGCTATGGCAGTGAAAAACGCGTTGGCCCAGCAGGGAGTCAATCCTAGTCGAATCGAAGCGGTCGGGTATGGCGAGTCGCAACCGATTTCCTCCAGCGATGCCATGAATCGCCGGGTGAATATCGTCATCAATCCCATTCGCCAGAGCTGATTGCGCACACGACACGCCGCAGAACCGGTTGGTCCCCTTGGATCAGCCGGTTTCCGGATACCGTCACGGCACCCAGGGGAACTTCGTTATGTTCGACCCGTTCGAGGGAGAGAGCTTGGATGGCGTCTTCGTCCAAGGCGGGCTTGGTCGATTTTATTTGGGCGCAGTGTGAGACATCATCATTTTTCCAATCCATCAGCACATTTAATTGCTTCCTGCGTAACGGATGCATATAATAATTCTGTAACACGTTGTTCGCTGTCCGGTTGTTCATGTACGTCCTATCAACTTACATCACAACACAAGGAGGAACACATGGCTGTCAAGGTTTTGATCAAGAGGAAGGTGGCGGAAAACAAGGTTCCGGAGCTGGATAAATTGCTCCGCAAAATGCGTGCGTTAACACTCAACCAGCCGGGCTATATTTCGGGAGAATCGTTTACCCGGGTTGATGAACCGGGCGTGAGCATGGTTATCAGCACCTGGCAGTCGCTTGATGACTGGCGGCAATGGACGTTAAGCAAGGAGCGGATTGATCTGCAAGAACAGATCGATAAACTGCTCGGAGAACCAACCCGATACGAAATATTCGAAAACGCCTGACAGATACCCGCGTCAACTTCCGGTTTTCATTGAACCGGATTGGGTAAGCGTGAAGAAACGGCTCATCAAGAAAGATGAGCCGTTTTTTTTTGATCAGTCGCGTCGCCGATTCGCTGTCCGCGAATCAAGGGAAAAAATGACCACGATATACAGGAGAGCCGAAAAAGGGTGGATTCCAGCTGGTTGGCATGCGATAGGGGGCATCCAGGCTTATTTTTGAACGAGATGGACGGTGATCGGATCGCCAACCGAGCAACCTATCATTTGGGCGGCGCTCGCCTGGTTGGCGGCGATCTCGAGATAGCCGGAACTGTCGATAAGGACGAACAGGGTTCCGCTCTGTGCTTCGTTGTAGGTTCTGACCAGCTGGGCAATCTGCTGATCGCCGATCTCGAGAAAACCGAAGCACGTGGGATCGAATCGGCCGCCGCCAGCCCGGATGGAAGTGCGTACATTGCCGAAATGGTCGATGCGTAACACCTGCCCCTGGAGGCAGCCGGCCGCCGCAACGGTTGCCGGCACGATCGCCATCTTGATGTCCGCAGGGGCCAGCGGCGGGCCAACATGATCCAGGCGGGTTCCTTGGGCGAGGGCCGCTGCCACCGGGGCCATGATGTCACGGCCATGGAAGGTCGGGCTGACGCCAGCGGCAAAGAAATCGGGATGCTCCACTCGATGGATGGTTTCGATCTTGTGATCGAGCACCAGCAGCGAGAGGATCCCGTTGTCCGGGGCTACGAAGAAATGGCCGCCTCCTGTAGCGGCGAGGATTGCGCGCTGGCTGCCCACCCCCGGATCGACCACGATCAGATGGACTGTACTGCGGGGGAAAAAGGCGTAACTTGTCCGGATGGTCACGGCGGCGGTGACCACATCCCAGGCGGGAATGGCATGGGTGATGTCGATAATGGTGGCGTCGGGGCAGCCGGTGAGCAGCGCGCCCTTGAGTTGGCCGGCATACGGGTCGAGCAGGCCAAAATCCGTGGTCAGGGTGATGACAGCTGAAGCTCTACCCATGGGGCTGTTGTTCCGATACGTGCGATAGAAGTGAGTGTGCCCAGGAACCGTATTGTGCACAAACCCGGTTCAATATTATTTTTATATTGTAAAACAGAGGCGCGGCCACCGTCAAGCGGCCAGGCTGTTTGGGGAAGAGACAGTGGCATGCACTCGAAGAAAGAGGGGCCTCCCTGCTTCAGACAAAACAGAGACCGCAACCGGGACAGACGGTCGCCGTGGTTGAAAAGCGGTGCCCGCAGGCCGGGCAGACCGCCTCGGCAGCCTGGGTGTCGTAGACTGCTCCGGCAAAGCGGGTATCGTGGTCGTCAAGTCCCGTGCTTTGGCGGTACTCCTCCTCAAGGACCGCCATGACCTCCGGCAGATCGCTCTCCCGTACTTGGAGCACCAGCTCGGTCCCGCGGCAACCGCAGCCGCCTGCGCCCTCCTTGATCGCCAGGGAGGGAAGCCCCCGCTGCATGAGGCGGGTTTGTAGTTCCTTGATCTGCGCCACCGTTCCTTTGCGGACAGCGAGCAACGGTTCGTCGGCCTCAATTTTCAGGGACCGTGTGGTCTTGTGTTTTTGAGCCTCCATTTGTGCCAGCACCAGCGCGCCGTTCTGCAAGGCTACCCCGCAGGCAGCACATCTCTGAATGTCCGGCCGATACTCATCATGGCAGCGGGGACAGTAGTTCAGCTCAGGATCAATGGAATGCTGCATGGTTCACACCTGCGGATCAGAGAATATAGCGGCTGAGATCCTCGTTCTCCGAGATGTCGGTCAGTTGCCGGCGCACATAGTCGGCGGTGACGGTGAAGGCGAGGTCGTCTCGGTCCGGGGCATCAAAGGAAAGTTCGTCGAGTACCCGTTCGATGACCGTGTGCAACCGGCGGGCACCAATGTCCTCGGTCTTTTGATTGACCTGGACCGCGATCCTTGCCATCTCCCGGATGGCCTCCTCCTCGAATTCCAGGCGGATATCCTCGGTGGCCAGGAGAGCTGTGTATTGTTTGATCAACGCGTTTCTCGGTTCGGTGAGGATGCGGAAAAATTCCTCCTCGCCAAGGGCATGGAGATTGACCCGGATGGGAAAACGGCCCTGGAGTTCGGGGGCCAAGTCCGAGGGCTTGCACAGGTGGAAGGCGCCGCTGGCGATGAACAGGATGTGGTCGGTCTTGACCGGCCCATACTTGGTGGTGACGGTGGTGCCTTCGACAATGGGCAGCAGGTCGCGCTGCACCCCCTCGCGGGAGACATCGGGCGAGCCGGAACCGGTGCCGCCGCGCGAGGCGATCTTGTCGATCTCGTCGAGGAAGATGATACCCGATTGCTCGGTGCGGCGGATGGCCTTTTCGGTGACGCTCTCGGTGTCCACCAGCCGCTCGGCTTCTTCCCGCTTGAGAAATTCCAGGGCTTGGGGCACCTTCATTTTCTTGGCCTGTTTCTTCTTGGGAAAGAACTTGGAAAAAGCCTCCTGAAGCGAGTTCTGCATTTCCTCCATGCCGGAAGCGGAAAAGACCTCCACCACCGGAGTGCCGCCGCCGGCCGACACCGACAGCTCGACCACCCGGTCGTCCAACTCGCCCCGGCGCAGCATTTCCCGAAACCGCTCCCGGGTGGTCTGACCGCGCAGTTCCTCCTGCCGGCCTTCGGCGCCATCGTAGCCCAGCGAGATCACATTGGAAGCTGTCGGGGTTGATGAGCCCGCCCCATGGCCCGGAGTGCGGGGCAGCAGCAAATCCAAAAGCCGTTCCTCCGCGAGGGCAGCCGCCTTTTCCTGGACTCCAGCTTCCTCCTCCTTGGTCACCATGTTGACTGCCAACTGGGTGAGATCGCGGATCATGGACTCGACGTCGCGGCCGACATAGCCGACCTCGGTGAACTTGGAGGCCTCGACCTTGAGGAAGGGGCTCTGGGCCAGGTGCGCCAGCCGCCGGGCAATCTCGGTCTTGCCCACGCCGGTCGGACCGATCATGATGATGTTCTTGGGCGCAATCTCCTCGCGCAGTGGCGGCTGAACCTGCTGCCGCCGCCAGCGGTTGCGCAGGGCGATGGCCACCGAACGCTTGGCCTCCGGCTGGCCGATGATGTAGCGGTCGAGTTCGGCGACGGTTTCCTTGGGGGTGAGCGAATTGATGCCTTTCATATACTTTCGACAACGATATTGGTGTTGGTGTAGACGCAGATCGAGCCGGCGATTTCTAGGGCGGTGCGGGCAATGGCTTCGGCGTCAAGCGACGAATGGGCCACCAGAGCCTTGGCCGCAGCTTGGGCATAGGGGCCGCCGGAACCAATGGCGAGAATGCCGTCGTCAGCTTCGATGACGTCACCGGTGCCGGAAAGCAGAAGGGAGTGCTTGGCATCCACGGCGATCAGCATGGCCTCCAGACGGCGCAGCATTTTATCCATGCGCCAGTCCTTGGCCAACTCGACCGCAGCCCGCATCAGGTTGCCGTTGTACTGCTCCAGCTTCTGCTCCAGCCGGTCGTACAGGGTAAACGCATCGGCGGTGGAGCCGGCAAAACCGGTGATCACCTGGTCGTGGTAGAGGCGCCGGACCTTGCGCGCCTGATGTTTGATCACGGTGGTCCCCAGGGTCACCTGACCGTCGCCGGCAACAACGACCCGGCCCTGGTGGCGCACGGCAAGAATGGTGGTGGAGCGGATTTTCGGTGTCTGCATAGCTGTGATGGGATAAGGGTTCAAACAAGACGAAGTTGGGGTTGATGTGTAACCATGATGGGACAGACCGTCAATCCCCGGGGCGGTTTTCATTGGCCCTGGCGGTCATGGCTGTTTTTTTTGGGCCTGGGGATGGGCTTGGTCGTAGACCTTGGACAAGTGATCGATGTTGATGTGAGTGTATTTCTGGGTGGTCGACAAGCTGACGTGGCCGAGCAGCTCCTGAACGGTGCGCAGGTCGGCGCCCATTTCCAGCAGGTGGGTGGCAAAGGAATGGCGCAGGGCATGGGGGGTGACCGTGACACCGATGCCGGCCCGGAGAGCGTAGGTCTGGATGGAGCGCTCGACGCTACGGGCCGACAGCCGGGTACCCCGACCATTGAGGAAAAGGGCGCGTTGCTCGGGTTTCCGTCCCCGCTGCACACGGGCGATGCACAGCGCTTCGCGTTCGGGCAGGTACTGTTCCAGGGCTTCATGGGCAGCCCGACCGAAGGGGACCAGCCGCTCCTTGCGGCCCTTGCCTCGCACCCGGACCATCTCGGCCGCCAGGTCGACATCCTCGCGGTTGCAGCCCACCAACTCGGCAACCCGCATGCCAGTGGCGTAAAGCACCTCCATCACCGCTCGGTCGCGGCGCCAGTAACGGTCCGAGGTCGCCGGCGTTTCCAGCAGGCTGAATACCTCGTCCACGGTGAGGAAGGCGGGCAGGGCATGGCCGAGTTTCGGGCCGACGATGCCGGCCACGGGATCGGATTCGATCACCTTCTCGCGAAGGAGGAAGCGGAAAAAGGTCCGTAGCGCCGACAATTTCCGCGCTACCGAGGCACTGGCGTTGCTGGCGTAGAGCGAGCCGACAAAGGCTTGCACCAGGGAGGAGGTGATTGATTCGGGCGAGAGCACACCGCCACAAAACCGCTGAAATTCGAGGAGATCTCGCTGATACCCGTCGGCGGTGTGGGGCGAGTAGCCTTTTTCCACCAGCAGCCAGCGGACGAATCGTTCGACCAGATCTGTCATTGCCAAAGAGATGTTGAAACCCGCGGGGAGAGTGTTTAGTATAGACGATTACCCTTGCTCGATGTATTCGGCAAATAAAATCGTTCTCAGTTCAGGCCGACGGAGCCGTTGTATGGCAAAAAAGACCTTCGAAAACGCGCTCGCCAGACTGGAGCAGATCACCGATGAGCTGGAAGCCGGCGATCTCAGCCTGGAAAAGAGTCTGGAAAAATTCAACGAAGGCATGGCGCTGGTGCAATTCTGCAGCGGCAAGATCGACGAGGCCAAAGGGCAGGTCGAACTGCTGCTGAAAAAGGATGGCGAGCTGGCGGCCGTGCCGTTTCCCGAGGAAGACGGTGGAGATCGCAACCTATCTGAATGATCAGCGGCAGCGGGTGGAGGATCAGCTGGCCGCGCTGATGCTCAAACCTGCCGGTGATTTCAGCCAGCACATCGAATCGATGCGCTACAGCCTCTTTGTCGGCGGCAAACGGATTCGGCCCATTCTCTGTCTGGCCGGTGCCGAGGCCGTGGACAGCGGCGAGGCGACCCGTCAGCGTGCCCTGTCCGTGGCCTGTGCCCTGGAGTGCATCCACACCTACTCTCTCATTCACGACGACCTGCCGGCCATGGACGACGATGACCTGCGCCGGGGCAAACCGACCAATCACACAGTTTTTGGCGAGGCGGCGGCCATTCTCGCCGGCGACGGCCTGCTCACTTTTGCCTTTGACCTGCTTAGCAGCCAGGCGTCCGCTGACATCAACGACGCGGCCCGGATTCGCATCATCCAGACCATTGCCCGGGCGGCCGGCCCGCTGGGCATGGTCGGCGGCCAATCGCTGGACATGATCTACGAGGGGCAGCAGGTGGGCTACGAAATGCTGCGCACCATCCACCGCAGCAAGACCGGCGCGCTGATCACCGCCTCGGTGCTGAGCGGCGCCATGGTTGCCGGCGCCAGTGCCGAGCAGGAGACTGCCCTGAAAACCTATGGCGACAACATCGGTCTGGCCTTTCAGATCGTCGACGATCTGCTCGATGTCGAGGCCACCACCGAACAGTTGGGCAAACCAGCGGGCAGCGACCTCAAATCCGACAAAGTCACCTATCCTTCGCTTTTTGGCAAGGAAACCTCGCGCACCATGGCCAGGGAAGCGGTGCAAGAGGCCATCGCCGCCCTTGCCGCCTTTGACCACCAGGCCGATCCGCTCAGGAATCTGGCCAACTTCATTGTCGACCGTAAGAAATAATCATGCTCATTGTGGATTCCCCGACAGACCGGACCAGTTCCCTGCTGGCCACCATTGATTCCCCCCGTGATCTGCGCCGCCTCAGCCTGCCGCAGATGGAACTGCTTGCCCAGGAACTGCGGGAAACCATCATCGCCACCGTGGCCGAAACCGGCGGCCATCTCGCCCCCAGTCTTGGGGTGGTCGAATTGACCATGGCCCTCCATTATGTGTTTGATACGCCGCGCGACCGATTGATATGGGATGTGGGCCACCAGGCCTATGCCCACAAATTGCTGACCGGTCGGCGGGACCGTTTCGCCACCCTCCGTCAGTACAAAGGGTTGAGTGGTTTTCCCAAGCGGGGCGAAAGCGGATACGATACGGTGGAAGCCGGACACAGTTCCACCTCGATTTCCTACGGACTGGGCATGGCAGCGGCCAAGGCAATGCAGGAAGACGACAGCCGGGTGGTGGCGATCATCGGCGACGGCTCGATGACCGCGGGCATGGCCTTTGAAGGCCTCAATCATGCCGGCGATCTGGGCCGTAATTTGGTCGTGATCCTCAACGACAACGAGATGTCGATCTCGAAAAACGTTGGCGCCCTGTCCAGTTTTCTCAGCCGCAAACTGACGGGCAAGACCATCCGCCGCCTGCGCGATCATATCGAGGACCGGTTGATGGCCCTGTCCTCGGTGGGCGAGAATATCTTGACCGTGCTGCGCAAGAGCGAAGAAAGCCTCAAGGGTTTTTTCACCCCGGGCATGCTGTTCGAGGCGTTGAAGTTCAAATATATCGGCCCGATTCCCGGTCATGAACTGGAAGATTTGATCGCCACCCTGGAAAACGTCCGCGATCACAGCCATGGTCCGGTGCTGGTGCATGTGATCACCACCAAGGGCAAGGGCTACAAGCCGGCTGAAACCCATCCCGGCGACTACCACGGCGTCGGTCCGTTCGACGTGGCCACCGGCACGCCGAAAAAGAACAAGAACGCCGCCATTTCCTACACCAAGGTGTTCGGCGATACGCTTTGTCGGCTGGCCCGGCAGGACAAGCGGGTGGTGGCGATCACCGCCGCCATGCCGGGCGGTACCGGCCTACTTCCCTTTGCCACAGAATTTCCCGACCGGTTTTTCGACGTCGGCATCGCCGAACAGCATGCGGTCACCTTTGCCGCCGGCTTGGCCTTGGAAGGCTTGCGTCCCTTCTTTGCCGTGTACTCCTCGTTCATGCAACGGGCTCTGGATCAATTGATCCACGACGTCTGCCTGCCCAACCTGCCGGTGACCATCGCCCTGGACCGCAGCGGCGTGGTCGGGGCCGATGGTCCCACCCATCATGGTGTCTTCGACCTGTCTTTCCTGCGCTTCATACCCAACCTGACGGTGATGGCGCCCAAGGACGAGGACGAACTACAACAAATGCTCTACACGGCGCTGACCCACAGCGGCCCGGTGGTGTTGCGCTATCCCCGCGGCAGCGGCGAAGGGGTGCCGCTTGCGCCGTCGTTTGCGGCGCTGGAAATCGGCAAGGGGGAACTCCTCCGGCAGGGCACGGATGTGTTGCTCCTGCCCGTGGGCAACCGGGTGTATCCCGCACTCGCGGCAGCGGAGCTTCTTGAGGAACAGGGAGTCAGCGCGGCAGTGCTCAATCCGCGCTTTGTCAAGCCGCTGGACAGCGAATTGATCGCCACTTGGGCCGCACAGACGGGCCGGGTCGTCACCATCGAAGACAACACCGTTCAAGGTGGGTTCGGCAGCGGTGTGCTGCAACTGCTCCATCAACAGGGCCTGTCGCTGCCGTGCACGATGCTCGGCTATGCGGACACCTTCATCGAGCATGGCCCGCAAGCCACCTTGTGGCACAATGCGGGGATCGACGCCGAGGGCATTGTGCGCGGTGCGCTGGCGTTGTTGCGTTCCTGAACAACCTCTCGCAGACCCGGCAACCCTTCGTGTATGCCGGGTGATCCCTTCCAACCTTCCTAGTGGCCGTTGCCTCCGCGGCCGTTGCCGTTGCGGCGCGGCTGCACCTCGGGTTTGCGCATCTGCACCGCCAGCGAGCGGGGGCCGCAGAGCCGGGTGATCTTGTGAAAGAGGTCGGAGGAAGGGCGGATGCTCATATCCTTGAGCACCTGAATGTCGACCTCGCCCCGATTGTCGAAATGCAGGGTGAGCATAACCGGCGTGGCCCCGTGGTGCTGGTAAAGCAGTTCTTTGAGTTCCAGCATGTGCTGGCGTGAGGTCGCCGCCGCCCGCAGAGTGATCACCGCTCGCTCGGTATAGTGCTCCAGTGCCCCGGTCAGGGTCTTGACCTCCTGGGCCACCACCTTGGCGCCTCGTTCCCCCTGCTGCACCGTGCCCAGCACCACCAGCGGCTGCTCGCTGGTCAGCAGCTCGGCGCATTCGGCAAAGGTCGAGGGAAAGACGATCACCTCGATGCTGGCGCTCATATCCTCCAGGGTAGTGAAGGCCATGCGGTCGCCTTTTTTCGATTTGTGCTCCTTGTAACTGGCGATCAGGCCGCCGATACGCACTGCCTGGCCTTCGCGCAGCTTTTCCACCCCGGCGATGTCAGTGTCCACCGCCCGGCGCAGATCCTCCATCACCCCTTCCAGGGGATGACCGGTGAGGAAAAAGCCGACCGTTTCCTTTTCCGCGGCCAGCCGTTCCAGTTCCGGCCACTCCTCGACATCGGCGGGCAGTTCGACCTCCGTTGCCTCCGCCTGTTTCGACGCTGGTTGCCCGATGGCAAACAAATTCATCTGGCCGCTCATCCGGTCGCGCTGGGCCGCCTTGGCCCGGTCGAGACACTGGTCGAGCATGGCCATGTACTGGGCGCGGCGTCCGCTCATCGAGTCGAAGGCCCCGGCCTTGATCAGGCTCTCGATCACCTTGCGATTGACCTTAGAGCTGTCCACCCGGCTGCAGAAATCGCTCAGGGACCGGTATGGCCCGCCCGCTTCCCGCTCGGCCAGGATCGAATCAAGGGCCGCGCCGCCGACGTTCTTGACCGCTGCCAAGCCAAAGCGAACACGGTCGTTGATCACCGTGAAATCGTTGAACGATTCGTTGATGTCCGGCGGCAGGACCTCAATCTTGTTCTGGCGGCACTCGTTGATGTACTTGACCACCTTGTCGGTGTTGTCGTAGTCGCAGGAGAGCAGGGCGGCCAGGAATTGAGCCGGATAGTGGGCCTTGAGATAGGCGGTCTGATAGGCCACCAGGGCGTAGGCCGCCGAGTGCGATTTGTTGAAGCCGTAACCGGCAAACTTGGCCATCAGGTCGAAAATGTAGGTGGCCTTGTCCTCGGGGATGTTGTTGACCTTGGCCCCGGCCATGAACTTGCCGCGCTCCTTCTCCATGACCTCGGGGATCTTCTTGCCCATGGCGCGGCGGAGAATATCGGCATCACCCAGGCTATAGCCCGCCAGGATATTGGAGATCTTCATCACCTGCTCCTGGTAGACGATCACGCCGTAGGTCTCCTGGAGGACCGACTTGATCTGCGGCAGGGGGTAGTCGGCGGGCCGGCGGCCGTGTTTGGTCTCGACAAAGGTATCGACCATACCCGAGTCGAGTGGGCCCGGCCGGTACAGGGCGACCAGGGCGATCAGGTCGGTGAACTGCTCCGGCTGCATCTTGATCAAGAGCTCGCGCATGCCGTCGCTTTCCAACTGGAACACCCCCAGGCTGTCGCCCCGGCAGAGCAGATTGTAGGTCTTGGGGTCGTCCATGGGAATCTTGCGCAGGTCAACTTCCTTGCCCACGTCATAGGCGATCAGTTTCAGGGCCCGGTCGATCACGGTCAGGGTCTTCAGCCCGAGGAAGTCGAACTTGATCAGTCCGGTCTTCTCGGTGTACTTCATGTCGTACTGGGTCAGGATCTCCTTGTTGGGGCCGATGCACACCGGCAGGTACTCGACCATCGGTTTGGGCGAGATGACCACCCCGGCGGCATGGGTCGACTTGTGCCGGGCCAGCCCCTCCAGGGTCTGGGCGATGGTCAGCAGTTCGCGGACCTCGTCGTCCTTCATCGCCTCGCGCAGTCGGGGCTCCTTTTCGATCGCCTTCTTCAGGGTGATTTTCAATTCCTCCGGCACCAGCTTGGCGATCCGGTCCACCACCGGCAGGGGGATATCGAGCACCCTGCCAACGTCGCGCAGCACGGCCCGGGCCTTCATCGATCCATAGGCCACGATCTGGGCCACATAATCGTCGCCGCCGTAGCGCTGGCGGACGTAGTCGATGACCTCGTCGCGCCGCTCCTTGCAGAAGTCGACGTCAAAGTCGGGCATGGACACCCGCTCGACGTTGAGAAAGCGTTCGAACAGCAGGCCATAGGGAATGGGATCGATGTCGGTGATCGCCATGCAGTAGGCGGCCAGGCTGCCCGCGCCCGAGCCGCGGCCCGGCCCCACCGGAATTTTCTGTTTCTTGGCCCAGTTGATGAAATCGGCCACGATCAGGAAGTAGCCGGCAAACCCCATCTCCTGGATAACATCGATCTCGTATTCCAGCCGGTCGCGGTAGGTCTTCTCGGTCTCGGCGCTGACCGGGCCCATCTCGCGCATGTGGTCGAGCCGCTGCTGGAAACCATCCCAACAGGCCTGGGAGAAGACCGTTTCCAGGGTCTCGTTTTCCTTGATCGGAAAGATGGGGAAAAAGTGTTCCTTGAAACTCAGTTCCAGGTTGCACCGCTCGGCCACCTCCAGGGTGTTGCTGATCGCCTCGGGGCAGTAGGCAAACTGGGCGGCCATCTCGTCGCCGGACTTGAAGTAGAGTTCGTTGGTGTTGAAGCGGAAGCGGTTGGGGTCGTTGATGGTCTTGCCGGTCTGGATGCACAGCAGCACCTCGTGGGCGTAGGACTCCTCCTTGGTCAGGTAGTGGCAGTCGTTGGTGGCCACCAGCTTGATATTCAGGTCCTTGGCAAGCGCCATCAGTCCCTGGTTGGCGATGGTCTGCTCGGGCAGACCGTTTTCCTGAATCTCCAGATAGAGGCGGTCGCCGAACACTTTTTGCAGTTCCAGAGCGCGGGCGCGGGCACGGTTCTCGTCGTTGTGGGTCAGCCGCCAGGGAATCTCGCCCTTGAGGCAGGCGGTGAGCACGATCAACCCTTCCTGATGGGCATACAGAGTCTGGCGGTCGATCCGCGGCCGGTAGTAGAATCCTTTGGTCTGCGCCAGGGAGGCCAGCTTCATCAGGTTGCCGTAGCCGGCCTCGTTCATGGCGAGCGCCACCAGATGGAAGTTGTGGCCGGCGCTGCGGTCATGGATTTCCATGCCGTTTTCCGCCAGGTAGAACTCGCAGCCGACCAGGGGCTTGATGCCCGCTTTCTTGGCCTTTTCATAGAATTCCAGCGCCCCGTACATGGCGCCGTGGTCGGTGAGGGCCACCGCCTCCATGCCGAATTCCTTGGCGGTGTCGATCAGGTCGGAGACGCGGATGGCGCCGTCGAGCATGGAGTACTGGGAGTGGACGTGAAGATGAATGAAGGGTGTGGGCATGAGACTAGCGTATTTTTTATTGGGATAATTATGTTTTTAAGAAAAGAGGAGGCGTTCGCTGTGAGTTCATCGAGACGAATCACATCGATTGGAAGGCATATAAGTTTAGACACGATCAGAAAGAATGATTCCTCGAAGAATTTTTGTGATCTCTCGTGACTCCTCAGTTAAAGTTATATAAAGTTGTTCACCTTTGATCTTGTCCTCAGCATTTTTTGAATCGGTTAAACTGTTCATGTGATCCATGTTGACCACAAACTGGTCAATTCGGTCTACCAGTTTGTCGTCGTCGATAAGTAGCAGTGCTTTAGAGATCAAACCGTAACTCTGAAATCCTGTTCGCGTCTTACTTGCGTGAAGACCGAAAGACAGGAATTCTTTTATCACTTCTGCAAATGATTCCAGCCTTTTCTCTCGTAGCCAAGTCCTTTGTTCGGCCTTCTCGATACGCCTCTGTAACAAGATAATGTCGAGCAACTTCGCACCGAGTGTACCAATCCCGATACCAGCTATAAATTGAATCCATTCCATTTAGATAAGGGCATCATGGTGAAAGGGAAATGTCTTTTGCTTGCCCGCCATTCCTAAATGTTTAAAAAATAGAGCAAGTTGATCGTTCCCCCGCTCCAGCGAGGGAACGATTAGCGCGATCAATGAAGAGGGAGGGGGGATAGCGCCTCAACCCAAAGGCTAACAGACTCCCCACCTACACCCCTACTTCAGCCCTTTCGCCCCTTCCTTGAGCACCTCGGTCAGATCGGCCTCTTCGAGCCTGGCCCCGGTGAGGTCGGCCTTGATGAGATTGGCTCCCTTGAGCGAGGCGCCGCGCAGGTCAGCGCCGCGGAGGTCGGCACCGGGAAGATTGGCGTAGGTAAGGACGGCCTTTTGCAGGTTGGCTTTCTTGAGATCGGCCCGGCGGAGATTGGCCATGCTCAGGTTGGCACCGTGGAGGTCGGCACCGGCCAGTTTGGCGTCGATCAGTTCAGCGCGGCCGAGATCGACCCCGGCCAGGTCGCAGCCTGGGCAGTCCTTGGCCATGTATTCCACCATGACCCCGGTGTCCTTGCCGCCATGATGAGCGCTCGGCCGTGGTTCCTCGATCAGCGTTGGGGTGGTTGCCTTGCTGGGCGACGCGCTCAGACTGGTGCTGGGCTGCTGCGTGTCGGCCTCGTTCCGGATCGAGCGGCGCAGACTCTTCTTTTTCTTGTCCATGCCGCTGTACAATCCCTTGCTGTCACCCTCCGTCTGCTCGGCCGAATACTGGAGCACGCCGCTGGTATTGGCCAGACGGACCTTATCCATGTCGCCGATGTGGTAGACGGTGAAGCAGCGCAGGTCGCTGTACCACCATTTTTCCATGCGCATGCAGAGTTCGCCGTTCTCGCTGACATCCCAGCTCCCCTTGTCTTTGTCGGTAGAGACGCCCTTGGCGAAGATTTTGCCCGCAGGATCGAAATAGAGCTGGACGTCGTCGCTGAACGAGTGGAGCGCCAAGGTATTGCCCTTGACCAGGCGCAATACCTCGTGCCCGGTCATCTGCACGGCCCCTTGATCCTTGACCAGCGACTTGACCGTGGTTGCCCCGCAGCCATAGAGTACAAGCGCGCAGAGCAGGGCAGGGAGGATGGGAGATCGCATGGGGAACCTCTTCTTTTCTTTTTTGATTGAAAACAATAGGTTGATTTGCTGGACCGGGCGGTGGAAAACCCGCTGGCAGGCCGTATAGTACACGACCGGCGGCTTTTTGCACCCCTGTTTTTCAGGCGCGGAGCGAGGGGGCAGCCAGGCTAGAAAACAGCCGGTCCCGGCCGATCCTGCGGCTCGTCGCGGTCATCGGGTTCGGTGGCGTCCAGCCGGATGTGGAACCGTTCCTGAATGCGCGACAGCGGCACTAGGTCGGCCTTGCGATCGGAGGGGGTGAGGAAGGAGAGCAGTTTGGTGCGGAGCACGGTGGGATTGAGTTCGCTTTCAATGGCGATGATTCCCTCCATGATGATCTTCTGCAACAGCAACTCTTGATTGGTCCGTTCGCGCAGGTTGGCGGCAAAGGGGATGAAGAAGAAATTGGGCAGGATCAGGCCATAGAGGATCGAGGTCAGGGCCAGGGGCACGGTCTTGAGGATGATGCCGGTGTCGTCGATGCCCGCCAGCATGGGAATCAGGCCGGCCACCGAGCCGACGATGCCAAAGGCCGGGCAGAAATCGGCGATGGTGCGCAGCACCCGTTCCGAATCCTCGCGGCGCAGCTTGAAGAAATACATCTCGGTGTTGAGGATGTCGCGGATCTGCTGCGGTTCGTAGTTGTCCACCAGGCACCCCAACCCCCGGCGGAGGAAATGGATCGAGGTCTCGTTTTCGTCCTGTTGCAGCGACAGGATTCCCTCCATCCGCGATTTGATCGCCAGGTTGATCAGGATATCGACGATCTCTGCCTCGGATTTGAGCCGGCTGCGATACGAGGCGCGCACCACCCGCAGCACGATCCGCAACCGTTCGAGCTGAAAGCTGAGCAGGGCGGCGATGGCGCTGCCGCCGGCCACGATCATCAGGCTGGCAATGTTGAAATAGAGGCTGAGATTGCCTTTGATGAGGAATCCACCGAAAAAGAGAAGGCTGCACAACAGCAGGCCGATCAGGTTTTGTCGTTTCATGGCTGGAAAACCCGTTTATTGAAGGTTGGCGGGCATGGCGGCTTGGGCCTGCGGCAATTCCTTGGACAGCACGAGCTCCACCCGCCGGTTGATCTTGCGATTGTCTTCGCTGGTGTTGGGCTTAAGAGGCCGGAAGGAGCTGTAGCCGGAAACACTGAACTGGGTGGCCGGCAGTCCGGTATCCTCGATGAGAAACCGGGCCACCCGCCCGGCTCGAGCCAGCGACAGTTCCCAGTTGGAGGGGAAGCGGGCATTCTTCACCGGACGGTCGTCGGTATGACCGATGACGTTGATCATGTAGGGGGTGGTTTTGATGAGGGCCGATATTTTTTTCAGGGAAACAAGGGCTTCGCGAGTGAGTTCCGCCTGACCGGAGGCAAATAGCAGGTCGCCGGTGAGGATGATGCGCATGGTCTTGTCCGGCACCAGTTCCACCGAGGCGAAACGATCCAGCTGCTCCTTTTCCAGGGCTACCTTGGACAGGTCATAGATCTTGGTGATCAGCTCTTCCTGCTTCTTCTCCTCGGGGACGGGGGCGGGTGGAAGGGGCTGCGCGGGGGAGGCTGCCGTCTGGTTTGCCGACTGCGGAGCAGAAGGCTGCTGCGGCAGCTGGGGTATCGGGGCCAACGACTCGGGCTGCGGCTTCTCCTCGGTCAGTGTATGACGGATGAGCACGTCGGCGCCTTCCTGTTCGCGTTGCGGAGGAATAATGTCCTTGGCGTCATCGGCAATGGTCAGGGAAACATCCTGGGAGATAGGGTGAAAGACCAAGGCGGACGGCGTCTGGTCGGTCTGCACCGGCATGGTTTCATCGGCCACCTTGTTGGGTTTGCCATGGGCAAGGATCTCCTCGTGGGTGCGAAGGTGGGCGAAGAGGGTGAGAAAGAGGATAAACATGGTCATCATCAGATCCGACCAGGCAATCGACCAATGGACCGGGCGGGGCGGGGTCCGCGACCGGTAAAAGGAATCCTCGATGACGAAAACAGGCTGGGAACTCTGCTGCCAGTCGTGGGCAAGGGGCGGCCGTTTGAGGGCGTTGGGCGCCGGTGGGACAACGGTCGGCGCCGATTCCTCGGCAGGGCTGTGTGGGATCGGAGATTGCTTGTCCATGTGTTTTCTTCGGCAGGAAGCGCCCGGAACACAAGCGGATGGTCGGATTTGCCGCTCAGCGAATGGCCATTGTAGCAGAATCGCTTTAAAAAGTCATACGTTGAAACAACGGTTCAGCGTGGGCAGCCTGTTGCGTGGTCATAAAAAATCCCCTGCCGCCGGACAGCGACAGGGGAGCGATCAGATTGAGATCTCGGTAAAAAATTATTTTTCGTCGTTCTGCAGCGATTTGACCAACAGGCCGCCGGCCAGGCCGAGCAGGCCGAGATCTTTGACTTGATTCTTGGCGGTCAGCGACATCTTGGTCAGCAAGCCGCGGCGCAGGGCCACCTTGGGCATTTCCTGGGGGGCGGCCTGCATCAGCAGTTCCATGTCGCCCTTCTTGCTGCCGTAGTACTTGCCATTGGGCCCGATCTGCACTGCTTTGGAGGTCAGGCCCACCGCACCCTTGGCCACATACTTGGCCACTTCCGAGTTGGGATCGTCGAGGTCGCCGAAGATGCGGGCGCGGGCCAGACAGGTCTGAACACAGGCTGGTTCCAGGCCCTCGGCCACGCGCGGCATGCAGTAGGTGCACTTGTCGACCTTGCCGAGGCTGTTGTCGTCTTTCAGGCTTTCGTCGACATAGCGGGCGTTGTACGGGCAGGCGTCACGGCAGGCGCCGCAACCGATGCAGCGCTCGCGGTCGACCTGAACAGTGCCGTTGAACGGGTCTTTCCAGGTGGCGCCCACTTCCATGGTCACGGTCTTGCCGGTTTTGGCGTCCTTGAAGGTCATGTTGACCGGGTCGGCCGGACAGACCGGCACGCAGGGGGGCTCGTTGCAGTGGTTGCACAGGCCGGGATAGTAGGTAGCGGCCATGCCGCTTGAGGTCATGCTCGGTCCCAAGCGGTGGACCCAGTTGCGGTCAAACTGGGCGGGAACCTCCCACTCAGCCTTGCAGGCGATGACGCAGGCATGACAGCCCACGCACCTGTCGACATCGATAATCATGCCATATTGCATAGGTACTCTCCTTCAGAGGTGGTCGTGTCTGACGGTTGCGGGATCATGCCCAAGGTCAGCTGACTTTCACGAGTTTGACAAAGTTGTTGCGCATGCCATGGGCGCCGGTTTCCGGATCGACCGCGAGCTTGGTGATCAGGCTGCAATCATCGACACCCTTGCCCACGCCCAGCGTCAGTTCAGGGTTCATGGAACCGAAGCCGTGGTACATGTAGACGCAATCCTGGCGGATACCGGGGGTAATCTTGACCGTGGTGGTGGTCCGTGACTTGACCCCGTCCTGGTTGACCAGGGAGACGGTATCGCCCTCCTTGAGGCCAAGCTTGGCGGCCAGCTGGTCGTTGATCCACACCGGGTTACTGTCGTTTTCCGCCATCAGCCAGGCGTTGTTCTGGCTGCGGTTGAAGGTGTGGACCGGCGAACGGCCGTACAAGAGGCGCATGTACCCGTCGGGGGCGCGGTCCACCGGGATGTAGGTGGGAATCGGCGGATAACCGTTGTCCTCCAGTTCTTCGTTGTAGAAGAGCACCGTCAGTTCCAGATCGCCGTAGGGCTCCTTGCCCGGCTGAATGTGAATGCCGTCCTCGGCCTTGATTTTTTCGATCGACAACCCGACCCCGGCCAGCATCTTGTCGATGCTTTCCTCCTGGGTCTGCACCGGGATCTTGTCGCCGTAACCCATGCGCTTGGCGATCTCGTTGGTGATGTAGATGCTGTCCTTGCGCTCGAATCCAGGAGCCACCAGCGGCATGCGCGGGGCGATGTACTGCTTGTGCTCCTCGGCGAAATCCCACTGGGTGCCGGTCTTGATCATGTCGTAGCGCTCCAGGTAGGAGCAGTCGGGCAGGAGGATGTCGGCAAACATGGTGATGTCGGTGGGCATGACATCGACGCACATGACAAAGTCCATCTGCTCGAGCATCTTGATGGTCTTTTCCTGGTTGGGAATGGTCTGGATTGGATTCTGGCCCCAGATGACGCAGCCCTTGATCGGATAGGGCTTGCCGGTGATGGCGGTGTCACGGATCAGGTCGGTGGGGGTGCCGGGCGGCGAGTAGTGATACAGATCGGCCATCTCTCGCAGGCTTTCACCGTGGCCTTCGCCCTTGGGCCAACCGACCTTGGCCAGTCCCTTGGGGCCCTTGGGCGGCACGAACGAACCCTTGACGCCGAAAGCGCCGAGCACGCCGGTGAGGCAGGCCAGGGCGCGCTGACGCTGGAAGTCGTTGCCGTACCAGGACACGTGGCGGCCGGGATGAATGGACACATGGGGCATGTTGGCGGCCAGCAGATCGGCCACTTCCTTGATCTGGGCAGCGGGCACGTCGCACTCTTGGGCCGCTTTCTCCAGGGTCCACTCCTTGATCCCTTCGGCCATTTTCTCAAAGCCTTCGCCGTATTCATCGACGAAATCAGCGTTGTACTTTTTATTTTGGATCAGGTAGTTCATGATCGCCAGCAGGAAGGCGGTGTCGGTGCCGGGCCGAATCTGCACCCAGATGTGCGACTTGGCCGCCGCGGCCGAATAGCGCGGATCGACAACAATGAGTTTCGCGCCCCGCTCAAGTCCCTTGAGATACCGTTTGACGTGGGAGACGTGGATGTTCTCGCCGATGTGGTTGCCCAGGAGAAAAATCACCTTGGCGTTGGCCATGTCGACATCCTCGTTGGGCGGCTGGCCAATGGTCGCCATGTAGGCGGTATCGCGGATGCCGCGGCATTGGAAGAACGAGGCCTCGGAAACGTTGTGGGTACCCACCACGTTCTCCAGGAAACCCATCGGATAGGTGGCGGTGGAGCCGTGGGGGAACATGGCGATGCCCTTGGCGCCGTATTTATCCCTGATTTCCTTCAGCTTGGCGCCGCAGGTATCCAGTGCCTCTTCCCAGGAGATGCGCTGCCACTTGGGGGCGCCGCGCTTGCCGACATTTTTCAGCGGGTATTTGAGCCGGTCCGGATCGTAGAGCAGTTTGACGCCGGCATTGCCGCGGGCGCAGATGGACACGCCGTTGTCGATCGATTTTGGATTGCCTTCCAGCTTGATCAGACGGCCGTCACGGATTTTTCCCACCAGCTGACAGCGCCAGAAACACATCTCGCACACACCGCCAACCGCGGTCTGCGTATTTTTGAACGTCCCCGGGGCAACCAGGGGCGTCTTGACAACTCCTGATTCTGCTTTTACCGCCACCTTGGACAGCGGCACGGACGCAGCGGCAATCGAGGCGGCCTTGAGGAATTTCCGCCTGGTAAGGTTCATTGCCATTTACTGTTCCTCCTTGGTGAAAAAATCGATTAACTGTATCGACACCTTGTAGAAGGGATGTCGAGCTTCTGTCATACTTTTTTCCTGAAAACGTTCAAACCACGGCCGAAAAAGGGTCCGCAGGAAAAGATCCTCATCCTCAAACCTCGCTTCAGCGGCTAAGGCAGCCAAAAAATCGAGTTCAAAACTGATGTGATCGGCGGGTTCGCTGTCATTGGCCAGGTCGTAGCCACGCTCGCGGTAAAAATCTCGGGTGCGTTCGGTGGTCCGGCCAAACAGGGTGCCGTCTCCGTCGACATAGACCGAGGCATAGGGCGGAATGGTCGTCCGAGGGGGGGCGGTGATGAACAGCCGGGTGTATTCGGTCCGCAGATTATCCACGACATCGTCTGTTTGCTCTCGCCAGACGCGGAATTCGGCCCGCTCCGCCTGCCAGTCGAGCGATTCCAGCAGAAAATCCATGGCATCAAGGAATTGATCGTTGCAGAAGGCCGGATCGGGGTAACGCATGGTCAGCGCCAAAAAAGAATAGAGGGCGCTGAGAGTGGCGGCTTCGGTCACCGAGGCGTCTTCCTGATCAAGGGGGGTGCTGTGTGCTGCCATGGAGGTGTATGCTGAGAATCAGTGACGAAGGACCAAGGTAACCGTTCGCGGATGAAGAGCGATGATCAATACAAGGCGACTGTGCAGATGGTGAATGATCCCGGATTATTGTTGTTCTGTTGCTCGCTGGACCGACGCCTTGCACCGTCAAAAAATTGGTCACACTGTAGCATAGAATCTTGTATTGCACAAGCTACCTATAATTGGTGCTAAAGGTTTCTTCTTCGCCTGCCGATGAAACGATACGGCCAAGGTGCGCGTTCATGGATGAAGCATCGCCTCGGCCCTCTCGCCACTCATGATAATGATAACCAGGGAAGGGACATCATGCACATCGCCGAATCCTCCATCCAGTTCACCAGTTCGCATGCCGCCATCGAACATCTTGAGCGCCAGGAGTCGCTGACCGTTTGGCGGCAGGGCAAGGAACCGGTCCGCGTGGACCGGAAGAACGCCCAAGACGAACACGTGAAGCAGCAGGCCGAGAAGCTCGCCAAGGAGGCGGTCAAGGTCAGCCTTTCCGCCCAGGCCCAGCAGCAGGCGGTGGCCGCCCCTGCCGCCGAGACCGCTGAGGTGGCCGCACGCGGAGAGGACGGAGAACTGATGACCGACCTCAACATGCGGATTCTCAAGGCCCTGTTCGAGAAGCTCACCGGCCGTAAATTCAAGGTCGCCAATCTACAGGGGGATGGGCAACCGCAACCACCCGCCGCGCAGCCGTCGCCCCCGGTGGAGGGATCGCAAGCACAGCCAGCGCCGCAGCAGAGCGGTTGGGGGTTGAATTACGAGCGCCGCGAAACCTATCACGAGTCCGAAACCACCCGGTTCGCCGCCCAGGGGCAGGTGGTCACCGCCGATGGCCAGCAGGTCCAGATCGACCTTGAGTTGACCATGAGCCGCAGCTTCACCAGCACCCTGAGCGAAAGTCTGCAATTCGGTGACGCGGTCCTCAAGGATCCCTTGGTGATCCAGTTCGACGGGACCGCTGCGCAACTGACCCAGGACACCTTCAGTTTTGACATCGATGCCGACGGCAGCGAGGATCAGATCGCCTTTGTCCGGCCCGGTTCAGGTTTTCTTGCCCTGGATGGCAACAACGACGGGATGATCAACAACGGCAGCGAGTTGTTCGGCGCGCAAAGCGGTGACGGCTTTGCCGACCTGGCCGCCCATGATGGGGACGGAAACGGCTGGATCGATGAAGGTGACGAGATCTATTCCCGTTTGCGAATCTGGACCCGGACCGCTTCCGGCGAGGATCACCTGCTGATGCTTGGGGAAAAGGGAGTCGGCGCGATCTATCTTGGCCGCATCGACACGCCGTTTAGCATCAAAGACAGCAGCAATGAATTGCAGGGACAGGTTCGGGCCACCGGACTCTTTCTCTTCGAGCAGGGCGGGGCGGGCACGATCCAGCAACTGGATCTGGTTGCCTGAGCCTGCGAGCGCCATGGGGGTGTAACACGGTGGTAAGGATCGGGACGGCTGTTGCCGCTTGACGGGTTGGGGATCTGCTGATATAAGCTCAAATTCACGAATGTTTTTGCGATTGAACCCTGCGTCCTCCGGAGAGTGTGCCGGGGGCATGCACAGAGCCCGCAGCTACGGCAAGGAGAAAGCGATATGGATATTCAGATCCCCACGGGTATCAAGGGTAAGGAAGAGCTGGTGGTCACCTTCGAGGAAACCGCCGCCAAGTACGGCAGCGGCTTGGTCGAGGTCTATGCCACCCCGGCCATGGTGGCCCTGATGGAAAAAACCTGCCTCAAATCGGTGCTTCCCTATCTGCCCGAAGGCTTCGGCACGGTGGGCATCAAGGTGGATATCAGCCACGGCAAGGCCACCCCGGTGGGCATGAAGGTCACCTGCGAATCCACCTTGGTCGAGGTTGATCGCAGGCGGCTGGTGTTTGAACTGCTGGCCTACGACGAGAAGGGGGAGATCGGCCGCGGTCGCCATGAACGGTTTATCATTGATCCGAAAAAATTCATGGAAAAACTGTAAAATAATTGCTGGCGTGCCATGAAAGCCGCAGAACGGCGGAATAACCCGATGACTGCGCTTGTTCTTCGGTGGACCCGCGGTTAGCGCGGCTCGTCGCTCTTTTGGCGCGGCACGTTATAACGGCTCAGCACCCCATAGAGCATGTCGGGCAGGTCGTTTTTCTGCCGTGAACTGCGCTGGATCTGCTTGAGGCACTTGTCGAAGGTGAGGGGTTCGCCGAGGAAGATGTGTCTGAGGATCAGGGAGATCAACCGGGTGATGGTGGTCAGGTTGGAGATGCGCGACTGCAGTTCATGGTCGCGGTCAAAGGCGGTCGAGGCAAACACCTCCACCGGCTTGCCGTTGACCTCGCTTACCGACAGGTACCACTTGTTGCGGTCGCGATCGATGGTCCGGTAGCGCTTGCCGTCAAGCACATCGGGCAACTCGGCCTCGCTTTCGATCGAACGGGGAACCGCCTCCGGGAGAATCGGCTCATTGTGCAGCCGCAGCCACAGCTGCCGCACCATTTCCGGCTGTTCCCGCACAATGCGGGCAATGGCCTCGCAGGCCGGACAATAGCCATTCTCCAAGGAAAGCTCCGGCTGTTGCTGGCCGCAGGCCACACAAGAGAATTGGGTTTTTTCGGCTTTCACGCTACTGCTCCATGGGCAGAAAGGGTTTGGGAGGGGCTCTTTTTCTCGTCCGGTCAAGATACAACGGGCCCGGTAAAAGGACAAGCCGGGATGTGCTCTCGTGCCGCCCGCGTGCCGACGGGTTCCTTGCCCGGTCTTCCCCCCTTTTCCCTTGCACATTCAAGCGGGCTTGGTAAAATCCACTGCTTTGTGGACGGCCCGGCTCCGGCCGCATTTCTTTTTCTTTTTGCCAATCAGGAATGACCATGGATTACAGGGAAACACTGAATCTGCCGCAGACCAAGTTCAAAATGAAGGCCAACCTCACCCAGCGGGAGCCAATGGTGCTCAAGCGCTGGGATAAGGAAAACCTCTATCAGCGGTTGCAGCAGATGATGGCCGATCGGCCGTTGTTCATCCTCCATGATGGCCCCCCGTATGCCAACGGCAACATCCATCTGGGCACCGCCTTCAACAAGGTGCTCAAGGACATTATCCTCCGCTCCAAGCGGATGGCCGGGTTCAACGCTCCCTATATTCCCGGTTGGGACTGTCACGGTCTGCCCATCGAGCACAATGTCGACCTGGAGTTGGGCGCCAAGAAACAGGCCATTTCCACCCTGGGCAAACGGTCCGCCTGCCGCAGCTATGCCGAAAAATGGATCAAAACCCAGCGCGAGCAGTTTAAACGTCTCGGCGTGCTCGGCGACTGGTCCAACCCCTACCTGACCATGAGCTTCCCCTACGAGGCGATCATCGCCCGGGAGTTCAACAAATTCCTTCTTTCCGGCGCGGTGGTCCGTTCGAAAAAACCGGTCTATTGGTGCGCCACCTGCGGTACCGCCTTGGCCGAGGCCGAGGTCGACTATGCCGATCACACCTCGCCGTCGGTCTATGTCAAATTTCCGGTGGTCGACGATCTGGGCGAGGTCGCGCCGCAACTGGCGGGCCGTTCGGTATCGGTGCTCATCTGGACCACCACTCCCTGGACCCTGCCGGCCAACCTGGCGATCGCCTTTCATCCCGATTTCGAATACGCGGCGGTCGCCGTTGGCGACGAGACCTGGATTCTGGCCAAGGAGCTGGTAGCCCCCTGCATGGAGCAGTTCGGCATCGACCAGTATGCGAGCATCGCCACCTTTTCCGCCAGCAGCCTGGAAAACAAACGCTGCCGCCACCCATTCATGGAGCGTGATGCACTGCTGGTGCTGGCCGACTATGTCACCGCCGATTCGGGCACCGGTTGTGTCCACACCGCGCCCGGCCACGGCACCGACGACTACCTCACCGGTCTGCGCTACGGTCTGGACATCCTCTCGCCGGTGGACGACGCTGGCCGGTACACGGCGGAAGCTGGGCGATACGCGGGACAGCCGGTGCCGCAGGTCAACAGCCAGATCATCGCCGACATGGCTGCCGCAGGCTCGCTGGTCAAGGAGGCCTCGATCCGGCACAGCTATCCGCACTGCTGGCGCTGCAAGGAACCGGTCATCTACCGGGCCACGGCCCAGTGGTTTATTTCCATGGACAACCTGCAGCTGCGCGCCAAGGCCCTGTCCGCGATCAACGAGGTGCAATGGACCCCGGCATGGGGCCAGCAGCGTATCTACGGTATGGTCGAGGCCCGGCCCGACTGGTGCCTGTCCCGTCAGCGCTCCTGGGGCGTGCCAGTGACCGTGCTCACTTGTGCCGCCTGCGGGGAAATCCTGAAAAACGAGACGGTGTGTGCCCGGATCGACGAACTGTTCATGAGCGAGGGCGCGGATGCCTGGTTCAAGCACGAGGCCGCCGACTTTGTTCCCGAAGGAGTGGCGTGTTCCTGCGGCGGCCGCGAGTTCAAAAAGGAATCCGACATTCTCGATGTCTGGTTCGATTCCGGGGTCAGCCATGCGGCGGTGGTCGAACAGCGCCCGGAACTGCGCTGGCCGGCCGATCTCTACCTCGAGGGCAGCGACCAGCACCGCGGCTGGTTCCAATCCTCGCTGCTCACCTCGGTGGGCACCAGGGGCCGGGCTCCATACCAGGGGGTACTGACCCACGGCTACGTGGTCGACGGTCAAGGCAAGAAAATGTCGAAATCCGTGGGCAACGTGGTCGCGCCCCAGCAAGTCATTGACCAGTACGGCGCCGAGGTCCTCCGCCTGTGGGTGGCCAGCGAGAACTATCAGGACGACGTCAAGGTCTCGGATGAGATCCTCAAGCACGTTTCCGATGCCTACCGCAAGATGCGCAATACCCTGCGGTTTCTCCTCTCGAATCTCTACGACTTTGCCCCGGAACGCGATGCGGTCGACGTTTCCGACCTCCAGGAAATCGACAGGTGGGCGTTGGCCAAGTATGCGGAGCTGAGCGAGCGGGTCACCCGTGCCTACGACCGCTATGAATTCCATGCCATTTACCATGCGCTGCACAACTTCTGCGGCACCACCATCTCGAGCATCTACATGGATGTGCTCAAGGACCGGCTCTACTGCTCGGCGCCAGCTGGCCCGGAGCGGCGGGCGGCTCAGACCGTGATCTACCGCATTCTCGATGGCCTGCTGCGGCTGATGTCGCCGATCCTCTGCTTCACCGCCGCCGAGGCCTGGGAACATCTGCATGGGCTGTCGGACAATACGCCCTTGGAGCAGTCGATTTTCTTCACCCGGTTCGCGCCGGTTGACGATATTGGCAAGGACACTGCCTTTGAGGAGCGCTGGACCAAGTTGCTCACCCTGCGCGGTGCCATTACCCGGGTGCTGGAGGGGGCGCGGCGGGACAAGGTCATTGGCCTTGGTCTCGATGCGGAGGTGGTGTTGCGGGGCAACACTGAGTGGGCTGGATTCCTGAATGGCAGTCTGGACCAGTTGCGGGAATTGTGCATTGTTTCCAGCCTGCGGAGTGCGCAGCCGGGGGAGGGCGGATTTGCCTTTGTCGAGGCGGAGGGTATCCCCGGTTTGGAAATTGCCGTTCATCCTGCTCCTGGCGCCAAGTGCGAGCGCTGCTGGACGATCGCCACCTCGGTTGGCGAGGATCACGAGCATCCGTCGCTCTGTGCCCGTTGCGCCGCCGTGGTTCGTCAGTTGGCGGGATAACGCGGATTCCCGATGCTCTTTTTTTTCACCGTCATTCTGACTGTCATTGGTCTTGATCAGGCAACCAAGTTCTGGATCATGCACCACTTTGTGCTCCATGAGAGCCGGGTGGTCATTCCCGACCTGTTCAACCTGACCTATTTGACCAACAATGGCGCCGCCTTCAGTATTCTCGCGGGGCAGCCCGCTCTGTGGCGACAGGTCTTTTTCATCGCCGCCGCTGGTGCGGCCCTGGTGTTCATCTGGATCGCCCAGCGGAGCTTCGGCCGCCGCAGCATGGCCTATACCCTGGGCTTGGCCCTGATCGCCGGCGGCGCCATCGGCAACCTGATCGACCGCATCCGCTTCGGATTCGTGATTGACTTTCTTGACGTCTACGTCGGCACGTACCACTGGCCGGCCTTTAATATCGCCGACTCGGCGATCACGGTCGGCGTGATCCTCTTTATTGTCAACAACCTCCTGTTCGACCGGCAACAGTCCGAACGGGCCTGAACCTTTTTTGTCAGCACATGAAAAAAACAGCGATTATTTTTCCGGGACAGGGGTCCCAGTTTATCGGCATGGGCCAGGAATTCGTCAATCGGGACCAAGATGCCTCGGTCTTGATGGATCTGGCCGAGACCATCTCTGCCTTTCCGTTGCGCAAACTCTGCTTTGAAGGCCCGTTGGAGGATCTGACTCGTGTCCTCTATCTGCAGCCGGCCTTGACGGTCATCAATTTGATTTGTTGGCAGCAACTGCTCAAACTCCTGCCCGGATTCAAGCCCGCCTTTTTTGCCGGTCACAGCCTTGGCGAGTATTCAGCCCTGCATGGGGCGGGTGTTTTGACCCTGGAGGACACCCTAGCCCTGGTGACCAAGCGCGGGGAACTGATGGAACGGGAAGGCGCGGCCCATCCGGGCGGCATGCGGGCAGTGGTCGGTTTGGCCATCAATGACGTGGAAGCGCTCCTCGAACGCTTCACTGGTCCGGGCGTGGCGGTGGTGGCCAACCACAACACGGCTTCCCAGATCGTCCTGTCGGGCGATGCTCCCGGCTTGGAAGCCATCGGCCAACTCTGTGCGGCCCAGGGCGCCAAGGTGATTCCCCTTAAGGTAAGCGTGGCTAACCACAGTCCTCTGGTGGCGGGCGCGGTGGAGGATTTCGCCGCCTACATGAACAGCATTGAGTTCCAGCACCCCCAAGTGCCGGTCCTGTTCAATGTTACCGGCGACTATGAGCAGAATCCCTCGGCGATGCGGAACATCATGGCCCGGCAGATCGCCTCGCGGGTGCGGTGGCTGTCCATTATCGAGCGGATGGTGGCCGAAGGAGTGGAGGTTGTGGTCGAATTGGGGCCGAAGAACGTCCTCACTGGAATGATGAAAAAAATTCTGCCGAAGGACACGCCGATTACCTGCCTGCAGGCAGACAGTCCGGAGGGACTCCACAAGGTCGCCGAGGTGCTGGCCGGGTGATAACAGCGCGGACCACCATGTTTTTCTTCTCCCTTGACAATAGGGGGCAGGTCGGGTATTAATCGCAATTTTCGTAATGAGAACCGGAGACGGGCGTTTTTCGGCGTTTGCCCCGAAGTCACCGCTTACTGAGCAATGTCAATATGTTTGAGAACTTAACCGACCGCCTCGAAAGCACGTTCAAGAAGTTGCGCGGCCATGGCCGGCTCACTGAAGAAAACATTCAGGAAGCCATGGGCGAGGTGCGCACTGCGTTGCTTGAGGCGGATGTCAACTTCGGCGTTGTCAAGGAATTTATCGCCTCGGTCACCGAAAAAGCCATTGGCCGGGAGGTGCTCACCAGTCTGTCGCCCGGTCAACAGGTGGTCAAGGTGGTGCACGACGAGCTGGTCGAACTGCTCGGCAGTCAGGCTGAGCCGCTCAAGCTCGACGGCCGCCAGCCGGTGGTCATCATGCTGGCCGGTCTGCAGGGTTCGGGCAAGACCACCACCGCCGCCAAGCTGGCCAAGCAGCTCAAGGAGAAGGGGCGCGCGCCCTTTTTGGTGCCGGCCGACGTGTACCGGCCGGCAGCCATCGAGCAGTTGCATGTTCTCGGTGAACAGGTTGGGGTGCCGGTTTATGCTTCCACCACCGAGCAAAAGCCGGTGGACATTGCCCGTCAGGCCGTGGCCGAGGCAAGGACCGGTCATTACGACACCGTCATCATTGATACCGCCGGTCGGCTCCATGTGGACGAAGCCTTGATGGCCGAGTTGCAGGAGATCAGTCGGACAGTTCCCTTGGCCGAGGTGTTGTTTGTCGCCGATGCCATGACTGGCCAGGACGCAGTCACCGTAGCCGACAAATTCAATACCGACCTCGAGATCACCGGCGTTGTTCTCACCAAGATGGAAGGCGATGCCCGTGGCGGCGCCGCCCTGTCGGTGAAGAAGGTGACGGGCAAGCCGATCAAGTTCGTCGGTGTCGGTGAATCGGTCGAGGCCTTGGAGGTCTTTCATCCTGACCGGGCGGCCTCGCGCATCCTCGGCATGGGCGATGTGCTGTCGCTGATTGAGAAGGCCGAGGCGGTCGTTGATCAAAAGAATGCCGAGCGGCTGGCCAAGAAGATCCAGAAAAACGCCTTTACCCTGGAGGATTTTCTCGACCAGATCCAGCAGATCAAGAAGATGGGCACCTTGGAACAGATCATGGGCATGATTCCGGGGATCAACAAACTCAAGCAACTGAAGGACGCGCCCAAGCCGGATCAGAAAGAACTAGTGAAAACCGAGGCGATCATTCGCTCCATGACCCTCAAGGAGCGGCGCAATCACAGAATCATCGACGCCAGTCGGCGGGTGCGCATTGCCAATGGTTCCGGAACCTCGGTCGCCGAGGTCAACCGGGTTCTGAAGAGTTACACCATGATGCTGAAAATGATGAAGAATCTGAAAGGCAAAGGCATCGTGAGTGGCGGCAAGCGGCGGAAGCTCCCCAAGGGGCTTGTCCGATAGATTTTCATACTTTTAACCAAGCACGCTCGGCAGGGGATTCTGCTGGAGCATTATCCACCGGAGGATAGACAACAATGGCAGTTCGTATTCGTTTGACCAGGAAAGGGCGGAAAAAACAACCCTTCTACCGCATCGTCGTGGCTGACAGCGAAGCGCCGCGCGATGGCAAATTTCTCGATATCGTCGGCACCTACGACCCGATGCAGAATCCAGCCGCCGTGACGATCGACAACGAGAAACTTGACAGCTGGATGAAAAAGGGAGCTAAACCGACCGAAACCGTCGAGAGCCTGATCAAGAAGCATGTCCCGGGAGTGGTTGTTGCGGCATAAATGAAAGAGCTGATTGAGTTTATTGCCGCCAAACTGGTTGATCGTCCTGACTTGATCACCGTGACCCAGCAGGAAGATGAGGAGAATCTCATCATTGAACTGCGCGTTGCCCAGGAAGATTTGGGCAAGGTAATCGGTAAACAGGGGCGGACCGCCAGGGCGATGCGCGCAGTGCTTGCTGCTTCGGTGACCGAAGGCGGCAAGCGGACCAGGCTTGAAATCGTTGAATAGTGGCGTCAACTGGATCGGGAACGGGTGACGACTTTGTCGCGCTCGGGTTGATAACGCGACCCCATGGCATCCGGGGCGAATTGAAAATTCGTTCCTTCACCGAAAAACCTGAAAATCTCAACAGGTATCGGCGGCTCTTTTTGGCATCCGATGTGTCGTCGGCCAAGCTAGAATTTACCAACGTCCTCGCACGGGTCAACGGCAGTTCGGTCATCCTGCGATTGAAGGAATGTACGGACCGCGACCGGGCCGAGGAACTTGTCGGCATGTTGATATGGGTGCCGAGCAAGGATCTGCCACCGACCGCGGCAGGCGAGTTCTATCTGCATAGCCTTCAAGGCAAGCAGGCAAGAACCACGGACGGCCAGGAATTGGGAACGGTGGAGACCTTTCTAGCCGGTGGCGGCCAGAATATCCTGGTCATCCGCCAAGGCGGGGAAGAGTACCTTGTTCCGGTTGTCGGGGCATTTATCGTTTCCATTACCGAGAACATGGTCATCCTTGATCTGCCGCTCGGGCTACTTGACATCAACAGGGCGTGAGGATCAAGGATTGATGGATTTTGACATCCTGACCATCTTTCCCGATTTTTTTGTCTCGCCCTTGCAGGAAGGCATTGTCCGCCGCGCCCAGGCGGACGGGAAAATTAGGGTCAGGGTGCATAACCTGCGCGATTTTGCCGTAGACCGTCATCGGATGACCGATGATCGGCCCTTTGGCGGCGGCGAAGGGATGGTGATGAAACCAGAACCCCTAGCCGCCTGTGTTCAGGCGGCCCGACGCCATGAAGGTGAGTCTCGGGTGATTTTGCTGTCGCCGAAAGGAAAACAGTTCCGGCAAGCGGCGGCCGAGCGCCTGGCTGAGTACGATCAGTTATTATTTGTTTGCGGTCGCTATGAAGGGGTCGACGAGCGCTTTTGTGACAGGTATGTCGACGAGGAACTGTCGATCGGCGACTATGTGTTGACTGGCGGCGAGTTAGCGGCCCTGGTGGTTCTGGATGCGGTTTGTCGCCTGTTGCCAGGGGTGCTCGGCTGCGGTGATTCCGTTACCAACGAGAGCTTTAGCTGTGGCCTGCTAAAGCACAAACAGTACACGAGACCACGAATTTTTGAAGAGTTGCCGGTTCCTGAGGTTCTCCTGTCCGGTGACCATGCAGCCATTGCTCGCCACAGGTTTGTGGAATCGGTTCAGCTTACCTTGGATCGCCGACCGGATCTGCTGGCAACTGTCGAGTTCTCACCGGGCGAGCAAAAAATTTTGCGGCAGACAGGACTGCTTGAACGAATACAGTCTCTTGTCAGGCAGCAGAGGAGCCAAAGCCCGCAATGAAGGTTGATCTTGCCTTGGTGCATTTCCCCGTGATCAACCGCAGCGGTGAAACGATTGGCTCGGCGGTCACCAACCTCGATCTGCATGATATCGCCCGGGCTGGCCGCACCTACGGCATTGGCACCTATTGGGTGGTTACCCCTTTTGAGGAGCAACAGCTGTTGGCTCGCCAGATCGTTGGACATTGGACTCAGGGGTACGGCGGCAGCGTCAATCCCGACCGAAGCGAAGCCCTTTCGCTTATCACGGTCTGCGCGACGATTGAAGAGGCGATCAACGGGGCGACCAGACAATTCGGCGCTACGCCCCTGGTGCTCGCCACCTGCGCCAAACAAGTGCATACCGTGGGCTATGCCGAGATCCGCAGGCAAATATGGCGGGAAGATCGGCCTGTCCTACTGCTGTTCGGCACCGCTTGGGGCCTGAGCCCCGAAGTGTTGGCCATGGCGGATGGCATCTTGCCGCCGTTGTGCGGCAATACCGAATTCAATCATCTGTCCGTGCGTTCAGCCGCTTCCATTATCATGGACAGATTGCTTGGCATGCCCGAGGGGTGTGGGCAGAGTTCGACAAGAAGGCAGGAGTCGGAGAGAGCTGACAACTGCAGTCAATATTTAAGTGATTAGATGGTTTTATTTCTGGATGATTTGGAGGCATCCATCGGCTGGGTGACGAAAATGGGACTCCCCCCTGCCGTAAAGCAACGAATATGGCGATGAATATCTTGGATAAGATTGACCTGGAGCAGATGCGTTTTGATATCCCCCAATTTCGACCCGGCGATACCATCAAGGTGCACATCCGGATCATTGAGGGCAACAAGGAGCGTGTGCAGGTGTTTCAAGGAGTAGTGATCAAGCGGAAACGCGGCACCATGAACGCAACTTTCACTGTCCGTAAAATTTCCCACGGCGTTGGCGTGGAGAAAACCTTTGCGCTCCATTCTCCGCGGATCGAAAAGATTGAGATGGTGACCCTTGGTCGGGTACGCCGGTCGCGTCTCTACTATCTGCGCGAGCGTCGTGGCAAAGCCGCACGAATTCGCGAGCGGGGCATTCTGTAAGAAAAAGAAAAACGTTGCGCAGGCGCGAGGGTTTCCCCAGATCCTCGTGCCAGTGCCGTCGACACAGACATATCCGGGCTCTGCGTGACGCCCGGATATGTCTCTTTCTTCCATTTGGGAACTTCTTCCCGCCCCCTCAACGCCATCCTCGTGCCCATGGCGATATGAATCCTCGCACCCTTTTTGCCGATCTGCTTCCGTTTTCCCCCCACACCGATACCTTCTATTTCGAACGACAACTGCAGCGCCAGGGATTTGCTAGGGTAGCTGGTGTTGACGAGGCTGGGAGGGGACCGTTGGCCGGTCCGGTGGTCGCAGCCTGTGTCATCCTGCCAGCGGATGGCGACTTCACGCCCTATGTTGATTCCAAGACCCTGACGCGTCGGCAGCGAGAGCGACTGTTTGAGCTGCTTTCCACCAATGGTGCCCGGATTGGTGTCGGCGAGGCCAGCCCCCGGGAAATCGAACAGGTCAACATTCTTCAGGCGTCGTTGTTGGCGATGAAAAGGGCCATGGAGGCGTGCGGCCAGGTGCCTCCCGGCGGCGTGCCCGATTTTCTGCTAGTTGACGGGAGGTTCGAGGTGCCGGTGCCCGTGGGGCAGCGGACCTTGGTTAAGGGCGAATCAAAGAGCGCTTCCATCGCCGCGGCCTCGATTGTCGCCAAGGTGACCAGGGACAGGATGATGGCCGACGCCCATGCCCTGTTTCCCCAGTATGGGTTTGATCGCCACCAGGGCTATCCGACCAAGGCGCATCGGGAAGCAATCAGGAACCATGGCCCATGTCCGTTGCACCGTCGGACCTTTCGCGGGGTTACCGAGTTTCTGCACCATGGGTGACAGGCTCGCCTTCGCTTGCAATTGTTGGTGCCGGGAATGTTTTTGAAGAACAAACAAGCGACAGTCGTCGTCGGTCGGCAAGGGGAGGAGTTGGCCCAGGAGTATCTGCTCCGGCTTGGCTATCGGATCGTCGCCCGCAATTATCGCAGGCCGTTCGGAGAAATCGACATCATTGCTCAGGATGGGGAAACAGTGGTGTTCGTCGAGGTGAAGAGCCGCCATTCCACGGCGTTCGGCTCCCCTTTGGAGGCGGTGGACGGACGCAAGCAGCGGCAGCTTTCGCGTGTCGCCCAGGAGTATCTGCACAGGCACCACCTGGGGGACAGCACGGCCCGCTTCGATGTCATCGCTGTGCGGATTCACCGGGATTCCCGGCCCGCTACCATCGAGCACATACAAAACGCTTTTGATTTTGCCCTCTGAGGACACGCCATGCCTTCAGCAACCACGAGTATTTCATCCCCCGTGGCCATCACCATGGGATGCCCGGCGGGTATCGGACCGGAGATTCTCTGTCGTCTCTTTCACCTCGCCGATCGGCCGGCCGCCGGACGCGGCGTGGTGGTCGGAGATCTGGGCGTGCTCCGTCAGGCTGCCGAACAGCTGGGCATGCCGTTGACCATTGTGCGCTGGCGGCCCGGCGAAGCGATCGACCCGCAAACCTTGCCGGTCCTTCAAGTGGGGGCGCCGCTCTCCACGCCGATCGAGTGGGGTAGGCCGGATGCGGCTACCGGCCAGGCCATGGGGCGATACATCGAAGAAGCGGTCCGCCTGATTGCCGACGGTCATTGCAGCGCCCTCGTCACCTGCCCGATCAGCAAGCAGAGTTTGCAGCAAGCCGGTTATCCCTACCCCGGCCATACCGAGATGCTGGCGGCCCTGACCAGTACCGCCAAGGTGCGGATGATGATGGCCGGCCCCCGGTTGAAGGTTGTGCTGGTGACCATCCATGTGGCCCTGCGTGAGGTGCCCGGCCTGCTCACCTACAAGGAGATCGCCGACTGTATCCGAATGACCCGGGAATGCTTACGACGTGATTTTGCCATCGCCAACCCCAGAATCGCGGTCGCCGGCTTCAATCCCCATGGCAGCGAACAAGGGCTGTTTGGCGATGAGGAAGCGCGGCTGATTGCCCCGGCAGTGGCGCAATGCCAGGACAGCGGCGAGGTCAGTGGCCCCTGGCCGCCGGATACGATCTTCCACAAGGCGGCCAGCGGTCGGTTCGATGCGGTGATCGCCATGTACCACGACCAGGGACTGATTCCCTTCAAGCTGCTTCACTTTGCCGACGGGGTCAACGTCACCCTTGGCCTGCCGATTGTCCGGACCTCGGTTGATCACGGAACGGCCTACGACATCGCCGGCCGCAACATGGCCGATCCAACCAGCCTGGCGGCCGCCCTGGCCCTGGCCCAGACCATTGTCGCCAACCGGCGAGGCAGGGCAGCATGAGCGGCGGCATCCTGATCGCCTTTGAGGGCATCGACGGGACCGGCAAATCAACCCAGCTGCCCCTGTTGGCCGCCTACCTGCGAGGACAAGGTTACACGGTGGTTGAGACCCGGGAGCCCACCGATGGGCCGTATGGACAACAAATTCGCCTCCTGTATCGCAATCGGCATCAGGCTTCGCCCGAACAGGAGCTGGAGCTGTTCCTGCTCGATCGGCGCCAGCATGTGGAGCAGTGCATCAAACCAGCCCTGGCCCGCGGAGCGATCGTGCTCACCGATCGCTATTATTTTTCCACCGCGGCCTATCAGGGCGCGGCCGGGTGCGATCCGGCGGCCATTTTTGCCCGCCACGGCTTTGCTCCGGAACCGGATCTGGTGCTGCTGCTGACGCAAACCCCCTCAGAGAGCGTTACCCGGATCAGGGAACTGCGAGGCGAGATGCTCAACGATTTCGAGCAGCAGGAACAGTTGGAAAAAGTGGCGGCGCTCTTTGCATCCTTTACCCATGATTGTATAGTACGCATCCATGCCGCCCGAACGGTTGCCGAGGTGCATGCCTCCATCCGCGAGGCGGTTGCGCAACTGCTTGCACAAAAAGGTACGCAATGCCCCCGCTGACCCCTGCCCATCCCTGTCGACTATTGGCCGTTGTTATCGCCTCTCTGCTCCTCGGCGGTTGTCAGGCAAAGACCGAGGTGGCCGTCGAGGGCAAGGTGGAACAGGTCTCGACCCTGAGCGAGAACGGCTCTGATCGAGCGTGTTCCACCTTTCATTTTCTCTGGGGACGGCACGCCGAGTTAATGCTCCGTTTCGAGGAGGCGTTGGAATTTTACCAAAAGGCGCTAATTTGTGACGAGCAGGCCGATTACATCAGCGAAAAGGTGCCGATTCTCCTCCTGCGCCTGGATCGGACCGACGAGGCGGCGACCTGGCTGCACAACTACTTGGAAAAACATCCCGACAAGACCGGGATGCGCATGCTGTACGCCAAGGTTCTCCTCCGTCAGAAAAAGAACGCCGAGGCCATGCGCCAGTACCAGCTGATCAGTGATCGGCATCCCGACGACCCGGCCATTCTGCTGTTGCTGGCGGAAATGTACCTGAACGCCAATCAGCCGGAACGGGCGCGGCCGCTTTTGGAGCGGATTCTTGCCCAAGATCCGGCCGCCTATCTTGCCCATGTGCTCATGGCACGCCTCTGCCAACTACAGGCACTCCCCGAAGAAGCGATCGAGCATTACACAAAGGCCCTGGAGCGGAACTGGTCAAGCGAATTGCAGATGGAGCTGGGCGAGCTGTATGTCAAAGCGGGCCAGCATGACGAGGCTGTGCGCCTGTATCGGGACATTATCGAGCGGGACGAACAGAACGAAGGGGCCCGCGTTGCCCTGATTCATGTGTATCTGTTGCAAAAAAAGGACGATCAGGCCCTGGAGGAACTCAACCGGCTGAAATCCTATGCCGAGCAGCCCCAGCGGGTCGATCTGACCATCGCCCGTCTGTATGCCAAGCAGAAAAAATATGACAAGGCGGTGGCGATCGTCGAGAAGATCTTGCACAAGGAGAATCTGTCCGAGGCCAGATATTTTCTGGCCGTGCTGTTTGTCCAACAGGAAAAATATGGCCGGGCATTGCGGCAGGTCCGGCAGATCGACCGCGAGGCGCCTGAATACCTCGATGCCCTGTTTCTCCAGGTGCGCATACTGCGTGAACAAAACAAGCTGGCGGAAGCCAAGCAGCTGCTCGAAGAGCATATCGCTGCCGCCGACACCCGCAATGCCGAGATGTACATCCTGCTCGCGGCCCTCTATCAGGATCTGGGCCGCGATGATCTGAGCAAACAGGTGCTGCTCGAAGGCATCGAGGGGTTTCCCAATGACGAAAATCTGCTGTACGAATACGGTTTGCTGCTGGAAGAAGAGGGCGATCATGCCGGTGCCCTGGCGATCATGCAGAAAATCATCGAAATCAAGCCGGACAACGCCGCGGCCCTGAATTTCGTCGGCTACAGCTGGGCCGACAAGCAGGTCAATCTGGATCAGGCCCTGGACTATATCCAGCGGGCGATTGAGCTCAAACCGGACAACGGATATATCCGGGACAGTCTGGGCTGGGTGTACTACCGGCTCGGCCGGCTCGATCAGGCGATCAAAGAGCTGGAGGCTGCCGTCCGACTTTCTCCGAACGATGCCGCCATTCTTGAGCACCTCGGTGACGTCTACCTGGAAAGCGGCCGGGTACGGGAGGCGTTGCAGACCTATAAAAAGGCCGTGAAACACTCGACAGACCAACAGGAAAAGAAGCGTATCCAGGAGAAGATCCGCATCCTGGGGAAACAGGGAACACCTTGATGCCGGTGCATGTTGACAACTATCTCCGCTGGGGGCTGTGCTGTTGCCTGCTCCTGCTTGCCGGCTGTGCCGGCAAATTGCCCCAGACCCTGCCCTTGTCGCCTGAGCGGGAGCAGGAGGCCACGACCCTGTGGTCGGCCTTCCTTGAAAGCAAACGACCGTCGGCCGTTGATGCCGATATTCGGCTAAGTTGGGATGTGCTCGGCAGCAAGGGCGCCATTGCGGCGAGCCTGCAAGTGCAGCAACCGGCGCTGCTTCGCTTTGCCGCCAGCGATCCCTTGGGGCGGTCGTTGTTGCTCGCCGTTTCCGACGGCACCACCTTCACCATGGTGGACAGCCGGATCGGTCACGCGTACCGGGGACGAACCGATTCAAAATTTTGGCAGGAGTACGTGCCCGAAGCCGTGGCCCCGGCGGATCTGTTCGCCTTGCTTGGCGGCTTTGTCAACGCGGGGCAGGGCAAAAACGCCGCGCCCGCGCAAGACGCCTCCGGTGAGGATTTTTGGTACACTTGGCAGGACGACCGGGCGATGCGCCATCATGTCCTGCTGGCGAGGCAAAGCGGCGAGATGCGCTGTCACCTGTTGATGGACCCACAGGGAGAGGAACTTCTGGAACTGCGCTACGCCGACTCGACCAGAGAGGCGCAAAGCGGCTACCGCTGGCCCGGAACCGTGCGCATCAGCGGGGAGGCAATCACCGGCACCCTGACCATCCAGGTGGAACGAGTCTATTCGCACACCCTTCTGGAGGCGGCGACCTTTCGTCTTGATCCGCCGCCGCATTTCACGATTGAACAGGTTGATTGAGCCTTATTTTTTCATGGTGTTGACAATGATCACGAACAGGTTGTCCTCCTTGAAGAACACCTGTTGCAGATCGTAGCTGCGGTTGGGTTCCAGATCAATCACCACCCGTACTTTTTCCGGCTTCTTGGTTGTGGACGTCCGGATGACCTTGACAAACTTACCGTTTGTCTTGATGGTGTTTTTCCCTTTTCCCGAGTCGATCAGCTTGGTGTTGTTGAAATCGCAAATGACCCTGGGGATACCCTCTTCAACCCCATGCACGGCGGGGGGATGAAAACCGTTCAGTTTGAACAGCACCATCTCGCCTTTGGGTGAGGTGGCGTCAAACTTGACATACTCCAGCCGGGGCGGTTCCTCGGTTTGTGCCGGAGCAGCAGCGTGTTCCGCTTCGGGCTTGACGGCCGGCTGTGCCGTGATAGGCGTCGTCTCGACGGGCTGTTCTTTTTTCGCCGCGCTTTCCTCCTGTTTTTGTGCCTCTTTCCCTGGGACGGACGTTTTCGTGGCGTCGTCCTTGGCCGCAGGCTGTGTGGGGGCGGCCGCTGGTGGGGCCGTGGCTGTTTGCGGCGGTGCCGGAACGGCGGCTTGCGATTGTTCGACCGGCTTTTGCGCTGCCGCCTCCGTCGCGGGAGGAGTCTCCTTGGCCGGTGCGGGAGATGGCTGGTCCTTGGAAGGGGCTGGTGAGGCGACCGGCTCGGCGCCAACTGTCTGCGCTGCCGGGGCCTCACCTTGGGATGGGCTGCTGGCCGATTGCTGCTGAGTGGTCTGCTCGGATGGTCGAGAAGGCTGGGCGACCTGTTCCGCCGCCTTTGGCGCTGGCCCCTCGGTGCTGGCCGGTGTGCGAGGTGACGGCCCGGACACCGCTGTGTCAACCGTTGCCGGCGGTTGGCCGCTGGCGGCGGGCTCGGCCGTGGTGGTTGCTGGTTCAGCGGCCGGCTTGTCCTCGTTCCGCTGGGCCACGGTTTTCTTGCTGTCAATCGTCTTTGCCGGGCGGGTGAAATGGATGGTCAGGGTCGAGGTCGCCTCGTCAAAGGACTGGGTGTAGGTGACATCCTTCAAGGTGGCGACATCAAAGACGATGCGCGTCTTGGGGGTCTCATCGCCGTGCATGCCCACCCGCACCCGTTTGACGATCGCCCCCTTGGTGGTGATGCTTTTCACCTCCCGGGAATGGGTCATGTCGGCAAAATCAAAAATCACCCGGGGCGTTTCGCCTTTCAAAGTAAAGACATTTGGGCTATAGGAGCCGTTGAGTTGCAGCACCACCTGTTCGCTTGACGGAGAAAGCACCGAATGCTTGAGCTTCTGCAGCTGCGGGGCATCCTCGGCCATGGCCAGTCCAACGGTGAACAGGAAGACAAACAGCGTGTGCGCGGCACGGGCAACAATATTTTTTTTCATGGTTCTTTCCGGCGGTTCGGTGAGAGGGAGAAGCGTGACAACGGCCCGTCAGGGGCTGAAATGCTATAAGCAATTTAAGTGCCTGTTTTGTCATTTTCTTGACTGGCACCATGCGGCCCCCTGTCGTGGAGCCACCTCCGGCCTGGCTGCGGTCCGAGATGGATAATCAGTCAAAAATCATGTCTTTGTAACTGATTATCAACCTTTTTCCTCTTTTTTTCTCTTTTAACGTACAGAAAACAAATGGTTGTATCCGCTTCCATCGATCTTGATCGAATCCTTCCCCTGGTACGCAAACCGGGTCAATATGTCGGCGGCGAGCTGCATGCGGTCAACGGCCGCCTTGATGCCGCTTGCCTGAATGTTTGCCTGATCTTTCCCGATCTCTATGAAATCGGCATGTCCCACCAGGGCCTACAGATTCTCTATCACATTCTCAATGGCGATGAACGGTTCATCGCCCATCGCGCCTATGTGCCCGATGTGGACATGGAAAAGGAACTGCGCGCCCAGGGGATGGAGCTCTTTTCCCTGGAAGCCAAAGCTCCGCTGTCCCGCTATGACGTCCTCGGGATCACTCTGCCCTATGAGCTCTGCTATACCAACATTCTGACCGTGCTTGATCTGGCCGGCCTGCCCCTGCGGGCCGCCATGCGCACCGAGGCCCATCCCCTGGTGCTCGGCGGCGGTCCCTGTTCGCTCAATCCCGAACCGGTGGCCGAATTTTTCGATGCCATTGTTCTTGGCGACGGCGAAGAGATCATCGTGGAAATCGGTGAGTTGCTGCTGCGCGCCAAAAACGAGCGGTGGGCGCGGACAACGGTGCTTGACCAGTTGGCCCGAATCGCCGGGGTCTATGTGCCTGCCTTTTTTGCCCCCCAATACCAGCATGGCCGGTTGACCCGCATCGACGCCCTGCAACCCCAGTATCCGCTGGTCCGCAAACGGGTGCTGCCCCGAATGGGGAGCGCCCCGTATCTGCATCGTCCCCTGGTGCCGGTGGTCAATCCGGTGCACGACCGGCTGGGAGTGGAGATCGCCCGCGGCTGCACCCGTGGCTGCCGTTTCTGCCAAGCCGGCATGACCTACCGCCCGGTGCGCGAACGGACCCTGGAAGAGATCATGGAACTGGCCAACCAGGGAATCGCCCACTCCGGGTTTGAGGAACTGGCCCTGCTTAGCCTGTCCACCGGAGACTTCTCCTGTTTGGCGGAACTAATGGGAGCGCTCATGGACCGTTTTGCCGACGATTTCGTGTCGGTGTCCATGCCGTCGATGCGAGTCGGAACTTTGACGCCAGAAATCATGGAACAGATCAAACGTGTCAGAAAAACCGGTTTCACCGTGGCCCCGGAGGCGGGCACCGACCGGCTGCGTGAGGTGATCAACAAGGGCATCAGCGAACAGGATCTGTTGGCCACCTGTCGCGACGCCTTTGCGCTGGGCTGGAAGCTGATCAAACTCTATTTCATGGTCGGGTTGCCCACCGAAACCGAGGACGATGTCGACGGGATCATTGCCTTGGCGAAAAAGGCCCGCGCCCAGGTCGGTCAGGGCAAGGGACGGCCGGTCCAGGTCAATCTCGGCGTGGCCACCTTCGTGCCCAAGCCGCATACGCCCTTCCAATGGGAGGGGCAGCTGAGCCTCGAAGAATCCAAGCAACGGATCAACCGCCTCAAGCAGTTGCTGCCCCGCCAGGGATACAAACTCAAATGGCACGATCCGGAGCAATCCTTTCTCGAAGGCGTGTTTGCCCGTGGGGACCGCAGGCTGTCACTGCTGCTGGAAACCGCTTGGCTGGATGGCGCCCGCCTGGACAGCTGGTCCGAACATTTCAACCTTGAACGGTGGCAGCAGGCTGCCGCCAAATGCGGCCTTGAGCTCGACGAGTATCTGCGTCGGCGGGAGTTGACCGAAACCCTGCCCTGGGAGCACCTGCACAGCGGGGTGGACCGTTCCTTCCTTGAAAGCGAATACACCAAGGCTCTGCGCCGCGAGTATACCCCGGATTGCCGCAATCAGGGCTGCCAGGGCTGCGGTCTGTGTGATTTCAAAACCGTGCGTCCGGTGGTGCATTCCCGGCCGGCCCGCGAGCCTGCCCCTGCCGTGCCATCCGTGAGGCAGGAAAACAGGCAACCGCCGCAAGGGTACAGCTACCGGGTCTCCTATGCACGTCTGGGCGACAGCCGCTTTTACGGCCACCTGGAACTTTTACAATTGGTGTTTCGCACCCTGCAGCGGGCCGGATTGCCGCTGCTGTTTTCCAGCGGTTTCAACCCCACGCCCCGGGTTTCGTTCAGCCAGGCCCTGCCGGTCGGGGTGGAGAGTCTGGCCGAATTCTTTGACATGGACCTATCCCAACCGCTGGCCTCGATGGACGATACCGTGGCCTTGCTCAACAGTCAGCTCCCCGAAACCATCCGAGTGACCGGCATTAGCCTGGCGCCCCGTGGTGTGGCCGCATGCAGCATCACCAGCTACACCATCCAAACCCAGCTATGGCCGGCCGACCTCGGCCAGCGAATGGCCGATTTTCTCGGTCGGAACACCTTTGTCATCGATCGCTTCCGCAAGAACCGGCACAAGGAGCTGGACCTGCGCCCTCTGGTCGCGCGCCTGGAATTGACCGACGCAACCCTGCGGCTCGACCTGCTCGGTCATCAGGGCCAGCCGGGAACCAATCCCCGCGAGGTGTTAGAAAAGGTGCTCGGCTTGCCCGCGCGTGAGGCCTTGTTGGCACGGATAATCAAGACCGGGGTCCAGGAAATGGTCGCTCCATCTTGAGAATTTTGCAGGAGTACGGTAGATACAGCCCACTGATGCGCGCGCGGCGGAAGAGCGGCCGCAGCGAGCTGATGCCAACGATTGCAAGGGAGTCGGCGTTTGCCCGAATCAGACGTGGGATTTCCTTTAACCATCTGCCATTAACGAAGGAGAAAATATGAAGAAGATTGTGCTGCGCGAAGACGAGATGCCGACCAGATGGTACAATGTGGTCCCTGACATCCCCAACGGCCTGCTGCCTCCCCTGGACCCCGAGACCCTCCAGCCTATCGGCCCGGAAAAGCTGGCCACCGTGTTTCCCATGAGCCTTTTGGAACAGGAAATGAGCCAGGAGCGGTTCATCGACATTCCGCAGGAGGTTCTGGAGGTCTACAAGATCTGGCGCCCCTCGCCCCTGGTTCGCGCCACCAAACTGGAGGAAGCCCTCGGCACCAAGGCCAAGATCTTTTTCAAGAACGAAAGCGTCAGTCCGGTGGGCAGTCACAAACCCAATTCCGCCGTGGCCCAGGCCTACTACAACAAGCGGGAAGGCGTCAAGCGACTGACCACGGAAACCGGCGCCGGCCAGTGGGGGTCTGCGCTGTCGCTCGCCACTTCCAAATTCGGCATGGAGTGCAAGGTGTACATGGTGCGGGTTTCCTATGACCAGAAACCCTACCGCAAATTCATCATGCAGGCCTACGGCGGCGAGGTGGTGGCCAGCCCGAGCATGGACACCAAAACCGGCCGCGAGATCCTGACCAGCGATCCGGACACCCCGGGCTCGCTGGGCATGGCCATCTCCGAAGCTCTTGAGGACGCTTCCAGCCGCAGCGACACCAACTACGCCTTGGGCTCGGTGCTCAACCATGTAGTGCTGCACCAGTCGATCGTCGGCCTGGAGGCCAAGAGGCAGATGGAGATCGCTGGCGAGTTTCCCGACGTGGTCATAGGCTGTTGTGGTGGCGGCTCGAATTTCGCCGGTTTGGTGGCGCCGTTCGTGCCCGATTACCTCGAGGGGAAAAAGATCGAGTTCCACGGGTACGAGCCGGCCTCCTGCCCGTCGATGACCGGCGGCAAGCTGGCCTACGACTCCGGCGATGTGGCCATGATGACGCCGTTGCTCTATATGTACACTCTCGGGCACAACTTCGTGCCGCCGGGTATCCATGCCGGCGGCCTCCGTTACCACGGCATGGCGCCGATCGTTTCCGCCCTGGTCCGCGAGGGGATCGTCATTCCCAAGGCCGTGCATCAGCTGGAGTGCTTCGAGGCCGGTATTCTCTTTGCCCGCACGGAGGGCATCATCCCGGCGCCCGAGAGCAACCATGCCATCCGCGGGGCGATCATCGAGGCGATGAAGGATCCCAACGAACCGAAGACCATCCTTTTCAACCTGTCCGGCACCGGCGTGATCGACATGCCGTCCTACGACAACTATCTGACCGGTAAACTCAGCGATTACGCCTATCCGCAGGAACAGATCGAGGCCGCTCTGGCCCGGCTGCCCAAGATTGGCTGAATCTCACACGTTAGAGGCAGTGCAGGGGGGGAGAATGTGCCGCATTCTCCCCCCATTGTTGCTGCTCGTCGTCCTCCTGTTGGCCGGCGGGCGGGCGGGGCACGCCGCCACCTGCGCGGCCATGGCCGATCTGGTCGCCCAGGGCGCCTATGGCGTGGCCGACGCCAGCGGCCGCATTGTCGATTCCTGCAATCTCGATCAGCCGCTGGTACCGGCCAGTGTGCTCAAAATCGCCACCGTCTCGGCCGCCCTGTCCCTCCTCGGACCCGATTACCGCTTTCGCACCGAAGTGCACCTCGATGATCAGCACAACCTGTTTCTCAAGGGGTTCGGTGATCCCACCCTGGTGTCCGAAGAAATCACGGTCATTGCCGCCCAATTGCGCCAGCAAGGCCTGCAGCGGGTGCGGACCCTGTTCATCGATGCTTCGGCTTTTGCCTTGGAGACCCAAGTGCCTGGGCAGGAGGATAGCGACAACCCCTACGATGCCCCGGTCGGGCCGCTGGCGGTCAATTTCAACGCGGTGCCGTTTGTCAAGGACAAGGCGGGACGGATTGTCTCCGGCGAATCCCAGACCCCGACCCTGGCGATCATGCGTGCGCTGGGAGCAAACCGGCCGCCCGGTCGCTATCGGGTCAACATCTGCGCCCAGGGGTGCGAGCCTGATCGCCGCACGGCTCAATACTCCGGTGAATTGTTCCAAGCCCTGTTGCGCCAGGAAGGCATTCCCGTGGACAGCCTCGGCGGTCTCCGCACAGTGCCCGCGCAGGGGGCCCGACTCATCCTGACCCACCTGAGCAGGCAGACCCTCACCGACATCAGCCGCTCCACCCTGGGGTATTCGTCCAACTTCATGGCCAACCTCCTGTTTCTTGCCTGCGGCGCCCAGCGGTTCGGCTACCCGGCCACCTGGAGCGCGGGCCAGCGGGCCGTGCATCAGCAACTGGTGCGGCAACTGGGGCCATCCAGCGCCGGGGCCATCGTTCAGGTCGAAGGGGCTGGCCTGTCGAGGGACAACCGGATGACCGCCCGCACCATGCTGCGCCTGCTTGCCCATTTTCGGCCCCACGGCGAACTGTTGAACAGGGAAGGGGAGACGGCGGTCAAAACCGGGACCCTCACCGGCGTGTATAACCTGGCCGGCTACCTGCCCGATGGCCAGCCCTTTGTCATCCTCCTCAACCAACAGGTCAACCACCGGGCGGCCATACTTGAACGACTCAAACGGCGATTCGCTGTGTCCGGCCCAGCTGTCAGCGGCCAGCGTATCGGCGCGGCCACCGGCTTGCCTGCGGAAAAATGACCGCGGCCGAGGCCGTTCGATAGACAAGGCCGCATTTGATCTTATAGTACCCTCCACTAGCCGCCCATTTGAGAGCAACCTTTATTGTGTGAAGAGCGTTTTATGGAGTATTATCAAATTCTTGGCGTGGCAAAAACAGCCAGCGCCGACGAGATAAAAAAGGCCTACCGCAAATTGGCCCTCAAATACCATCCAGACAAGAACCCCGGCGACAAGCAGGCCGAGGAAAAGTTCAAGGAGATCAGCGAGGCCTATGCGGTACTCTCTGATCCGGAGAAACGGCAGCAGTACGACACCTTCGGTTCAACCGGATTCAAGCAGCGCTATTCCCAGGAAGACATCTTCCGCAATTTCGATCTCAACGATATTCTCCGCCAGTTTGGCTTTGGCGGCGGGTTCCGCAGCGGTGGCGGAGCCTTTCATACCAGCGGCTTTCGTGGCGCAGGCGGCGGTTCGCCGTTCGACAACCTGTTCGGACAGGGGGGGATGCGCGGCGGTTGCGGCGGTTGCGGTCCGCAACCGGTCAAGGGCAGCGACCTCACCTACGAGATGACCGTCACCCTGGAGGATGTGCTCCATGGGGCGGAAAAGACCATCAGTCTGCGTCAGGGCGGGCAGCCCCAGAATGTTTCGGTCAAGATCCCCAAGGGGATTGAGGACGGCAAGCGATTACGGCTGTCCGGCAAGGGGGCGCCCTCCTCGTCGGGCGGCCCGGCCGGAGATCTGTACCTCAAGGTGCATGTGGCCGAGCATCCGGTGTTTCAGCGAGCTGAAGAAGACCTGGTGGTCGAACATCGCATTCCGTTCAGCGAGGCCTGCCTGGGAACCACCATCGAGGTGACCACCCTGGACGGCAAGAAATTCAACGTCAAGGTGCCGGCCGGCGTGCAACAGGAGGCCAAGCTGCGGATCAAGGGGCATGGCCTGCCCACCGGCCCCATCGGCCATCGCGGTGATCTGTTGGTGAAAATAGCGGTCCGTATTCCCAAAACCCTGTCCTCGGAGCAGGAAGAAGCGGTCAAGGGATTGGCTGCGGTTGGTTTGTAAAAGATACGGTGAGGCGGGGAACCGGCTCGCCGTCAGGGTGCAGTGCAGGGATGCGTCCAGGACGCATCCCTTTTTTTATGCCGCTTAGCAGCCTTCCAGCTTTTTCTTCTCTTTGCCCTCTGTTTCCTGGGCAGCCTCTTTGGCCTTTTCGGCCGCAGCCTCGATCACCTGATCGGCCTGCTTCACGGTCTCATTGACCGCTTCCTTTGTTTTTTCCGCAGCGCTGTCGATCACCTGCGTGGCCTTTTCTCCTGCCTGCTCAGCTGCCTTGCGCGCGTCTTCCAGCGGTTGTTGCACGCTTTGCGCCGCGTCCTTGCCCAGCTGCTGTTGGACGGTTACATCTTTTTTCTCCGTTTTTTTCTCCTGATCCTCGCCGCAGCCGAAAAGCATCACGGCACAGAGGGCCAGGGCAGTGCAGGTGCAGGCTATTTTCTTGGTGGTGAACATGGATGCCTCCTTTCTTTTTTACAAAAGTTCCTTGATGGATTGGCCCAAACGTTTGATCCCCTCGACGATGGTCGGTTCATCCGAGCAGGAAAAGTTCAGGCGTAGGGTATTGCTGTCCTTGCGGTCCACATAGAAAGGGGTTCCCGGCACAAAGGCAACCTTTTTCTTGATGGCCGCCTCGAACAGGGCCATCGACGAGATTCCTTCGGGCAGGGTGACCCAGAGAAACATGCCGCCCTCCGGGTTGGTGGACTGCACCCCGGCGGGAAAGGAGTCTTTGATCGCGCTGATCATCGCCTCCTTCTGTTTGCCGTACTGGCGGATGATGGTGGCGATATGGGCATCAATGTCGTTGTCGCAGAGGAATCGGTAGAGGATGCGCTGCGCCAGATAGTCGGTGTGCAGGTCCGCTGCCTGTTTGGCGATCACCAGCTTGTCCATGATCGGCGGCGGCGCCACCAGCCAGCCCAGACGCAGGGCCGGGGCCACGGTTTTCGAGAATGAACCGAGCAGCACGGTGTTGGCGGAGAGAAGACGCTTGAACGAGACTTTGGGCGTGCCGGAGAAACGCAGGTCGCCATAGGGATCGTCCTGGATGATCAGGCAGGAGCGGCCCTGCACCAGCTCGGCCACGGCCCTGCGGTTGTCATCGCTGTAGCTGATGCCGCTCGGATTCTGGAAATTGGTCACCGTGTAGAGCAGCTTTGGCTGCCGCTCCCTGAGCACCTGGGCCAACTTGTCGATGTCCATGCCGCCCTCAAACACCGGCACCGGGTGGAAGCGGGGCCGGTACATGGCAAAGGCCTGGATGGCACCAAGGTAGCCCGGTTCCTCGATGATCAGGTCGTCGCCTTCGTTGAGGAAGGTCTTGCCGAGCAGATCGAGCCCCTGCTGCGAACCGGTGGTGATGAGGATGTCCTCGACCGGAATTTCCAGCCCCTGCTGGGTGCGGTAGCGGTCGGCGATGAACTGGCGCAGGCCGAGATAGCCCTCGGAGTTCGAGTATTGGAGGATCTCGTTGCCCGCCTCCTCGAAGACGTCATGGGCCGCCTGTTGCAGCCCCTTGACCGGAAAGAACGTGCGGTTGGGCAGGCCGCCGGCAAAGGAGATGATCGAGGAGTCAATGGTGACTTTGAGGATCTCGCGAATGAAGGACTTGGGGACATCGGTGATGCGGTCGGAAAATGCGTTTTCCATGGTACGCCTCATGGCTCGGCAGCGCCGGGCGGAACAAGTTGAACGGTTGGATCGGGAAAGGCCGGTCGCCCTAGACGGTGAGGTCTTTCAGACAAAGGATTGCCGTTTACGGTACACCGTGGCCTGGCTCTTGGCAACCAGTTGGCCGCTGTTCCGTTCGCTGACCACGATATCGTACAGGGCGATGGTTCCGCCCTGTTGCACCTCTTTGGCCTCGGCCACCAGGTGATCGCCCACCCCAGTGGCGCGGACAAAGTTGATGGCCACATTGAGAGCCAGGGCGGTCTGGCCGTGCGAGTTGCTGGCGGCGCCAAAGGCGATGTCACCCAGGGCAAACACCAACCCGCCGTGGGTCATGCGGTGGAAGTTGAGCATCGATTCACTCACCACCAGTGACACCCGGCTGTAGCCCGGTTCGATGGTTTCAATGGTGGCGCCCAGCCATTGGGCAAAGGCATCGTTGCGGAGGTGTTTTTCGATTTCAGGTTGGATCATAGCGATTAATCTTCCGTTATTGTAAGTAGGGTGGGCACAGTTGTACCATGGCCACCGAGAAGTGATTTATTCACCAAACCCGCGCGGGGCAGCTTCATCCCTTTGCCCACCCCAAATCAACCGGATAAATCCCTGCCCGCACAGACCGATGGAAGGTGGAAAATGGCCAGTCCGCCACCTGGTTTGCCCAGCCATGCTTGACCGGATTGTAATGGATGTAGTCCGTACCTATCCGGTATTCGTCCTCATTTCTGATCCGATGTTCCCAGAATCGTCGCTGCCAGATGGTGGATTCCCGGTGTTTGCGTTGCGAATCGCTTACCCATTGTTCATTATGAAATAATGACTTGGCCTGTTTGGAAAAGGTGGATTTGATCCGGTTCCAGCGCAGGGAGAAGTCGGCGTCATCGGGCGGCAGGGTCCAGATGCAGTGCAGGTGGTCCGGAAGAAGCACCCAGGCGTCGATGATGAAAGGGTATCTGGATTGGACCTCCCGAACCGTTTGCCGCAGGATACGCCGAGCTTCGGGATGATCGAACAGCAACCTGCGCCGATAGGTGACGACGGTGAAGAAAAAGGTGCCGCCCGGGGTAATGGCGCGGCGGTAGTTGGGCATGGGATTGTTTGAGGGGGCGGGTGTTATGGTTTCAATTGTGTTAGTGGGCACGATACAACCGTGCCCACCCTACCAGGTTTTCCGATTTTTATAAATTCTCCATGAAAATGTGTTGCCGATGATATTTTAGATAGACATGGTGATAGTGCAAGATTTTCCGAAGCCGCATATCCTGGTTAATCCCTAGGGTTTTGGCGAGGTTATCGGTGAGTGCCCGGGCCATGAGGATTTGGCCATCGTCAGTAAAGCTGATCAAACCGCGGTCAAAGGCTCGGTCCAGATTGGGCAAGAGCAGCAAGCCGTTCATTTGATCAATGGCCTCCTTGCCGACACAGTCGCGCCAAGGCTTAATGTGAGAGGCAACCAGAATTTCCATGCAGTCGCAGCTGGTAACGGCGCAGCCACCCCAGAAGCGGATCAGTCGCTTGCGGAACTCCCCTTGACCAATGCGGGCCTTGACGATAGCCTCCCGGTCTTTGGCTGAATAGTTGGCCAATTCGTTCTCTCTAATCGCGATGTCATCAAGCAGGTCAGTCCGGGGTATTGGTTTGACTAGACCGAGGGATTCCAAGGCCTTGGCGACTTGGTGCCGAAGCTTCCACTGAAAGTGGCCCTGATGGTCCTTTTCCGCACTCTCCTCGCAAAGCACCGAGGTCCATATCGGACTGCCATCAGCTCGTTTGTCCGGGGTATAGTCGAGTTTGTCACAGACGCGATGGGCAAAAGAGCCATACTGTTCGTTGGCAGTATTGTAGTTGGTGTAACCTGCTGCCCGGCCTAGGCGGGTGGTGCTAATTTCCATGTTGTCGGCTTCGTAATTGGCCTTGAGCATGAAGAAACCATTTTCGGTTTTCTTGGAAGCCTCTTGGTGTAGGGTAGCCAAGGCCATAGCGATCTGGGTAGAGGAAAAGGGATACTCGGTAGACATTACAGTTTTCTGCGAAAAGCACGTTGGGTGAGCCGGGTAGGGTGGGCACGCAGTTGTGCCCACCATCAACAAATCATCAAACCTCAATAATTCGCATCCGCGAACGCCAGCCACCCCCCGGCGCCGATCAGCTTCTTGTCAAACGGATTCAGGCTGAAAGCGCATTCAACCTTGGCATCGCCACTGGTGGCGGTCAGTTTTTCCCCTTCCAGATCCACCGCCACCGTCACCTTGCCCTTGAGGGCAAACAAGCGGTCCAGATCGTCCTTGCTCAGTTCCACCGCCAGGATGCCGCAGTTGAACATGTTCTGACGGAAGATCCGGGCAAAGCTCTCGCCGATGACCACGTTGATGTCGTTGACCTCCAGGGCCCAGACCGCATGCTCGCGGGAGGAACCGCAACCGAAGTTGGAACGGGTGATCAGCACCCGCGCCTCCTGCATCTCCGGGGAATGCGGGTCAAATTTCTGGCCTTCCAGGTAGAGGTCTTCCAGTAGGTGCGGAGCCAAGGCTTTTTTGGTGATTTCGGTCAGATACTTGGCCGGGATGATTTCGTCGGTGTTAATGTCGCTTCTATCGATAAAGGCCGCGGGGCCGCCAAACTGTTTCATAGGGATTCCTTGTTCGGGTTCAGTCAGTCTCAATGCAAAAAACGGCGGGGATCGGTGATCGTGCCGGTGACCGCAGCGGCGGCAGCGCTAGCCGGGCTCATCAGATGGACCGTGCCGCCCTTGCCCATGCGGCCGTTGAAGTTGCGGTTGGTGGTCGAGGCACAGACCTCGCCATCGGCCAGAACGCCGCTGCTCATGCCCAGACAGGCGCCGCAGGTGGGGTTGAGCACGCAGAAGCCGCTGTCCATGAAAATCTTGATCAACCCTTCCTCCAGGGCCTGGGAGTAAATGGCCGGGGTGGCCGGCACCAGGATGCCGCGCACGCTGTCGGCGATGGTCTTGCCCTTGATGATCGCGGCGGCCTCGCGGATATCCTCGATGCGGCCGTTGGTGCAGGAACCGATGTAGACCTGATCGATCTTGGTCCCTTCCATTTCGGTCACATCCTTGACCAGATCCGGCTTGAAGCCGTAGGTGACCTGCGGTGCCAAGGTGGAGACGTCAACCGTCAGAACCCGCTCATAGACGGCATCGGCATCGGAACGCCACTTGGCAAAGTCCTGCGCCGCCGCCTCGGGGCTGGCATATTCATCTTGAATGAACGGCCACAGGTATTGGGCGGTGACCAGGTCGGGCTGACAGACGCCGGAGGTGGCCCCGGCCTCGACCGCCATGTTGCACAGGGTCATGCGCGAGGCCATGCTCATGGCATCGATCACCGGCCCACAGAACTCGATCACCATGTCGGTGCCGCCGTTCACGGTCAGTTGCTTGATGATATTGAGGATGATGTCCTTGGCCACCACGCCCTTGGGTAGGGTGCCGATCACCTCGATCTTGAGCGACTTGGGGGCGCGGAAGGCGCAGACTCCCTTGAGGATGCCCACTTCCAGGTCGGTGGTGCCGACGCCGGCGGCAAAGGCACCGAAGGCCCCATGGGTGCAGGTGTGCGAGTCGCCCATGATCACCGTGTTGCCGGGGCGGATGAAGCCCTTCTCCGGGAAGAGGGCATGGCAGACGCCGTTGCGGCCGATGTCGAAGAAATCCTTGATGTTGTGCCGTCGGGCCCAGTCGCGCATGATCTTGGCCTGGGTGGCGGTCTTGGAGTCCTTGGGTGGGGTGACGTGGTCGATCACCGCCTTGATCCGGGAGGGATCGCAGACCCGATCCATCCCCTTTTCCATCAGATCCATGATGGCGATGGGGGTGGTGATTTCGTGGCACATGATGACATCGATGTCGAGCACCATGTTGCCCGGTGTCGGGGTATCCCGCAGGTGGGCGGCAAAGATTTTTTCAGTGATGGTCTGTCCCATTGAGCAACTCCAGCGTGGTAAAAACAAAAAGGAGGGAATGTCGGGCAATCAGGCCGCGACTGTTCCGGTACGATGATAAAGTCGATTCATTACACCCGGTGGCCTGCTTCGTCAATTTTTTTCAGGAATGGCCAGCCGGCGCGGTTGGGCACGGAACAACTGTACATTATGGGAGCGATTGCGTATAGTGCCCTTGTTTTCCATGGTCCGCAGGCCGTGGCCAACGCTATTCTCCCGGTTCTTCCACCACCAAAGAGCGAAATCATGATCCGCACGCTTCTGACACAATGTGTCATCCTGTGTTGCTTGTTGCTTTTCCGCCCGCCGGCGAGCGCGCAAGCCGCCCACGGGGTGAGCATCGATGGCAAGCTCAAATATCCCAAAGGGTTTGCGCGGTTCGACTATACCGCACCCCAGGCCAAGAGCGGCGGCACCCTGGTGCTGCACGATCTGGGCAGCTTCGAGAAGATGAATCCCTTTACCCTCAAGGGGGCCGCGCCCCAGGGGCTGACGCCCTATGTGTTTGAGACCCTGGCCGTGCCGAGTTTGGATGAACCCTTTGCCGAATACGGCTTGATCGCCGAGGATATCGAACTGGCAGCCGACAGGAAATCGGTCACCTTCACCCTCAATCCCAACGCCCGCTTTTCCGACGGTTCGCCGGTGACCGCCGAGGATATCAAGTTTTCCCTCGATACCTTGAAAAGCGAACAGGCCCACCCGTTCTATCAGATGTATTTTCACGACATCGACGGCGCGGACGTCCTTGATCCACGTAAAATCCGTTTCCGCTTTGCCCGGCCCAACCGAGAATTGCACATGATCGCAGGCCAGTTACCGGTATTGAGCAAGCGGTTTTACAGCCGTCACCCTTTCAGCCCCAATGACGGCCAGGGCGCGATGACCGTGCCGGTGGGCACCGGTCCCTATGTGGTAGCCGAGGTGCTGCCGGGCAAATCGATCACCTACAAGAAGAATCCCGACTACTGGGCCAAGGACCTGGGAGTGCGCAAGGGGATGTTCAACTTCGAAACCATTGTGGTCAAGTATTTCAAGGACCCAGTGGTCAGCGTCGAGGCGTTCAAGGCCGGTGAATTCGATTTCATGATGGTCAACATCGCCAAACAGTGGAACCGGGACCTGACCGGTCGCCGCTTCGATTCCGGCGAACTGATCAAACAGACCTTTCCCCACAAGAACAACGCCGGTATCCAGGGGTTTGCCTTCAACACCCGCAGGCCGCTGTTCAACGACCGGTTGGTGCGCCGGGCGCTGGGCCTGGTCTTTGACTTTGAATGGACCAACAAAACCCTGTTTTTTTCCCAATATACCCGCAACAACTCTTATTTTTCCAACTCCACCTACGCGGCCACCGGTCTGCCCGAAGGCGACGAGCTGAAGCTGCTGGAACCTTTCCGCAACCAGTTGCCCCCCGAGGTCTTCAGCCAGCCGCTGGTGCCTCCTTCGACTGATCCGCCGGCCAGTTTGCGGGCCAACATGCAAGAGGCCAAAGGCTTGTTGGAACAGGCCGGCTGGACCATCAAGGACGGGGTTTTGGTCAATGGACGGGGGGAGCGGTTTCGCTTCGAGATTCTGCTGGTCGATACGGCCTTTGAACGGGTGATCGCCCCGTATGCGGCCAATCTGAAGAAGATGGGAATCGAGGTAAGCTACCGGACCATTGATCCGGCTCTCTATACTGATCGGATCAAGAATTTTGATTTCGACATGGCGGTCACCTCGTTTGGTCAATCACAATCACCGGGCAACGAGCAACGCGATTACTGGACCAGTGCGGCGGCCGATCGCAAGGGCTCGCGCAATATTACCGGCATCAAGAGCGCGGCGGTGGATGCGTTGGTTGATACCATTATCTACGCTGACACCCAGGAGGCCTTGACCATGGCCTGCCGGGCGCTGGACAGAGTATTGTGGCATGGTTATTATCTGATCCCGAATTGGTATCTGGGCAATCACCGTCTGGCTTACGCAGCCAAACTCAAGCACCCGGAACAACTCCCTCTTTACTATAGCCACGATCAGTGGCTCGACACGTGGTGGATCGAGTGAGGCAAGGTTTCGGGCAAGCGACACCGCTTGACGCGGAAACGTTCCGGCATCATTTTTCGTTGTTTTTTCCGCTGTGCTTCCCTAGAGTTGACGAAATTTCCACCTTTGGCTTGGCACCACCTTCTCAGTATTGCGCATGACGACGTCCACGGAAAAGAGCACCAAGGAGCATCAATGGATCTACCTGACAGGCAAGGAGATCTACCAATTTTACAGCCGGATCAAGGGCCGGCTGCAAGGCATGCATGTCTACGCCTTGGTGGGCAAGAGCGGCACTGGCAAGAGTTTCCGCGCCAAATTGCTGGCCGAGAAGATCGGTGTCCATTACATCGTTGACGACGGTCTGTTGATCCACGACAACGCCATTTTAGCCGGCAAATCGGCCAAGCAGGAGAAGAATTACATCAGCGCCATCAAGACGGCGCTGTTCACCGACGACGAACATCGCAAGCACGTCGTACAGATGATCCAGGAGAAAAAGGTCAAGAAAATTCTTTTGTTGGGCACTTCCGAGAAGATGGTGACCAAACTGGCCGAAACCCTGGAACTGCCACCGATCAGCCAGATCATCAAAATTGAGGAAATCGCCAGCCAGAAGGACATTGAAAACGCGATCAAATCCCGCTTCGAAGAGGGCAAGCACGTCATCCCGGTGCCGGCGATCGAGGTCAAAAGGGATTATGCCCAGATTCTGTCCGATTCGATCCGCATTTTTTTCAAAGGCGGCAAGGACAAGGACGGAATGAAAAGGTCACGGTTTTTTGAAAAATCGGTGGTGCAGCCCGAGTATCACGAAAAGGGCGTGGGAGGAACCGTCACCATTTCCGAGGCGGCCCTGACCCAGATGATCCTGCACTGCATCGATGAGTACGACGGTGAGATTCTGGTGCGCAAGATCAAGGTCAAGCTGGGCCGTTCCGGGTATAGCATCGATCTGTTCATCGATGTGCCCTTCGGCAAGACCCTGACCGGCGAGCTGCACGAACTGCGTAATTATATTCTGAAGAACATCCAGCAGTTCACTGGCATCATCATTGACCACTTGGAGATCGCTATCGACAATATTTCCCAGCGGAAAAAAGAGGCAAAGAAAAAAGCCAAAAAATAATCGACAAGTTCCCAAAACGCGGCCCACTGACGCGACACGGTTCGCCCGCAGTCATCTCCCAAGAACACCCAGGTTCTTCTTGTTTTTCTCCTCCGGCAAAACGGTTGTTCCTCCACGTTAGCCACGACAAAAAATGGCGCTTGTTCGTTCTCTTTTCTTTAACCGTCTAATTTCCGCAGGTAGTCAACATGTTCCAGTCCTTCAAAGGGGAACCGGCGCGATCTTTGATATAATTATCGCTTGACTCTTGGCGAACTGTCTGGTTATAAGTCCTGAGTTTTGAGTGGTTTTTTCGGAAGTGGCTGTAGTGAATGTTGTTGTCGGAATGGTTTTAGGGCGTATTTCAGGGTCTCTAGAGCGTATCTGAGGCAGATTTTAGGCCGTAGGTACGAAATTGCCCCAATACAACTCCCTCCACTGTATCCGTTGGAAAGAGTCTTCCCTTCACCTACATCCCCTCTGGACATCACTTGATTCACGTTCTGCCATTTTTGCAGTGGGCAGAGTTTGAGCGGTTTTTTCGGAATTGGCAGCGGCATCGGTGCACACGGAAGAATCCCAAATTCACCATGCGGGTTGGTGACGTATGCTGAATCAGGGGGGCCGTACGCCCCGCCTGTGCGCGATCTCTCCTTGGTACCCTGCCTCTCCCTTTCTCCGAACGGCAATCGTTCAACAACTATTTTCCATCTCATTAATTAACTCGTATCTTGCTGGATATTGAACGCCATCACTTTATAAAAATTTTGTGGCGTTAAAGGAGGGAATGCCGTTTCGGAAAAGTTGAGCGCAGGCGTTCGGGAGCTCTAGGGCGCAATCCGGTATCCACCAGGACCGGTTTGCGGATTTCTCTCTGCCGTGTGTCGAGACCGTCCCCGAAAAGTCGGGCGTGCCACGATTGAAGCGCCACGCAGTTGCACATTGTGAACAGGGACTTGAATTAACATTTTACTTCACAGGGGGATTTCGCGCCGCAGGCGTGGGGTCCGCCGCAAAAGGATGCGTCTATGAAAATTCATGAGTATCAGGCCAAGGAACTATTCCGAAAATTCAACGTACCAACCCCTAAGGGAAAACTCGCCCTGACCTCCGACGAGGTGGAAAAAATCGCTGAAGAATTCGGCTATCCGGTCGTTGTCAAGGCCCAGGTGCATGCCGGCGGTCGTGGCAAGGGTGGTGGCGTTAAGCTGGCCAAGACAAAAGCCGACGTGAAACCTGTGGCCGATTCCATCATCGGCATGACCCTGGTCACCAAACAGACCGGCGCCCAAGGCAAGAAGGTGCGCAAGGTACTGGTTGAAGAAGGGCTGAATATCAAGAAAGAGCTCTATCTCTCCATTATTCCCGATCGTGAAACCGCCACCGTGGCCATCGTTTGCAGCCAGGACGGCGGCATGGACATCGAGGAAGTCGCTGCCAAGACCCCCGAGCGGATCATCACTGTCAATGTCAGCCCGATCACCGGTTTTCAACCCTTCCATGCCCGCAAAATTTGCTTCGGTCTTGAGATCGAGAAAGACCTGCAGAAGCAGATGTCAGCCCTGGTGAAAAATCTTTATGAACTGTTCATGGCATATGACTGCTCCATGGTCGAGATCAATCCGCTGATCATCACCGCCGAGGGCAACATCCTCGCCCTGGACGCCAAGATGGACATCGATGGCAACGCCATGTTCCGTCATCCCGATGTTAAGGAAATGCGCGATATCGATGAGGAAGATCCGGTCGAGGCAGAAGCAGCCCAGTTTGGCCTGAACTACATCAACCTCGACGGCAATGTCGGTAACATCGTCAACGGCGCCGGTCTGGCCATGGCCACCATGGACATCGTCAAACTGGCGGGTGCCTCTCCGGCCAACTTCCTGGATGTCGGTGGCGGTGCCAATGCTGAAGCTATTGAGAATGGTTTCCGCCTGATCATGAAGGATCCGGCTGTGAAGGGTATTTTGATTAACGTCTTCGGTGGTATCCTCCGTTGCGACATTCTGGCCAAAGGTGTTGTCCAGGCCGCCACCAAGCTGAAACTTTCCGTACCGGTTGTTGTCCGCATGGAAGGCACCAACGTGGAAGAAGGTCGGAGAATCCTCGCCGAGTCCGGACTTGACCTGATCAATGCCAAGGATCTGGCAGACGCAGCTGAGAAGGTAGCCAAGATCGTTTCCTGATGAAAGATGAGTTCAGATTGGCCGGGCTCGATTTATGCCTGTGACGGGCAGGGGTTGCCCAAATGGGGGCCTGAATCGGTTCTGACGGGTCAGTCGCGACCACTGGATATTGAAGACTCAGATTTCAGAGGCAAGAAAACTTATACCCATAGAGGAAGACAATGAGCGTTTTCGTTAATAAAAATACCCGATTAGTTGTACAAGGCATCACCGGCCAAGAAGGCCAGTTCCATACCCGCTCCTGCATTGCCTACGGCACCAACGTGGTCGCCGGCGTCACCCCCGGCAAAGGCGGCCAGAAGATGGACGATGTCCCGATTTTCAATTCGGTCAAGGAAGCCCGTGAGAAAACAGGCTGCAACGCCTCCATGATTCTGGTGCCGCCGCCTTTTGCCGCTGACGCCATCATGGAAGCAGCCGACGCCGGCATCGAGCTGGTTGTCTGTATCACCGAAGGTGTACCGGTTCTCGACATGATGCGCGTCAAGAACTATCTGGCCACCAAAACCACCCGTTTGATCGGACCGAACTGCCCCGGTATCATCACCCCCGGTGAGTGCAAGATCGGCATCATGCCTGGACCGATGCACAAACCCGGCGGACCCTGGGGCGTCGTGTCCCGCTCTGGAACGCTCACCTACGAGGCCGTCCACCAACTGACCCAGGCTGGCTTCGGCCAGACCACCTGCATCGGTATCGGTGGCGATCCCATCAACGGCACCAACTTCCTCGATTGCCTCGAGGCTTTTGCTGCGGATCCGGACACCAAGGCCATCGTCATGATCGGTGAAATCGGCGGCAACGCGGAAGAAAACGCCTGCGAATGGATCAAGGCCAACACCAAAAAACCGGTTGTCGGTTTCATCGCCGGCTTGACCGCTCCTCCTGGCCGTCGCATGGGCCACGCCGGCGCTATTGTCAGTGGCGGCAAGGGAACTGCTGAGGCCAAGATCGAAGCCATGAAGGCCAGCGGTGTTCACCACTGCGCAAATCTTGGGAAATTGGGCGAGCTGTGCAAGCAAGTGTATAAAGGATGATCAGCCAGTGATTGAAAAGGCCGGATGTGCTCCATCCGGCCTTTTCATGGCTTTCATAATCGGCCACGGAATTTTTACTGAATTCTGCAGCAAGGAGACAGCATGAGCACAAAGGAAAAATTAGAGCAGCTAAAGCAAAAAAGGGCCAAAGCCTTGCTGGGCGGCGGTCAGGATAAAATCGACAAGATCCACTCCCAGGGCAAATATACCGCCCGTGAGCGTATTCAACTCCTCCTCGACCCAGGCACCTTCGAGGAATACGATGCTTTCAAGCTCCATCGCTGCTACAACTTCGGCATGGAAAAAATCAAGTTTTTCGGCGACGGTATCGTCACCGGATATGGCAAGCTGGCCGGCCGGCCGGTTTATATTTACGCGCAGGACTTTTCGGTCCTCGCCGGTTCTCTTTCCGGAACCTTGGCTGAAAAAATATGCAAAATCATGGATCTGGGCATGAAAAACGGCATTCCGGTCATCGGATTGAACGACTCCGGTGGCGCCCGTATCCAGGAAGGTATCGAGGCCCTGGCAGGATATACCGAAATCTTCACCCGTAATGTTCTCGCTTCGGGTGTTGTTCCCCAGATTTCCGGTGTTTTCGGACCCTGCGCCGGTGGCGCCGTTTACTCTCCTGCCCTGACCGACTTCATCATCCAGGTCAAGATCCAGTCCTACATGTTCCTGACAGGTCCCAAGGTCGTTAAGACTGTGTTAAACGAGGACGTCACCACCGAGCAGTTGGGTGGTGCGGCCATGCATACCACCAAGTCCGGCGTCACCGACTATGCTGCCGAGAACGAGGACGACGCCATTCAGTACATCAAGGATCTGATGAGCTATTTGCCGCAGAACAATCTGGAGAATCCTCCGGATGCCCCCTGCGACGATCCGATCACCCGCCGCTCCGAACTGCTCAACGACATCATTCCGGACAACCCGAATGCCGCCTACGACATGAAAAAGGTCATCACCGAGACGGCAGACAACGGTATCTTCTTTGAAATCAAGAAGAATTTCGCTCCGAACATCGTCATCGGTTTTGCCCGTTATGGTGGCAAGGCTATTGGCATCGTTGCCAACCAGCCGTCCTACTACGCCGGTGTTCTCGACATCGATTCCTCGATCAAAGGTGCCCGCTTCATCCGCTTCTGCGACTGCTTCAACATTCCGATCCTTACCTTCGTCGACGTCCCTGGCTTCCTGCCCGGCACTGCACAGGAATTCGGCGGCGTTATCCGCAACGGCGCCAAGATGCTGTATGCCTACGCCGAATCGACAGTGCCAAAGGTAACGATTATTACCCGTAAATCCTATGGCGGCGCCTACTGCGCTATGTCGTCCAAGCACCTGCGAACCGATATCAACTACTCCTGGCCGACCGGTGAAATCGCCGTTATGGGCTCCAAAGGCGCGGTCGAAGTCCTGCACGCCAAGGGCGCTAAAGCAGCAGAAGATCCCAGAGCGTTCCTGGCCGAAAAAGAAAACGAGTACAACGAGCAGTTCTCCAATCCATATTGTGCGGCCGAGCGTGGCTATATCGACGATGTCATTGAACCGGCCGAAACCAGGTACCGTATCATCAACGCGTTTGAGTCGATCTCTGGAAAGCGTGACACGATCCCGATGAAGAAACACGGCAATATCCCGCTGTAAACACTCTTATGTACTGGCTCGGTATCTTGCCGTGCCAACAAACTCAGAGGATGACAGAATGGCAAAAATGAACAAAAAAATGGCTGCGGCCCTTGCAGCCGTTAATGCCTACCTGATGCAGGAAGAGGAGGCGGCATACCAGGCCCAGTTGCTGGCTGCCAAATCTGTTGCACCAGCCGGGCCAAGCTTATGGGCAATTGCCGGCCGTCAGGATATCATGAATTTCCGCAGGCTGATTCAAATGAAAGCCTTCTGATGGCTTTTACGACTATTTGACGTTCAACGACAACGTATAACAGGGAGATACTGAAAATGAGCGACCAAGTGAAAATGACCGCCATGAATTATGCAACTGACCGGCCTGCTGCAGAAAATCCGGTCAAAGTTATGGACTTGAGCCTTCGTGACGGCCACCAGTCTCTGTTCGCCACCCGCGGGCGCACCGAGGACATGATTCCGATCGCGGAAATGATGGACGAGATCGGCTTCTGGGCAGTTGAGACCTGGGGTGGCGCCACCTTTGACACCATGCACCGCTTCCTCAACGAGGACCCGTGGGAGCGTCTCCGCACCCTGAAACGTTACATCAAGAAGACCCCCTTCTCCATGTTGCTGCGCGCGCAGAACCTGGTTGGATACCGTAACTATGCCGATGACTTGGCCACCGCCTTTGTTGAGCGCGCTGCCGAGAACGGTATGGATATCTTCCGGACCTTTGACGCCCTCAACGATTACCGTAACTTCGAGACCGTTGTTAAACAGATCAAGAAGAGCGGCAAGCACTTCCAGGGTTGTATTTGCTATTCGCTGACCGAACCGCGTCTGGGCGGGGATGTTTATGACCTGAAGTACTATGTCGACCGCGCCAAAGCGCTTGACGACATGGGCGCTGACTCCATCTGCATCAAGGACATGGCCGGTCTGATCGCCCCATACGACGCCTACGCCATCGTCAAGGCTATCAAGGAAGTCACCAAGACCCCGATCCACCTGCACAGCCACTTCACCTCTGGTATGGCGTCCATGAGTCATCTGAAGGCCATTGAGGCTGGCGTAGATATCGTTGACACCTGCATGACCCCGTACGCTTTCCGTACCGCCCATCCGGCCATCGAGCCGTTGGTCATGGCCCTGCTCGGCACCAACCGCGACACCGGTTTCGACATCAAGAAACTGGCCGCCATCAACGAGGTGCTAGAGAAAGAGGTTATGCCGAAATACAAGCACCTCATGGATGACTCCAAGTGCTCAATCATCGATATCAACGTTCTTCTCCATCAGACCCCGGGCGGCATGCTCTCCAACCTGGTCAACCAGTTGCGTGAGATGGATGCTCTGGACAAGATCGATCAGGTCTACAAAGAGCTGCCGAAAGTTCGGAAAGACCTCGGCCAGATTCCGCTGGTTACCCCGACCAGCCAGATCGTTGGCATCCAGACCGTGAACAACGTGCTGTTTGACACTCCTGATGAGCGCTACAAGATGATCACCGCCCAGGTCAAAGACCTGTGCTACGGTCTCTATGGTAAAACCGCTGTGCCGATCAACCCTGAACTGCAGAAGAAGGCTCTGAAAGGCTATCCGCGCGGTGAAGAGCCGATCACCTGCCGTCCGGCAGAGGTGCTTGAGCCCGAGTTGGAAAAGGCCAAGAAAGAGATTGGCGATCTCGCCAAGGATATCGATGACTTGGTACTCTACGCCATCTACCCGGTCACCGGGAAGAAGTTCCTTGAGTGGAAGTATGGCATTACCCCGGCACCGCCCGAAGTCAAGCCGCTCACCCTTGAGGATGTCAAGAAGCGTGATGAACTGGTGGCCAAGGCCAAGGCTGGCAAGCTCATCGAGCCCAAGCCCGCTGCTCCGGAGAAGACCGCTAACGTTCGGACCTTCAACGTCTTCGTCGACGGTGAGTATTTCAACGTTGAGGTCGACCCGACCGGTGACTTCCAGCCGATGGTCGCCGCTGCTCCGCGGCCTGCCGCACCTGCCGCTGCACCGAAAGCTGCTGCACCTGCCGCTGCTGCACCTGCTGCCGCGCCGAAGGCTGCTGCACCTGCCGCCGCCGCTCCGGCTCCAGCCGCTGTTGAGGGAGGAACCCCGCTGTTGGCCCCCATGCCCGGCATGATCGTCAAGAATCTGGTCAATGTTGGTGATGCGGTCAAAGCTGGCGACCCCATCCTCGTTCTTGAGGCCATGAAGATGGAGAACAATCTCGGTTCTCCGTGCGATGGTACTGTGAAGGCGCTTAATTTTGGCAGCGGTGACTCGGTTGCCAAGGATACCGTCCTGGCAATCATCGGATAATCTCGAACCTGTTTAAACACAAAAGGAGTGCCGGCTTGCCGGCACTCCTTTTTTTTAGTGCATCATTTGATTCTTAACCCTGCACCCGGTGCAAGAGATCGTTCAGACAAGGTTCAGAAACTTGGCCTGCTCCCAGAGTTTAGTGGCTAAGCGGACTGTGGCCTGATCCACCATACGACCCTCAACGGCAATCGCCCCTTTGCCTTCCGATTGAGCCCGGGCATTTGCCTCCATGACCTTGGCGGCCAAGGCGATTTCCTCTGGCGATGGAGTGAAGACCTCATTGAGAATATCGATCTGTGACGGATGAATTGCCCACTTGCCGTCGCAGCCTAAGGCGCTGGCCATGACCGCTGATCGGCGCAATCCTTCCATATCCTTGAAATTACCATAAGGTGCATCGATGGCAAGCGCTCCACCCGCCTTGGCGTGCATGACCATGTTGCTGATGGCGAAATGCCAACGATGACCTGGATAGAGATCTTCCTCTTTTTCTCCGTGACCCGAAATGGAAACAAGGCGCGCGCCTATGGAGGCCGAGTAGTCAGCGATGCCGAATACCAGACTGATCACCCTTTTGCTAGCCCGCATGATTTTGGAGGCGTTCCGTAATCCTTCGGCAGTTTCTATGGAGGCTTCTATGCCGATCGGTCGATGAACGTCTTTGGACAGTTCAATGCCGGTCAGCAAACGGTCGGCAAAAAAGATGTCGCCCCCATCATTCACTTTCGGAATGACAATCGCGTCAATTACATGTCCGGCATGTTCCGCCACTTCAAGCAAGTCCCGATAAGCAAAAGGTGTATCCAGCGAATTGATCCGCACGGTCACTGTTTTATGCGACCAGTCCAACGATCGCAGCGAATCGATCACCTGCGCACGGGCCGTGGCCTTTTCATCAACAGGGACACTGTCTTCAAGATCCAGCATGATCACATCAGCCGCGCTCTGGCTCGCTTTCTCATGCATTTTTTTCATGTGGCCAGGAACGGACAAATTGGAACGCCGTGGTTTCATCTTCCCTCCTCATCAAGTGGGTTTTGTTGGGTTGCAGGCCTTTTGTTGAAATGGTGTCTGATGCCAATCTTCGGCGACATCGATAGTCTATAGGGGCAGAACTGTATGTTCTTACCTTATTTTTCCAAAAAAAGAAAAGGATACGCACCTGAAGGGTTCTGGACGGTCAAGAAAGAAAAACGGGTGGAAATGATCAGGCCTGTTGCAAACAACCATACGATTTGTTGCCGAACAGCCTGTTGCGGTGAAAAGTTTCAACTAGAAATCAACGGGACAACAGATCCGAGAGAGCCACGTCGTGAAGGAAGGCATGGGAATCGAAAGCGCCATCGATTGCCGGGGGAATTGTTATTTGAACAAAGACCATTTCTTCTTTTTCTTGGGCGTATACAGGGCTATCCGATTGCGGCCACCGTTCTTGGCCTCGTAGAGGGCTTCGTCAGCGGCGCCGATAAAATCGTTTTTGGAAAAATCCTCCACTCCAGGTCGCGCAGTGGCAACGCCAATGCTGATGGTGACATGGTAAGATTGCCTCCCATCGTCAAAAGTAACCTCCTCAACCGTTTTTCGCAGTTTTTCAGCGACAATCTGGGCTTCCTCCTGAGATGTTTCAGGAAGAACATAAGCAAATTCTTCGCCTCCATACCGGGCAAGTAAATCATACTCCCGTATCACTTCTTTGGTTATTCGACAGAACTCCTTGAGGATAAAATCACCGGTTTGATGGCCATAGGTGTCATTGAATTTCTTGAAATGATCGATATCGGCAAGGAGCAGCGAAAGAGGCCGATCGTTTCGAATGGCCCGGTTGATTTCCGAATCGAGAAAATGCTGAAAAAAACGATGATTGCTGACTTCTGTCAACCCATCAATGTTGGCAAGATTTTCAAGCAATCTGTTTTTTTGCGATAGTTCCTCGGTAAGCCGTTCCAGTTCCATCTTGGATTTGATCAATTCCCGATTCATTTCTTCGTAGGATAGATTGATCAGGCTGAGCCGCAGGTTCGCTTCCTGGAGGATTTCCGCCACCGATTTAACCGGATTGATTTTAATTCCAAAGTAGCGTGCCGATTGATCAATCCCGCCGTCAATCGTTTTGAGGACAGTATTGATGCTCAACACTTTAAGGCCGAGCAGTTGCTTGGCTTCGGTGCGGAATTGCTTGTGGTATCGTTCCGGTTCATCGGAATAAAAGATGTTGGAGAGAAGGCCGGCGAGGTAGGCGGCCCGTATGTTTTGCTTGCATCGATGATTCCCGCCCCGATACGCCAACGGCTGATGATGGAACTTGATCGGGAAAAGAAGATTTTCTGGGAAACCCCAGCTTTTGGCGATCTCGTAGCCGAGTTCGGCATGAGAGATGCCGAGAGCCTCTTGTTCCAATCGCTCTTCATCGTGGACCGAAGTAACGTTGCCTGCATCGTTGATGATGCGAGCCTTTTGCAAGACGTCGTCGTATTGGGCCGGCAGGGTGACGGCATAGATCAATTGCCCGATATTTTGGAGAAGACCGCAAGTGAAGGCCTCCTCGGGATCACTGTTGGCCACTTGATCAAGGATCAATCGTGCGCCGACCGCCTCAACCAGGGATCGCTCCCAAAACCGTTCAAAATCAAACAGCGTCTGACGTTTTTTATTCCCCATGGCCAAAAAGGAAAAACTGAGTACCAGGCTGCGGACGGCATTCATGCCAAGAATGGATACCGCCTGATTGATCGAGGCGATCTGTTGGGGGAAACTGTAAAACGACGAGTTCGCCACCCGGAGAATCTTGGCGGACAAAGCCATGTCCTGGGCAATGAGGCCGGCGATATCGGTAAGGGTGGCTTCCTCCTGCGCAGTCAGCACCAGAAGCTTGCTGGCAATAAGAGGCAACGTCGGCAGATCTTTGGAAGAAAAAACCTCATTCAGGACAGTTTCTGAAGCGGATGCCATGTGAATACCTTGGGAAGTTCCTCGCCACAACGGCAGGGAAAGGGACGCTGAACAGTATTGGAGCGGTAATCCGATTAGCGGCGAAGGGTCAGCGATTCATGTTCGATTCCTATAGTAAGGTTCAATGGTTCAGCCGAGCAAGGGAAAAGAATGACGGGTCAGGGAATGATCTCGTTGGGATACGAGCAGGGAAGATGCCGGTAGGTGGTAAACTCCAGCGTTTTTCCCAGGCTATTGATGTAGTGCGGGGTGAGAGGGATTTTGCCGCCTCCGCCTGGTGCATCCAAGGCGTAGGTCGGGACGGCCATGCCGGAAACATGGCCAATGAGCTGACGCATGATATCCACCCCGGTCTCGATGGTGGTGCGGAAATGACTGGTTCCGCGTGTCAGATCGGCTTGAAACAGATAGTAGGGTTTCACGCGAATCCGTAATAACTGGCGCATCAACATCTTGATGGTCTCGGGTGAGTCGTTGACCCCTCGTAACAGAACCGTCTGGCATCCCAACGGAATACCGGCATCGGCCAGTCGACCGCAGGCCAGGGCGGCCTCTGGAGTGATCTCCGCAGGATGATTGAAATGGGTATTGATGTAGAGCGGATGATATTTTTTCAGCATGGCGGCCAGCCGGAGGGTCACGCGGCTGGGCAAGGTGCAGGGAACCCTGGTGCCAATACGGATGGTGACAACGGAAGGAATGGCCCGCAGGGCTTTGAGTATCTGTTCAAGGCGGCTGAGCGGCAGCATGAACGGATCGCCGCCGGAAACCAAGACATCGGTAATGGCCGGGGTGCGAGCCAGATATTCCAGGCCAGCGGCAATGGTCTGATCGTTGATGACCATGTCCGGCTTACCCACCTTGCGCTTCCGGGTGCAGAATCGACAGTACATCGCGCATTCGCTGCACACGAGGAACAAGGCGCGATCTGGATACTTGTGCACCAGACAGGGGACGGGACTCAGGTTTTCCTCGTCAAGGGGATCGACCAGGCCGGATGAATCGTTCAACTCCTTGAGGTCGGGAACAGCCTGCTTCCAGAGGGGCAATCCGTGCTGTTTGATCAGTTGCAGGTAATAGGCGCTGATCCGCAGGGGATAGTGAGCATGTACCGCCTGTAGGGGCTCGAGCGGTATGGCGAGGGCGTGGGCGAGCTGTTCGGGGCGGGTGATGAAGGTGGATGAGAGGGGTTGTCGGCTGGGCATGGTGTTGGTTTCGTGAGGAGCAAGCAAGATGGAGCAGGGGGCAACCCGTCGGGGGGCTACCGGGCAAGCGTCCATTGGCTGCGACAGAATGTGATGTTGCCTAATCGTTGACGGATAATGTTGACGTTGCTGCGACCAGCTGATCGACAGGTATCGCCGAATTCAGCGGGTCGAATTGGTTGTCGCCCACCTTTTGCCAAGAATGGGGTGAAAGGCACCGGTGTCGGCAATCAGATGATGATCAGCGACAGGATGCCCGGAACATATCAACGATTCCAAATCAGTCGTCAAGGAAAAGGTGTGCCGCGTTTGCACGGAATCACTGGCAACAAAGGAAAAATGTGGTTGTTCTTCGGGCCAATAGATTGATATGAAGATATTTTTCGTTGTGCTCCCGGCGGGTGAGGGGGTGGCGGAACAAATCTGCCGCTGATGGATTGGGGTAACCGTGCTCCATCGTCAAGCCGCTACCATGGACCATGGTGAGTGAAGTTTTTGAATAGTACGCCGGCGCGTGGTGATTGGGTGGATTTCCCGCATGTAAGAGGGGCGAAATGGCGGGAATCCGCCGATCGAAAAAGAGCAGAGGAAAAAAATGCCGTTATCAAACGGACCTCTGAGCCGCTCATATCGCGCTTCATTGTGGTCCTTATTTTGCTAGGAAAGAAACGAGCTGGTGCAACGGGTCAGCTTGCTTGGTGTGGGGGATGTCCACGCGTGGGACAACACAGCAAGGTAACCGATCAACAAAGAGGAGGATGAGCATGTTTCAGACAGTAGCCAAGGCAATTGGAATGTTGACGATTTCAGCCATGTTATGCGCCGTTCCGGCATTTGCCGAACCGATCGTCATAAAATTCAGCCACGTGGTCGCGGTTGACACACCCAAGGGCAACGCCGCAGAGTTCTTCAAGAAACGGGCGGAGGAACTCACCCAGGGCAAGGTGAAAGTCGAGGTCTATCCGAACAGTCAGTTGTACAAAGACAAAGAGGAGATGGAGGCCCTGCAACTCGGCGCCGTCCAGATGTTGGCTCCTTCGTTGGCTAAATTCGGCCCCTTGGGCGTGAAGGATTTCGAGGTTTTTGATCTGCCCTTTATCTTCAATGGGTACGAGGATCTCCACAAGGTCACCACCGGTCCGGTTGGCCGGCAGTTGCTGGACAAGCTGGAACCCAAGGGGATCAAGGGACTGGCCTACTGGGACAATGGGTTTAAATCGTTTTCCGCCAATACCCCCATCAAAACCCCCGGGGATCTGAAAGGTAAAAAGCTCCGCATCCAGTCCTCCAAGGTGCTTGAAGAGCAGATGCGTGCCTTGAAGGCGATTCCGCAGGTTATGCCCTTTTCCGAGGTCTATCAGGCCCTCCAGACTGGGGTTGTCGATGGCACCGAGAACCCGATCTCCAATTTTTACACCCAGAAAATGCACGAAGTGCAGAAGTATATGACCATCACCGACCACGGTTATCTGGGATACGCGGTGATCGTCAACAAGAAATTCTGGGAAGAGTTGCCGGCCGATATTCGCAGCCAGTTGGAGACAGCGATGAATGAGGCGACCGTGTATGCCAACAAGATCGCCAAGGAATCCAACGACAAGGATCTTGAGTCGGTCAAGGCTTCAGGCAAGACCGAAGTGACCGTGTTGACTCCGGAAGAGCGCGCAGCCTTCAAGAAGGTGCTGGTTCCGGTGCACGATAAAATGGCCAGCCGAATCGGCAAGGAGACCGTTGATGCCGTCCAGAAGGCGGTTGGGTTCACCAAATAGGGCTTGACGGAAAGATATGAAATTTCGAGGCGGAGGGCGAATGTCCTCCGCCTCCCATCGTTTTGAAGGACACGGGATCAATGAAATTCTTAAATCACCTTGAGGAATGGCTCATTACCTTCCTCATGGGAGGGGCGACCCTGATCATCTTTCTTGCCGTGGCGCACCGCTATGTCGCTGGCTGGCCCATTCCAGTGGTGCAGGACTGGCTGCTGGGGCTCAATTTCGGCTGGGCCCAGGAGCTGTGCATCATCATGTTCGTGTGGATGGCCAAGTTCGGCGCCGCCTACGGTGTCCGGACCGGCATCCATGTGGGGGTCGATGTGCTCATCAATCAGATGGAACGGTCGACCCGGGGCAAGTTCATCGTCTTCGGCTTGTTCGCCGGTGCCTTGTTCACCTCCATCGTCACGGTGCTGGGCGGAACCTTCATCTGGGACAACGGCATGCACTATGCCGTCTTCAACCTGCTTGGCTTGGAAACCGGCAGCCTGCCGGAAGGCCCGACCACCCCGGACCTCGAATGGCCGACTTGGGTGGTCTACAGCGCGGTACCTTTTGGGTCGGCGCTGATGTGTTTCCGCTTCCTGCAGGTCATGGTCAGTTTCATCAGGACCGGTGAGCTGCCGCACCACGACCACGGGCATGTGGACGGTATTGAGGAAGAGCAGAAACCGTTGGAGGGTAAGCGGCTGGAGCTGCGGGTTGTCCTTCAGGATGAGAAAGGTGAAGGCGGCTCCAAGGCCACCCACGGCAAGGAGGATGCACAATGAGCGCTGCCATAATTTTCGGTATCCTGCTTGCTTTGATGCTGACAGGCATGCCCATTTCCATTTCGTTGGGTCTGACGGTACTGACTTTTCTCTTTACCATGACCCAGGTCCCGCTGGAGTCGGTCGCCCTCAAACTGTTCACCGGTATCGAGAAATTCGAGATCATGGCGATCCCCTTCTTCATTCTCGCCGGCAATTTTCTCACCCATGGCGGAGTGGCGCGGCGGATGATCAATTTTGCCACCTCCCTGGTGGGCCATTGGCACGGCGGGCTCGCCCTTTCGGGCGTTGTGGCCTGTGCCCTGTTCGCCGCGGTCTCCGGCTCTTCGCCTGCCACGGTGGTGGCCATCGGCTCCATTCTGCTGCCAGGGATGCTCAAGGCCGGATTTCCCAAACAGTTTGGCGCCGGTGTCATCACGACCTCGGGAGCGCTGGGCATCCTCATCCCGCCGTCCATCGTCATGGTCATGTACTCGGTGGCCACCAACACCTCGGTGGGCGCCTTGTTCATGGCCGGCGTCATTCCCGGCATCATGCTGGCTTCGATGCTCGGCATCCTGACCTGGTACCGGGCGAGGAAGTTCAACTTTCCGCGCCAGCCCAAGGCCAGCTGGGGCGAACGACTGCGGACCTTTCGCGAGTCTGTGTGGGGATTGATGCTGATCGTCGTAGTCATGGGCGGTATCTACAGCGGTATATTCACCCCGACGGAAGCGGCGGCGATGAGCGCGGTCTACTCCTGTATCGTGGCCGTGTTCATTTACAAGGACCTGGGGATGAAAGATGTGCCCAAGGTGCTGCTCAATTCGGCCAACATGTCGGCAATGTTGCTCTATATCATCACCAACGCCGTCATGTTCTCCTTTATCCTGGCCAACGAGAACATTCCGCAGCTCCTGGCCGGTTGGCTGCTCGACAAGGGGTTGGGGCAGATCGCCTTCCTTTTTGCGGTCAACATCCTACTCCTGGCCGCGGGCAACTTCATGGAGCCCTCGTCGATCATGCTGATCTTCGCGCCCATTCTCTTCCCGGTTTCGATGCAGTTGGGGATCGACCCGGTGCATTTCGGCATCATGATGACGGTCAACATGGAGGTCGGCATGTGCCATCCGCCTGTCGGTTTGAATCTCTACGTGGCCTCGGGCATCACCAAGATGGGGATCACGGAGTTGACGGTCGCGGTCTGGCCCTGGTTGCTGACCATGCTCGTGTTCCTCGTCATTGTCACCTATTGGCCGCCGCTGTCGATCTGGCTGCCGAAGGTGCTCGGGATGATGTGACATGTTGTGCTGCTGGGGCGAGGAAGCATGTGTGCCTTCTTTGCCCCAGCAGGCAGTGAATTTTTGCGCCGCTCATCGCCGCCGGGGCAATCATTGAATCAATGCGGCGGCGGGTCAGCGCTGGGCGCGGCCCGCGTGCCGCTACTTGTAATCACGCTTGTCGAGGCCATATTTACGCATCTTGTCGTAGAGTGTCTTGCGCGGAATGGCCAGGGCATCCATGACATCCTTGATACTGCCGTTGCTGGCCAGCAAGGCCTGTTCGATTAAGCCGCGTTCAAAGCCATCAACCTGTCTGGCGAGGCTGTATTCCTGCTTCGTTTCCGTTCCCGACAACAGCTGGTCAAGGGACCAGCCATATTGACTACCCAGCAGCACATACCGTTCGGCGAGATTCCGCAGTTCCCGCACGTTGCCCGGCCAGTTATAGGCCATCAGGGCATTCATCTGCGAGGACGTGGGGAGAGGTGCCTCCTGCTGGTAGCGATGGCCGGCGACCAGGAGAAAATGATGAAAGAGGAGGGGGATGTCCTCCAAACGGGCGCGGAGGGGTGGAATTTTCAAGCAAACCACGTTGAGCCGGTAGTACAGATCCTCACGAAACTGTCCTGCTTCAGCCGCCAGGAAGAGGTCTATCTTGGAAGCGGCCACCACCCGCACGTCGAGGGGAATCAGGGTATTGGAGCCAAGCCGTTCGAGCACCCGCTCCTGAAGAACTCGCAACAGGTGGACCTGCGTGCGCAGCGGCATGGACTCGATCTCGTCAAGGAACAGAGTGCCGCCATCCGCGTACTCGAATTTGCCGATCCTGGTTTTCTTGGCATCGGTGAATGCGCCTGCCTCATGCCCGAACAGCTCGCTTTCAATAATGCTTTCAGGAACGGCGCCGCAGTTGACCGCCACAAAATTCTTGGTCCGGCGTTGGCTGTGTTCATGCAGGGAACGGGCGACCAGTTCCTTGCCGGTGCCGGTTTCCCCGACTATCAGAATATCCGCACCGGTGTCGGCGACCCGGGCAATGGTGGCCCGCAGCTGCACCATGGCCGGTGTCTTGCCGATGATTCGCGGTCCTGGGGCGCTGTGTGCTTCAAGTTCCTGGCGCAGAACCCGGTTTTCCAGGGTAAGCGCTCTTTTTTCCAAAGCGCGTTGGACAGTTTTGACCAGACGTTCAGCGGAATAGGGTTTTTCGATGAAGTCGTAGGCTCCGTCGCGCATGGCCTGGACAGCGGTGGAGATGTCGCCATGACCGGTGATCAGGATCACCGGTAGATCCCGGTCGATTTTTTGCGTTTGCAGGAGAAATTCCAAACCGTTCATGGCCGGCAAGCGGATGTCGCAAATCACAACCCCCGGCCAGTCCATGGAAAGATGCGGCAAGGCACTTTCCGCGTCCTCGAAGCACAGGACTTCCAGATCAGCCAGTTCAAGCGTCTGCATGTTGGCCTGGCGGATGTGCCTTTCATCGTCAATAAATAGAACTTGGTTGCTTACGTTCATATCGCGTCTGGTTATGCTTCCTCAAGAGTACACACGAATTTCGCCCCGCCGTTATTTTCCATGACTCGAATTGCGCCGTTCATTTCATGGAGAATCCGTTCGGTGATGGTCAAACCGAGTCCCAATCCCTGACCGCTTTGTTTGGTGGTGTAGAACGGCTCGAAAATGTGGGGTAGATGTTCGGGTGAAATGCCTGGCCCGCTGTCGGCAACGCTCAGCAACACCTTGCCTTCCTGGCGGTAGCCTCGGATCTTGATTTCCTGGTGCGGCATTCCTTCGACCGCATGGAGTGCATTGCTGACCAAATTGACGATGACCTGTTGCAACAAAACGTGGTTGGCACGGACATCGAGCTCAGGGGGGTCAATGACCACCTTGACCCACACATCGGATTTCCGAAGGATCGGATTAAGAATTTCCAGCGCACCATCAATCACTCCATGCAATGGGACTTTGCTGAGCTGCCCGCTGGATTTACGGGAAAATTGTCGCAACTGCACGCCAATCTGGGCCATACGCTCGGTGAGCTCGCTGATCTGTTCGAGGTTCCACATCGCTTCATCAAACCGTCCTTTCTCCAAAAAAAGACGGCCATTGTCGGAATAACTACGGATGGCGGCAAGCGGTTGGTTCAATTCATGGCTAATTCCCGCGGACATTTGACCAAGAGCGGCCATTTTTGCTGCATGGGTGAGTTCTGACCGGGTGTTTCGCAGAGCGATTTCCATCCGTTTGCGATCTTCAATCTCCTTGCGGAGCATGGTGTTGGCCTCCGTCAATTCTTGAGTGCGTTCAGTGACTCTGGTTTCAAGTCGTTCATTGGCCTCTTGCAGTACCTTCCGCGATTGCTCTTCAAAACATTTGAGGTCATTGATCCGCTGACGTCGTTGTTTGAAGAGCAGACTCAGCAAAACGCTGAGGGCGAGCACCGCATTCATTGCTATGAAGACAAAAAAGACAAAACGCTCTACTCTCCAGGTGTCGGTGAAAATATGAACATTCCATCCCGCTTGTTCCATGGTTTTGGTCTGGAGCAGGTATTCCCGCGTCTTTTCGTGGGGCGAGGTGCTGAGTTGAATAATCCTGCCTGAATCGTTGCTTTCCTCGGTGAACATTTTCAAGGCGGTCAAGGAGGCATTCGGATACCTGCGGCTGTCGGTAATCCGTTGATGAGCGGACTCGGTGAGTGGGGCAAGCGTTCGGAACCGCCAGTTCTGGTTGGTTGATAAAAAGATGACTCCATCGGGATCGGTGACAAGAAAGGTTTGTTCTTCCCGCCCCCAGTTGTGTTCCACGGTATCGATGTTGATTTTAATGCTCAAGACACCAAGAATTTTTTCCTTGTGGCGGACAGGATAGGCAAAATAGTACCCCCGTACGCTCGAGGTGTTGCCTAGCGCAAAATATTTGCCGAGCCGGCCTTGCATCGCTTGTTGAAAGTATGGGCGGTAGCTGAAATTTTGTCCGACAAAGGGGGCGGGTTCCTGCCAATTGCTGGCAGCGATGGTTAATCCTTCGCTGTTCATGAGGTAGGTGTCCGAGGCATGGCTGATGCGGTTGATCTTTTCAAGGTATTGATTGAGAAAGTCGATTTCGTTGGCACCGAGATGCCCATTGAGCAAGTCGATCAAAATACGGTCATTGGCCAGGAGTTCCGGCAGATGTTCGTATTTTTCGAGAACGCCCTGGAGATAGGTCATGTAGAGTTCGAGTCGACTGGCTCCTTCCTCGGCCAAATCCTGCAATCGTTGATGATAGAGCCACGTAAAGGTCCACCAAATGTTCCATGCAATGACCACCAGGTAGACTGATAGGGCTATGAAATAGTTGATACGAGGGATTGATTTCATGAACCTGCCGCAAGAACTCAGGGAAGGGTGTCGCTTTCAAAAAGTAATGCGATAGTAAACCGCACGGGGATTGGAATGCAAGGCACGATTCCCGCTGAAGAGCAATTTGAAGAATAACACAGAGAGGGGGCGAAGGACTGACTGGGGAAGTTGTTGGATCATTTTCCTTGCCGTGAACAAGAGCGTCACAGAGGCAAAGAGCGAACTTGCTCGGGGGGATAAGACGCACACTGGGTGAAGAAAAAAAAAGGAGATACCGCTGAGCGGTATCTCCTTTTTCCTGAGTCAGTTAGGTAGAGAGGTCTCTCGTTTGCCGGCTCGGTGATCAGTGATCAATGGTGAACGATGCCTTGAGAAATTCTCTGTTCAAGCGAGCAATATTGCGGATGGTGATACCTTTCGGGCAAACATTTTCACACTCGCGCTCGTTGCCGCAGTTACCGAAACCTTCCTTGTCCATCTGCATAACCATGTTGATGGCCCGCTTTTTGGCTTCCAGTTGTCCTTGGGGCAGAAGGGCAAACTGAGAAACTTTTGCACCGAGGAAGAGCATCGGGGTTCCGTTGGGACATGCCGCTGCGCAGGCGCCGCAGCCAATGCAGGCTGCGGCATCCATGGCTTGCTCGGCCACGTGCTGCGGGATAAGAATGGTGTTGCCGTCCTGGGGGGAGCCGGTATTGACCGAGACATAGCCGCCAGCGGCAATAATCCGATCCAGGGCGGAGCGGTCGACGATCAGATCCTTGACAATCGGGAACCCCTGAGAGCGGAAGGGTTCGATGACAATGGTGTCGCCGTTTTTAAAGCGGCGCATGTGCAGCTGGCACAGGGTGGTTTCCTTGTCAGGGCCGTGAGCCGTACCATTGACCACCGCACCGCACATACCGCAAATACCCTCACGGCAGTCGTGGTCAAAGGCGATGGGTTCCAGACCTTTGATGGTCAGCCATTCGTTGAGCACGTCGATCATTTCCAGGAAGGAGCTGTCGGTGCTGATGTCCTTGAGAGCATGTTCCTCAAAAGCGCCTTGAGCCAGAGGACCATTCTGTCGCCAAATTTTTACTATTATATTGATCGTTTTCGATGACATGAGCTTTCTTCTGCGTTGTATTTTAGACTTCAGTGATGAAACTGTTTATACAAGTGTACAGATCTACATTACTTGTAGCTACGCTGTGAAGGAGTGACGTACTCAAAGGTCAGCGGCTCTTTATGCAACGCCGGGGCTGTTCCTTGTCCTTTGTACTCCCAAACGGCTACATAGCTGAAGTTTGCATCGTCACGTTTGGCTTCGTTTTCCTCTGTCTGGCTTTCTTCTCTGAAGTGACCGCCGCAGGATTCCTCGCGTTGGAGTGCATCGCGCACCAAAAGTTCGCCGAACTCGAGGAAATCAGCGACACGACCGGCACGCTCCAGGGATTGGTTGAGTTCCTGACCGGATCCGGGGACAACCACGTTCTCCCAGAATTCAGCGCGGATCTCGGGAATTCTCTTCAGGGCATACTCAAGACCTTCCTTTTTCCGAGCCATGCCGCAGTAATCCCACATGATCTTACCCAGTTCTTTATGGTAATGATCAACGGTCTGCCCACCTTTACCGCTCTTGGTATTTTTCAGAAGCTTGGCGATCTGATCTTTCACTTCGTTAGCCGCCGCCTCAAAGGCCGGATCGTTGGTATTGGTCGGAACCGGCGGAACGGTGGCTAGATAGTTACCGATCGTGTAGGGCAGGACGAAATACCCGTCAGCCAAGCCTTGCATCAGTGCGGAAGCACCCAAGCGGTTAGCTCCATGGTCGGAGAAGTTACACTCACCGGTGGCGTACAGACCTGGGACAGTGGTCATCAGGTGATAGTCGACCCAGAGACCGCCCATGGTATAGTGAATAGCCGGATAAATTTGCATCGGCTCTTTGGTCGGATCGCTGTCAGTGATTTTCTGGTACATATGGAACAGGTTTCCATACTTTCTCATGACCACATCCAGACCGTCGCGCTTGATGGCATCGGCAAAATCAAGGTACACACCCAATCCGGTCTCACCGATACCATGGCCTTCGTCGCAAGCCTGCTTGGCGTTACGAGAGGCAACGTCGCGGGGAACGAGGTTACCGAATGACGGATATTTCCGCTCGAGGTAGTAATCACGTTCATCCTCAGGGATGTCGTTGGGGTGCCGTTTGTCGCCTTTGGCCTTGGGAACCCATACCCGGCCATCGTTGCGCAAACTCTCGCTCATCAGGGTCAATTTGGACTGGAACTCACCATGGACCGGAATACACGTCGGGTGAATCTGGACAAAGCAAGGATTAGCGAAACCAGCACCACGTTTATAGGAACGGTAAGCGGCGGTGACGTTGGAGGCCATGGCGTTGGTGGACAGGAAGTACACATTGCCGTATCCGCCGGTGGCGAGCACCACCGCATGGGCCGAGTACTTCTCGATCTCGCCAGTCACCAGATTGCGAACGATGATGCCCTTGGCAACGCCGTCAACAACAACCAGATCCATCATTTCACGACGGGTATACATTTTTACCTTGCCGGTGGCGACCTGACGCATCATGGCGGTGTAGGCGCCAAGGAGCAACTGCTGCCCCGTCTGACCACGGGCATAGAAGGTACGGGAAACCTGGGCACCACCAAAAGAGCGGTTGGCCAATGTTCCACCGTATTCACGGGCAAAGGGCACGCCTTGGGCCACGCACTGGTCAATAATGTTGTTGGATACTTGAGCCAGGCGATAGACGTTGGCCTCGCGAGCGCGGAAGTCGCCACCCTTGACCGTGTCATAGAACAGACGGAAAATCGAGTCGCCATCACCCTGATAGTTCTTGGCGGCATTGATGCCACCTTGGGCTGCGATGGAATGAGCGCGCCGGGGGCTATCCTGGATGCAGAACGATTTGACATTGTAGCCCAGTTCGCCGAGCGTCGCGGCGGCGGATGCGCCCGCCAGACCGGTTCCTACGATAATAACTTCGTATTTGCGTTTGTTGGCAGGGTTAACGAGTTTATTGGAAAAACGGCATTTGTCCCATTTTTCGGCTATCGGTCCTTCAGGTATCTTTGCGTCAAGCTGCATAGTCGTTTCTTTTTGCTGTGGTTAAGTGGGGATAAGGCTTGTTGGGAAGATTCCTCATCAAGTTCATGGCTCTCGGGGAACCTTCTGTCCTCTCTGTCAAATGTACTGAATTAGAGCAATTGATTCCGGGAGATGACCATCAAGAAGGTGATCAACAAAAAGACGCCGCCCATGATGCCCGCAAGTGCCCAGGTAATCACACGCAACGGATAATCATATTTCGGATGGCTGATGCCAAAGGTCTGGAGCAGTGACCAGAAACCGTGGCTGATATGGATGAAGAGGAGGCAGATACCTGCTCCGTAAATAAGGGTGAAAAACGGGTTGTTCAGGACTTCGGTGACAAAGTCAGAGATGGTCTTCACCTCGGTTTTCTCGACAAAGTGGAAATTTGCCAGATGGATGAGGATGAAAACAAAAATAGCCACACCAGTGTAGGGCATGGTCTTGGAGCCAAGCGTACGTCCACCGGCACTGGTTTCAACCGCATATTTGCCGCCTCTGGCTTTGCGATTTTCCAAAAACAGGATAATGCCGGTGATGACATGCAGGAAGAAAATCGAATACAGGCCAATTTCAAAAATTGGTACAAAAATGCCTAAAGAATGAAGATGATGCGCGTAGGCATTAAACGCGCTTCTCCCCCAGAAAATTGTACTGTTGCCTATGGTGTGAACGAGCAGGAACCCGCCCAACATAAACCCAGTAAAAGCCATGATGTACTTTTTGCCCAACGATGATCGACAAGTTTGAATGAACCACGACATAATTACCTTTCCTGAATGAGAGTTAAAAAGAGTGAAACTGTTGATACGACAATGAAACCTTGCTCAGTATTGAATATTTTTCAAACTGAACGGTCATTCATTAACTATGTGTTGTCTGTTCTGTCAAGCAAAAAAACCCCGCGCGTTCTTGTCCGGTTTTCCGACAACGAAAATGTGATTAAAATTAAAATTATGCTGAATGTGCGAAATGGTCGTGTGTTATAATGGGTTCGTCGGGGTGTTTGGTGGGGCTTTGTGAGACCGTGTTGATATCTTGGAAAAATAAGGGGCCTGATATGTCGGGCATGATTTGCTGTGCAGTCGTGCTTGCATAGAGTGCACAATGGCGTTGTGCGAGAGGCTCTGGGTGTGAACGGTCAGGTGCCTGACCCGTGTCGCGTGTTGCACGCAAGGAGCAAGGGATGGACCGGGAAGGTCCTTGTTGAAGGAAACGTCCTGCGGTAAGGACAGGAGAACTGTTCCCGAAAAGGGAGGGCGCGTTACACGGGGATCGAAAAATACTGAAAAACCTCAGTGTACCCTCGAAGGTCCGCGTTCATCGATCCGCTGAAGGCCCTCCATGAGCAGTTTCATGAAATACCCAATTTCAGGGACATCAAAATCCTCGGGAGGAAGACCGGGGGTGAATCTGAACCGGCCTGTTTTTTCCCGTAGCACTTCATAAAAAGCGGTTTCGCCCTTGACTCCGCCATAGGTGGCCTTGATCAATGCCCCTTGGCGGAGGGAAAAACGAGCAGTACCCTTCTGGAGTTGTGTGATGGTGAGGATGCCAGTTTTGTGGTTGGCATTCAGCGTTTGGAACAATGCCTCAGGCGGAATTTCCTCCAACTTGCCGATCATCCCCGATGCGTAATCATCGGAACGGATTTTGTTGGCGTCGGTCAGTCGTTTGGCAAGCAGTCGCGTGAAATACGTCTGCAGGGTAGGGTATTTCTGTAATATCGATTTAAAGTGGTGATGACTGGCACGGAGAAGCTGGCAATCGCTGCTGGCCTGGACGGTGGCACCGACATTCTCTTCGCAAATGAGGCTCATTTCACCGAACACTTCCCCTGCCTTGAGCGTGGAGATGGGGATGCCGGCATCGTTGAGAATATCGACCTGGCCGGTCACAACGATGAAAAAGGCGCCGCCGGGGTCTCCCTTGCGGAGAATGATATCGCTTTTCCTGTATGAGATCCGCTTGAAATGCTGCACGACACTGTTCAAGCCATTGTGATCGATATTGCGAAAAAAGGGAAAATCGCTCAGGAGGTGGAGCATCCCGCTCACTTGGTCATCGATCGCCCCTACTTCTTGTTCGCGGCGGGTGTGGCGGAAATGTTCAACCCGGAGCGAGCCGGTGCAGCCGCTGCAGGAAATCATGCAATCAGGGATTTGGTCCGCTCGTTCATATTCGATGATGATTTTTGTCAGGTCCGCGTTGAGAATTTTGCATGTCCCCCGGTTAGGGGGGGAATGCACCATGGTGGTGCTGATGAAGGAACTCTCTCCGTTGCTTTCCATGCTAATGGCGATGCCGGATAGTTGGAAAACGTCCCCGTAGAAAAACATGGGGCAATGTCTGGTTTCGCAAACGCGGAAACTGATTTTAGGGAAGCCCATGGAAAGCTCCTGAAACAATTTACAAAAAGCAAGGCAAGTGATACGTATATCGATCTGATTGTCCTCTATTATGCTGTAAATGCCAGTCTGAGACAAGTGAATCCTGGGAAAGGGCCACAGGCACGACACGACATGCTGGCCACGATTGAAGAGAGTACATGTTGCGCACATCTGTTACCCCTGAAGGACGTTTTTGGGTTGGCAAGCACAGCCCTTCGTACCGAGTCGCCAACCTGCGGCAATCGGATTGTTTCTGCACGCTCGGGTTTTTACCCGAGGCGGTTGCCGTTGAGAATCGAGACAATTTCCCTGAAGGCGACGTGATTGTTGAACGGGCCCGCGCCGTTTACGAGATTCCCAATCCGCTGCCGTTTCGCGGTTGCACCTATATTGACTCCGGATGGGCGAATCAGCGAGCCGCCGATCCCGGATTAATCACCATTCCTCCGGCTGAACCTGTCAGCATGCGGGCATTCCTGGGTTCCCATTGTTCACCCGACGCCATCCGTGCAATCATCAACCACATGCCCCTGCCGCTCCGATACCAATTGGCCGCCACATCCACGGACGCCGAGGAATTGATTTGGTTGGCTGAGTCCTGCTGCCGCATGGTCCATGATGACCGTGGCAAGGCCATTGGGCTTCAATACAGGGAGCGGAATGGTCGCCCCCAGGCGCTCATCGATGATTTCGAACTCTTTGAAACCGTCGCCAACAATCCTTTTTTGCCCGATCACTACAAAGAAATCATGGTGCTTCGCCCTGGTGTACAGGGGGGCAGTGAAATCGTCGGTGATTTTCGCCGGGGAGAAACCGAAATTTTTGAGTACCTGCGGGGCAACTCCTATATCCCCTGGGGACATTATGCCGCTAATTTTGCCCATACCTGCATCCGTTATCGAATCGCCGACCTTTCCGACGCCGACATGGAAGGGTTGCGCCACCTATATTATCAGCGGATCTATCATACGGTGGCTGAAAAACTGCAGTTGGCTCCCCCTAACGAAAGACGGCAAATGACGATCGAGGAATTGGAGGCCCTGCGGCAAACGCTCATGCGGACCGTATCCGGTGAGAAGCAGAGGCTAGAGGCGTTGGCCACCCTGTGGGGGTGGAATTTCGGGTATGATTTTTCCGGTTCAGGCTATCGGCTGCATGCCTCCCACCAGATGATTCATCAACAATACGCCCTGGTTCCGCAATGGGTGACAGCCACCGATGGCGGCCAGTTCCCTGCCTATTGCTGCGGTGATCTGGTGGCCGAGGGAATTGAGCGGTATCGGCAGGAATATCAGTCCGATTTTTTCAGCGACTATCTGAAAGCCATCGCCGGCAATACCCGAACAGACGAGGGGCGGGGCGAGCGATCGCTGGTGGTTTGGCAGGATGCAAACGTCATGCTCTTCGTACCCAAGGCGCAGGTGTCGCAGTGGGAATTGCAGCTGATGGTGATTGCCGACCATATTCGTGGTCCGGTGGGCAACGTGCTCGAGGCGGAAACCTCGGTGCGACGCTCTCTCGACAGGGGGATCCTCAAGGCCCAACAGATATTGGCTCGACTCGGGGCAACGATGGTCACCTCCATTGAATACAGTAAGCGGTTCGGCGTCGAGAACGGTCAGCGCCTTCTGTATGCTTTCTTGCCCAAGCTGCCCTGGTCGATGGGTGCCTTCAGCGAAGCTCAAGGCCGATACATTCTTGGTCACTATCCCGAAGATTTCGCTCTTGCCTGCCGACGGCATTCGTTTTGAAGAATTCGTTTGCCAATCCGAGAAAAGAGCTGAAGACAAGGGGGCTACGTGCTACAACACGACCGTTCTTCTTGAAAACAGGGAAGACAACGTTACGCCTTCATCACGGCGCAAGAGTATTATTAAGTGGAAACAAATATAATGAAAATAGGATATTATGGACAGTGGGGCGGGGCTTTCATCCCGGAAGTCCTTCAGGCAACCTTTGCCGATCTCAACCGAGCCTACGAAGCTGCCCGGAACGATGCGTTGTTTTGGCAAGAATATGTGGAGTTGATGAGCAATTATTCCTGCCGACCAACTCCTTTGACCTTCGCCGAGAATCTAACCCGTCATCTCGGCGGTGCGAAGATCTATATCAAGCGTGAGGATCTCAATCATACCGGAGCCCACAAAGCCAACAACGTCATGGGGCAGGGGCTTTTGGTCAAGCGCATGGGCAAGAAGCGGGTCATTGCCGAAACAGGCGCCGGGCAACACGGGATGGCCACGGCCACCATGGCGGCCAAGTTCGGTTTTTCGTGCACGATCTATATGGGAGAGGAGGATGTTGCCCGCCAAAGGCCGAATGTCTTCTGGATGGAAAAGCTTGGCGCCACCGTGGTGCCGGTCGTCGATGGTTCCCGCACCCTCAAGGACGCCATGAACGAGGCCTTTCGTGATTGGGTCACCTCCATGGATGACACCCATTACGTCATCGGCACGGTCTGCGGGCCGCATCCTTTCCCGGAGATGGTGGCCTGGTTTCAGTCGATCATTGGCCAGGAAGCTCATCGACAAATTCTGGCCCAGCATGGTCGCCTGCCGGATCGCGTTTACGCCTGTGTGGGCGGCGGTTCAAATGCCATGGGTATCTTCCAGGGGTTTCTTGCTGAACCGGGTGTGGAACTGGTAGGGGTCGAGGCCGGAGGGCAAGGCATAGCCACCGGCAAGCATGCCGCGCGCATGGTCGCGGGCAGCGATGCCAGCCCAGGGGTGGCTCAAGGGTACAAGACCATGTTTCTCCAGAGTCCCGAGGGGCAGATGCGCGACACCCATTCCATCGCCGCAGGACTTGATTATGTGGGTATTTCACCTATATTGGCAGATCTTGGTGAAAAGGGGAGGGTACGGTTTGCATCGGCCACCGATCAAGAAGTAATCGATGCCCTCAGTCTGACCATGCGTATCGAGGGCATTATTCCGGCCATGGAATCTTCGCATGCCTTTGTCCAAGCCATCAAGGAGGCACCGGCCATGCGTCCTGATCAGGCAATCATCATCAACATGTCCGGCCGCGGTGACAAGGACATTTTCACCATCGCCCATGCCTTTGACGATCCTTCGTGGAAAGAGTTCATTGTCAAACGGGCCGAGGCATATAAATAACAGCGTTTCTGGCCCGAGGTTCCATATTGGTTTCGGGCCGTGTCGATAGAGGTGCGATGTGAGCGTGGATTTACAACAAGAACTGAAAAAACGCCTGCAAGGAAAACCAATCCTGCTGATGACCCATCTGGTGCTCGGGTACCCCTCGTTGGAGATCAACCGTGCGGTCATCGATCAGATGGCGGCGAACGGGGTGGATTGCATTGAACTGCAGATCCCTTTTTCCGAACCCATTGCCGACGGCCCAGTGATCCTCCGGGCCAGCCAGCAGAGCCTGGATCAGGGGATTAGCGTGGAGGCCTGTTTGCGTTTTGGTCAGGAGATGGCTTTGGCCTATCCCGACGTCAAGTTTCTCTTCATGACCTACTACAACATCATCTTCAAGCATGGCGAGGAAACCTTTCTCCAGAGAACCCGGGATATTGGTTTCTGTGGGACCATTGTTCCCGATCTGCCGCCGGAAGAGGGGCAGTCCTATTTGGCCGCCAGCAAACGCTTGGGATTGGCGCCCATCCAGTTTTTTACTCCTACTTCCAGTGATGATCGGATGCGAGCGGTCGCGGCTCAGGGCGCAGGATTTGTCTACTGCGTGGCCCGTCGTGGTGTCACTGGACAACAAACCACTTTTGACCATGGCCTCGACCAATACCTGGCTCGTTGTCGTCGAGCCACCGACCTTCCCTTGGCGGTGGGGTTTGGGATCAGCAACCGTGAAGATGTGGACATGCTCACCGGTAAGGCCGACATGGCGGTGATCGGCACGGCGACCATCAAACTGGTTGACTCCCAAGGCCCAGCGGCGGTCGGACCGTTTATTGCTGGATTGTTGAGGTGATCGTGCGCCTGCTGGCTGCCCGCTGAGATTTTTTCCGTTGGTCTTGCCTGTTGGGCGGTGGGAGCCGGCATGCAGGATACACTCTTCTTTTCTGTGTAATCGACACGGCATACCATGACTATCGAACTCAACCAACAACTGGGCACTACTGAGGTATTGTGGGATTTAGCCGCGCTCTATCCAGGCGAGGCTGGACCTACCATCGAGTGCGATATGCGTCATTGCCGACAGATGGCCGAGAGCTTGTCCACCGAGACAGCGGGCAAGATCAAAGACCTGGACACGGCAACGATCAAGACAGTGGTCGAACGGCTGGAAGCCATCGACACCCTGTTGGCTCGGCTGGAAGCCTTTGCTTTTCTGCGTTTCATCACCCAGACAGGTGACGCCGCCGCTTCGGCACTCCTGCAGCAGGTCGAGGAACTGGAGGCGGCGGTCGGCACATTGACGGTCTTTTTCCGGTTGGAATGGAACAGGCTTGATGCGTACAGGGTGGAGCAACATCTGCAGCAGCCGGAATTGCACCGCTACGCCCATTATTTGCGGACACTCAGGCAGTTTGCTCCGTATCAGCTCAGCAGCAAGGAAGAGGAGTTGCTCCAGGAGCTAAGGCCCGTGGGGCGAAGCGCCTGGAATGTACTTTTTGAAAAATTGCTGGGACAACTACGCTTCGGCGCGCGAGGTCGGACCGAAGAAGAAGTGTTGAACGATCTTTATCATCCAGACCGCGAGGTACGGAAAAACGGTGCCGCGGAATTGACCGAGGGGCTTCGGGCCAATTTGCATCTCCTCACCCATATTTTTAACACCTTGGCGGCGGAAAAGATGATTGACGACCGACTCCGCCGCTATCCCTCCTGGGACAGCGCCATCAATCTGGCCAACGAGCTGGAAAGACAGACGGTCGAAACATTGGTGACGGCCGTGACCAGTCGCTACGACATTGTCCACCGGTATTATCGCCTGAAGAAAGATCTGCTCGGCTGCGAGGAACTCTACGATTACGATCGTTACGCTCCGGTACCTGGAGGCGAGGAGGCAGCCATACCTTGGAACCAGTGCCGGCAGATCGTTCTCGAATCCTTTGCCGATTTTTCACCAGTGATGGCAAATATTGCCAAGCAATTTTTCACCGACAACTGGATTCACGCACCTGTTCTCCAGGGCAAGCGGGGCGGTGCCTTTTCCCATCCCTGCGTCCCGGAAGCCCATCCGTATATTTTGGTCAACTACACAGGGAACATCCGAGATGTCTCCACCGTCGCCCATGAGCTCGGTCATGGGGTGCATCAGTATCTGGCCGCTGAACAGGGATTCTACAATAGCGATACGCCGCTCGTGCTGGCCGAAACCGCCTCGGTCTTTGCCGAATTGCTGGTTTTTAAGGCCCAGATACGGATCATGTCCACCCCTGCTGCTCGTCGTGCATTCATTTGTCAAAAACTGGAGTCGATCTTTGCCACCGTATTCCGGCAAGTGGCCATGAATCGTTTTGAGGCGGCGATGCATGGAGGACGACGGCACGGCGAGTTATCGGCCGAGCAACTCTCCACTTTTTGGTTGGAAACACAACGACCCATGTTTGGCGATTCGCTCACCCTGCGCGACGATTATGCCATCTGGTGGGCATATATTTCCCATTTTCTTGGCACTCCCGGCTATGTCTACGCCTATGCCTTCGGCGAGCTCTTGGTGTTGGCCCTGTATGGCCGCTTTATCGAGGAAGGCCCGAATTTTGTCGATCAGTACCTGATGTTGCTTCGGGCTGGGGGCAGCCGTTCGCCCTATGAACTCCTGCGGCCTTTTGGAATTGATCTCAATGATCCCGCTTTTTGGTTTGGCGGTCTCGGCGTGGTCGAGCAGATGTTGATGGAGGCGGAGCAGGCTGACAAATAGTGGCAGCGAGTGACAAACAACGTCAAGGGATCAAGGAGGGCATTCAGCGAATGCATGAGCTCTTTGGCGAAATGATTGTTAGTAATTTGTTTCTGTTTTTCAAATAGTTACAAGTTTGATTGGTGATTTTTGTAAGAAGAAATACAGTTTCGTAATCGAGATGTTCCTTCCATTCCTGCGAACGCCTGTCCTAGTTCTGTTTTTCATCACAAAGCATATTATTATATCCCGAAATTTCTCAGATTTTTGATTGGTGATACGCCTTTGTCGGATTCATAACGACAAAAGTAACCAATCACTTTTCCCTGTTCTTCGTATCTTCTCCATAGCCCATCTCAAGATAAAAAGCCTGAGCCTCAAGCGTTCTCAGGTTTTTTGCAATTTTTCATGTCTATTGGGCAGGTTCTCTCTTCATGTTATTCTTTTTCAGGAATGAAAATTGCTTTGGCAATAGCGTTTATTGACAAAACAATTCATCGTGCCGCAGATGACGGTTGGCATCTGTCATGATCCTTCTTTTGGTTTATCCGCAGGTTTAAAAGTCAAACATAGCAGCGTTTCTTTCTAGGGTATGTGGATGACGGCATGAACAGGTATCTTCCAGGAAAAAAATAATGGCAATAATGACCAAGAAGATCGACGGCTTTTCCTTGGATAATATTTTGCAGATATTTTCCCTGGAGAAAAAGTCGCAGACACTCGAAATACGTAAAGAGGACAACAACGGTCTCCTTGATATCCATCAGGGTGAATTAATTAATGCTCAACTTGATCGATTAAATGGAATTGATGCGGCTGTTGAAATTCTAACATGGGAAGGTGTGCAAGTAGAAATACTTCCTCTTCGACAAGTAGAAAGAACAATTACCAATACGGTTATTAATATTTTACTCGAAGTTTCAAAAGTAAAAGATGAGCGTAAAAGTTCATTTGATCAATCTGGTGCTGGCTTGCTTATTTCTGCGATTGAAAAAGCGGAGATGCAGCAGTATAAAGAATCTCATGGTGATATTGTCCAGTATCTCAAAATAAATAAAAATAATCCTGAAGGATGGATTTGGTATTCTCGTATTCAAGGCAATGTGGAAATAATGAGAAAAGCTTTGAATATGGCCAATGGTCTTGATGCCAATAACGAAATGGTAAAAGAAGAGCTGCTGAAATTTAATGCAGTAGCTGCTCAACTAACCGAACAGGTCGTGCGAAAATGCTATTTTTGTTGGGCACCTCTTAACAAGAACACCACAATATGTCCCTACTGCCAAGGTTGTTTGACAATATCCAAGGGTACCCTGACCCAAAGAAGTGAGGGCAAGATTCGCTATTTTGATCAGGCAAGGGAACGCTACAGCCGGATTCTTAAAAAATTTCCTCGAAGTCTCATCGCTCTGTATTGTCTTGGCTTACTAAGCGTGAATACAAAAAAATATCAGGAAGCCCTCGGGTATCTTGATAGAGCAGCGAAGATCGCCCCTGAGAAGTTATTGTTCGCCAATCAACTGAAACTCTTGCTTGACCATCTGGCATGGGAATCCTCCTGTGATGCCTGGATGGAGGATAATGTTCAAGCTGCTGTCGCGGTAGCAATTGAAGAACCGAGAGTCAGTACGCAGAAAGTTATCCTTGTCGTTGAAGACAGTTCGACGACCCGAAAGGTAATTGCCATCACTCTCAGTCGCCAAGGTTATCGGGTTGTCGAAGCGGCAGACGGTCTGGAAGCCCTGAGCAAAGTGAGTGAGGAGCGACCAGACCTTATCATGCTCGATGTTATTTTGCCAAAGATGGATGGCTATAAAATCCTTTCAATTATTAAGGGAAATAAAGAATTTAAAGATATTCCTGTCATCATGCTGACCAGCAAGGATGGATTTATCAGCAAAATGAAAGGGAAAATGGCGGGTTCTTCCGCCTATCTCACTAAACCCTTTGATCCTGACAAGATGATTGCCGAGATTAAAAAACATATATAATAACAATAAGTTATAACCTAAAAAATAACGAAAGTCAGAAAGGAGAATAGATATGGCAAAGGGAAAGATCCTTGTTGTAGACGATAGTCCAACCCAGCTCAATATGATGCGAGCTCCGTTTGAAGAGAATGGATATCAGGTCGTTACCGCAGTCGATGGCGAGGAAGCGGTGGCAATGGTGGAAACGGAAAATCCGTTGTTGGTGGTTTTGGACGTTATTATGCCGAAACTCAATGGTTTTCAAGCATGTCGCAAAATTAAGACGATGAGGGAAAATCTACCCGTCATCCTGCTCACATCAAAGAATCAGAAAAGTGACGAATTCTGGGGAAAGAAACAGGGCGCTGACGTGTATATGACGAAACCATTTAACAGTCAGGAGTTGTTCGACAACGCGGTGAAGCTGCTTTCCTGAGCCGCTTATCGATCCCAACAGATCCCCTGCAAGTAAACTATCCGTCAAAATCGTGAGTGTTATGGCCCAACGGCAGATTTCCGGTGAAGAGAGGTCTCTGCAAGCACTTCTTGAAACTATCGATTACGAAACTGCGACCGCTCGAGCGCAGGATATGGCATTGCTCAAAGAGCAGTCCACGAGAAATATGCGTAAAAGAACACCGCATATTGCATTTATCCTCGGCGATCACGAGATGGCGCTCCCTATTGATGGCATCCAAGAGGTCGGCGATCTGCCCAGCGTGACACCATTGCCTCATCTCCCTTTGTGGATCAAAGGAATTGTGCAAATTCGAGGAGAAATTCTTTCTGCCATCGATCTCGTCACTCTTTTTGAAATGAAGGACACTCGAAGAGTGAGTACCCAACAATCTTTTATTTATTTTAAACAGCAGGAGTTGAAATTTTGTCTAGTCGTCAACAGGATTATCGGCGTGGTCAATATCGATGAAAAGCGTGATCGTCTTAACGAGCATAACTTGCATTCGGATGGTGAGATGATAGGCCTTGCTGAGTTGATGAAAGGAATTTTAAGCGTGAATAATAGAAATATCTATATCATTGACAGTGATCGCTTGGGGCGATCGTCGCGGATCATGCAATGGCGATAAACAAAGGAAGACTGTTCTTGCATAAATCCGTTTCTTTTTGTTGGAGAAGGTTTGATGACCCATGCCGATAACGATTTCTTCTTAGGGTATATTGAAGAAATGCAATCCTATATCCCTATTATCAAGAAAGGGATTGGGGAATTACAATCAGACTTAGTGAAGAATGGTGTTCTTGAAGAATTGTATCGGCTGGCGCATATCATCAAAGGTGCCTCTTCTATGGTGGGCATTGGTGGCTTGAGTCAGATTGCCTGCTGCATGGAAACTGCGCTTGAAGAGATCCTGGAGGAGAGACTGGCACTTTCTTCCGATGCATTTGCCGCCATGCGGACAACGGTAGAATGTTTTGAGCATTACTGTGATGGGCTGCGCCATGGTGAAGCTGTTGATGCGGAAAAACTTCTCGCTCAGACAAAAGAAGCATTTGGCAAAATAGGCCCAGGTAGGGGAGAAGTACCCGTACCTGATGGAGAAGAGGAGCTTTTTGTCGAGACCCCTGCCTTGTCGATTCTTTCAGAAAACTCGTTGCCGGATGTGGAATTAGTGGCTGAATTTCGAGCAGAGGTAGAGGGACATTTGGAAGAACTGTATCAGGTGATGCAGTATTTGGAGGCACATTCAACCGATGTCACGCCAATAACCGGCAATGTGCGAGAGATGGTTCGTAAAGTGCGCCGATCCGTCCATACAATCAAAGGTGCTGCTGCGGTTGTCGGACTGTCCGATCTGGCCGCTTATGGTCATTTGATTGAAGAAGTCTTGGACTGGTTGTGCGAATCGGCGGTTGTTCTAGATCGGCCGATGGTGGCCCTTTTATCGGAAACATTCGATTTGTTGGCCATCCTCGTCATTGAACCGGCGAAGTTTGATGGCCATAGAGCCGAACAACTGTTGCAGCAACTCAGCATCCACATGTGCGAAGCGCAGGAAGAAAAAGGGGGGCTGCCTGTCGATGAAGAGATTGAGAGTCGACAAACGAAGACGACCGCCTCATCGCCGGTGCAACCATCAGGCACATGGTCAGGCGATCAACACAACAGCGCGTCAGCACGAGGTGAACTATTCAGTGAGGAAGAAAGACAACTGCTTCGGGAAGGGTTTTTAGAAGAAGCGGAGGAGCATTTCCAACAGTTGCATCATTCGATGCAACTGTTGGAAATGGAGATTGTTGCTGAGTCCCCTTTGTCGCCTGATAATAAAGAGGAAATCCGTAGGATTCGGCGTGCTGTACATACAATCAAGGGTGCCTCAGCGGTCATTGGTTTAGATGAGATTGCCGCGTACGCCCATGGTGTTGAGGACTTTCTTGATTGGTTATACGAGCAGGCCCAACGGCTTGATCCCATCATGGTCAATACCTTGGGTGAATCGCTTGATCTGCTTGGTTTGTTGATAGAATCTCCGGATGAGGTGACCGCTGACAGACAGGCAGAAATGCACCGTCGTTTGTCGAATTTCTTCATGAGCAGTGATCGCAACAGACGATCGGAGATCGAACAGGAATTCATCGAGCAACCTCTGGAAGAGATGACAGAGTGCCCAGATGTCAAGGAACATTTCTGGGTTGAAAGTGGTTTGGATGAAGTTGAAGAGACACCACAGTCGGCTGTTGCGGAAACCGTAAGAACCATCCGTATCAATCAAGCGCAACTCGATGTATTGATTAATCTGACAAATGAGTTGCTTATGGGGGTGAGCGGATTTGATCAAGATATGGGGTTGTTCAAAAATGCTTTAAACGAGCTGGAGCTGACCACTCGTAGATTGAAAGACATTGCGCTTGAACTGGAAACAAAATTCGAAGTTAAAGCGCTCGATCGGTTGTCCGCGCACTTTGTTCATCTTGATAAATCCATCGCCAGTATCAAAGCCGGCAAAAGCTTTGCTGAGTTCGATGCCTTGGAACTGGATCGTTACACCCAGCTTAATCTGATCATCCGTTCCTTGAACGAATCGGCAATCGATGTTGCTGCCATTCAATCCAATCTTGCAGGTATCTATAGCGGTATTGGCGGGGATATCAGCCGCCAGCATCGGGTTGTTCGCGAATTGCAGGTCCAGATGATGAAGACCCGGATGAGTCCCATGAGCATACTGACATCGCGGTTGAGTCGGACCATGCGGGATGTTGCTTTCCGGCTCGGTAAACGGGTTCGCTTGATCGTGGATGGGGAGCGGGTCGAGCTTGACAGGGTGGTCTGGGAAAAACTTGCAGATCCATTCATGCATCTGGTTCGCAATGCCATTCATCATGGAGTGGAAACGGAAGAGCGGCGTCTCGCTTGCAACAAACCCCCCATTGCCAGCATCACCCTTGCAGGACAGCGTGAAGGCAATCACATCGTTCTGCGGTTCAGCGATGACGGCCAGGGGCTAGATTTTGCCACTATCAGGGAAAAAGCTAGACATTTCGGCTTGGGATCCGCTGTGGATCAGATGGATGAGCACCAACTGAGTGAACTTATTTTTTACCCTGGATTCAGCACCAAGACCGTCAGTGAAATTTCCGGCCGCGGCGTGGGGATGGATGTGGTCAAGGAGAATGTCAAGGAGCTGCAAGGTTCTATTTCTGTGGAAACCAAACAGGGTATCGGTACCACCTTTATTCTTCGTGTCCCCTTGACGTTGGGTGTTGTTCGAGTGCTGTTGGTGAGAATCAATGAAGTTACATATGGTATCCCTTTAAATGATATTGGTGATATTAACCGGATAGAACGTCATGAAATTTCACGGGATAAAGGAGTCTGCCAGCTCGCTGGCGCAACCGTTCCCTGGCATTCTCTTTCGGTTCTTTTGGGATTGGGCGGGGAACAAATAGAGGAAGCCCGCCCCTTGGTTCTTACCATGCAAATGGAAGGACGAACGATAGCCTTGTCCATTCCCCATATCAGTGGTCAGAAAGAAATCGTCATTAAAGGGTTGGGGACGCACTTAGGGACGGTCCCTGGTGTTTCTGGCGCTGCGGTTATGGGCGATGGCAGCATCTTGCCTGTGCTTGATATTCCAGGCCTGATCCAGGCTGCACAGCGTAGTGAAGGGGCTAGTACCATATCTTTCCAACTCGAAATTCCCAAAATCTTCACGGTGATGATCGTTGATGATTCCATTTCCATTCGTCGCGTCATGAGCCGACTGGTCACGGCCAACGGTTGGACGCCTGTTGAGGCAAAAGACGGTCTGGATGCTATTGAACAACTGGGAATGAGGGAGCTGCGGCCGAATTGTATCGTGTTGGATATTGAAATGCCCCGCATGAACGGATTTGAGTTCCTTGCCAAGCTGTCCAATATTCAAGGAGGTCAAGATATTCCTGTTATTATGTTGAGTTCTCGAACCTCTAGCAAGCATCAAGAAAAGGCGTTTCAGCTGGGAGCCCGGGCATTTTTGAGCAAACCCTGCAAGGATGAGGAGTTTGTTGACACTGTTTTGCGGCTTACCGGTGGTGAAAAATCCTCTATGTCCGCGCATCAGAATGCTGGGAATGAGGTGATGCCGTGAACACCTTTTTTGTGATCCAAATTGAGGAACAACTGTTTGGTTTGGCAAAAGAATGGGTAGCTGGTGTGGGCGTACGGAATGATAGCAAAGTGAAACCTATCGAGGAGAACGGCCGCAAATGCCTTCCGCTAGCGCATGGACACCGCGCGGTGATCTGTGACTTCCGAGATTTGCTTGGAATAGGGGATGCCGCGTCGCATGGCAAGCAGCAATTTTACGTCATTCTTAGTCATCATGGTCGGTTCATGGCTGTGCCCATGAGTGGGAGAGGCAGGTTGGTCATGGTTAACGAAACAACCGTGCATGCGCTGCCATCTGCTTTTCAAGGACAACCGAGGAAGTTGGTGCCAGGAATAGTGCATAACGGCCAGGATGCTATCGTTTTGGTAGATGTGCAAGCTCTTATGGACATTGCAAATGCGGTGGCCTGTGAAGACAAGTGATTCTACGCATGATGCGCGGAAGGAATTTTCATAGGAGGCACAAGGCGGAATTATGACCAAAAAGGAAAGACAACAGGCGGAAGTGCGGTTGTTTCTGTTGCCCTTGGTGCTTGATGATATCACGGAGAGTGTTTTTTGCCTGTTTAGCCAGAATCAGATTGTGGAGATTCTTGGCCAACAACCGATACAACGCATCCCCTGTAGTCCGTTGTATCTGCAGGGTGTTGTTCGTTATCGAGACGAACTGTTGCCAGTGATCGATATCGGTCAAGTGTGCAATTGGGCAGCGGCCCGTCGGGGTGAATATAAACAATTAATGGTTGTGCGAACGGGTGCGGTTGATTCTGCCACTGGGGAACCGATGAAGGCGATTGTTTCGGCAAATTTAAGGGTACAGACTATCAAGCTTTCAGGCCAGGTGTTAGCAACAGAATTTACGGAAGCGCCGCCTCCGCCTTCACTAGCCAACTCGGGCATACTTCGGGGATTTTTCCGGCGGAAGGAGCACTATCTGGCACTGATGAACCTCGATCAGATTACTGCGGGAGTCTACGGATCGTAACGAGAATGGCCGGGGAAAATAATGGTCGAACAAAGCGTCTTGGAAAATAGAATTCGGGTTGTAACCAAGAGAATGGAAGGTGTTCGTTCCATCTCTCTAGGGTTTCTCATGGCTACGGGATCAATGGATGAACCGGAAGGGCAAAGCGGTATCGCGCATTTAACCGAACATTTGATGTTTGATGGGACTGAACGGCGAAGCAACGAAGAAATAGCGCGAATGATGGATGTGACCGGCGGCCAGGTCGGTGGTTTCACTTCGCGGGACTACACTTGTTTCACGACCACGGTGCTTGACGATTATCGAACTTATTTGATCGATTTAATGGGTGATATTCTGCTGAACTCTCAGTTTGCTGATCATGCTGTGCATCAAGAAAAAGAGACAATTATTCGAGAATTAAGCGCCCAGTTGGATCGACCTGATATTTGTGCCCATGAACGATTGAAGTCTCATATTTGGCAGGGGCATCCTTTGGGAAGGCCTATCGGTGGCTCTATTGCATCGGTAGCCAGATTGCAACGACAGAATGTGGTAGATTTTTTCAAGGCTAACTATCAACCACGACGACTGATTGTTGCCGCAGCGGGAAATGTCAATCACCAAGATTTGGTGACTAATGTGGCCGACGCATTCTGGATGATGAAGGATGACGGGAAAGCCGATACAAAATCGCTTCGTCCAGTTTTCCATCGTGGTGTTACTGTAGAGTGCAAAGGTGTTTCCCACGTATATTTCTCTATAGGGTTGAAGGCGTCTCCGTATGCAGCGAATGAACGTTATCTCATCCATCTGTTCACAGTCGTTTTAGGAGGAGGCATGAGCTCCCGCTTGTTTCGAAAACTTAGGCAGGAATTGGGAATGGTTTATGAAATTAGTGCAGAATATCAAGCGTATGATGATGATGGCGTTATTGTTATCGAAGGTTCAACTGCCACTGAACTGCTTCACTCAGTTATTTCCCAAATTTTATTAGAAATTAGAGGAATGGCTTCAGGCGTTCTACCGATTACGGAAGAAGAGTTGTGGGTTGCAAAAATGCAGCTTAATGGTCAGCACATTATATCTCAAGAAAATTCTCATACTTGCATGGGGAGCTTGGCAACACAAGCTTTCTATTTCGACAGGTTTATCGATTCTGAAGAAATTTGTTCACAAATAAATGAAGTAAATATTGATATTATCAATACAATTACAACTAGTGCTCTCTGTTACGGATTGCAAAATTTGGCGATTTCACTTATAGGGCCTTCTTGTGAACCAGTTTGTAATACAACGATTCTTGAAAATATGATTCGTGAATCATTGTAATAATAAATCATAATAAAAGGAGAACACAATGCCGCTGGATAGTATCATTAAAAAAAATTGGATAGAGATTCAGAAAAAAAATACAGCTCCTGTTAACGCGATTGGGGTGAAAATAAATCCCAAAGATGAAAAGACGATGAAGGTTTGGAGAGAAGAAGGGATCGATCAATTCGTGAAAAGGTAATATGTGCTTAAACAAAGTATAGGCTGGTTGATTCAGCTGGTGATTAATATCAGGCGCAGGGCCTCCTGATACTAATCACCAGCCTGGAATACCAGAATGCTTTCCTAATAGGTCGCTATTGTTGCTTTCCTCTTGGGGCGCAACCAATTTGAAGTTGCATTGGCAAGATTCAGAATCAGTTAAGCAAGGGGGCTCGGAGGCAGAATGGAAGAACAGGTTAAACAATTGGGAAGGTTTCGCAATCCGTTTTCGATATTAATCGAAAAATTTAATATTCGCGGTAAATTGATGCTATCTTTTTCGGTTATGATTGCATTGACCTTAGCTGTTATTGTTATAGCAATTATTTCTCAGCATTTTGCCAAAAATACCATTGATGAATTGGTTTTTATCCATGGGAAAATAGCAAAATTGAGCCTTGATACTGATAAGACGTTGAAAATAATGAACGGATATGAAAAAGATCTGTTTCTTAATTACAGTGAAATCGGAATTAATGATGCAAAAGATAAGTATCTAAGCAAGATTATTGCATCTGGTGGCGATGCATATCAAAAATTATATGAAATTCAGCAATTGGCTCCGAAGGCACAGGAAAAAAGCGCTGCGCAAAACGCTATGGATGCTCTCAATAATTATCTGGCAGCATTTATCGCCACGGTTAACATTCTTGAGTTACGCGTGGATCCAGAATTCGGTGAGTTGACCAAGCTGCAACAGGCTGTAGACGCAATGCGGAAATCGACAAGTACTATCGAGGTGCCAAAGGTCCAGATATTTTTTCAAAACCTTTTATACCAAATGCAACAATACATGCTCCATCCGGAAAAGTCGCTGGGTGATAAAGTGCTTGTTGAGGCCAAATTGCTTGGTGACACCATCAATGCCTCCATTGATAATACCTCGCTGCAGACGGTTGTTCTGGATCAGCTTGCTGATTTTTCGAAGTGGTTTGCGGACGTGGTAGCCACCGATGAAACCATCAAAAAGAGAATTTTCGCCTATCAGGAGGCCGTGAAACAAGCTGACCCCGTTATCGCCTCCTTCCTCAAAGACGCTATTTCCAACGAATCTCAGGCGGTTGCTCGCATGGAGAACACTGCAACCTTGGTGCAGAAAATCGTCATTGGAGCGGGTCTTGTTGCCGTTCTTCTCGGCATAGCGATTGCTTTTGGTCTTGCGCGCGGTTTGACGCGCCAAGTTAACCACATCATGGACTTGCTTGGCGCCATGGGTATGGGTGACTTTAACGCCCGCACCGAGGTTGTCAGTAATGATGAACTTGGTCAAATGGCCATAGCACTGAATGCTATGCTTGATAACATAACAGTTTTAATTCAGAGCCAAGAAGAGCGTGATGCTATTCAGGAATCGATCATGAAACTGATGGGCGAGATCGGTGACCTGACCCAAGGTGATCTAACTGCTCGTGCGGAAGTTACCGAAGACATGACTGGTGCTATTGCCGACTCGTTCAATACCATGGCAGAGCAATTCGGTGACATCGTGCGTCAAGTGAAGAGTGCGACGCTTGCTGTTGATGGAACCGCATCGGATGTCTCAAAATTAACGGTTAATCTTGCCACAAAAAATATCGATCAAACAAAACAGGTCAGGGCCGCCATCCAGTCCATCACCGAAATTGCAGAATCAATCCGACAGGTTTCTCATAACGCTGTGAAATCGGCTAAAGTATCATTGGATTCACAACGTAATGCACGTGAAGGTGCAGAAGCTGTTGAAAAAACTAATATTGCTATGGATGAAATTCGAGAACAGATCAACGAAACAGCTAGATCTATTAAAAGATTGGGTGAGAGTTCAATGGAGATTGGCAACGTCATTGAAATTATCAATAATATTGCTGATCGAACTTCTATCCTTGCTTTGAACGCCTCAATACAAGCTGCAATGGCTGGTGATGCCGGCCATGGTTTTGCTGTTGTTGCCGAAGAGGTTCAGCGGTTGGCTGAAAGTTCAAGTAATTCAACAAAACAGATAGAAGTGTTAATAAAGAGTATTCAGTCAGAAATAAAAGATGTTAGCAACCGCATGGATGAGAGTATAGGCAAGGTTGTTCAAGGATCTCAACTTGCTGACGGTGCATACGGTAAGCTGCAGGAGATTGAATCGGTCTCTAATCAGCTCGCGAGTCTCATTGAATCTATTACCCAAGCCTCAACCAAACAGGTACAGTTATCGGAAAGTGTTGTCGAAAACATGGTGTCGGTTGGAGAGGTCAGTAACGAGACATCCAGGGTATCTCAGGAAACGGCTACCCTAATGAAAACGCTAAACAAGACAGCGCATGACCTCCGCGAATCTGTTGAGGTCTTTAAAGTTGATTTGGCTCCAGCTGTTTAATCAATATCGCATTGCGTTAAAATTTATATCGAATTTATTTTTGAGTGAGGTGAAAAATATGAAACAGCATACCATGGCAAGCGTGCTGGCTCTTTGCCTAATAGTCTTTCCATTTGGTGAAATTTTGGCCGAAGATAGTGTTGTTAAATTGGGAATTAGTGCGAGTTTAAGCGGTAGTTTTACTTCAGTCGGGGCTAGTGTGAAGAATTCGGTTGAGCTGGCTAGGCGAGAGATTCAGGCAGAAGGAGGATTAAAGATTGGAGGAAAAAATTATGGTGTGGAAGCAATATATGTTGATAACGCTTCGAATAGAAGTGCTGCAACTACAAATATTCTAAATTTGATTGGACAGAAGCATATAATAGCTATTGTTGGCCCAATGAGCAGTGATCGGGCTATTGCTGTGGGAGAATTGGCTAATTCTTTTAGGACACCTATGGTCACGCCATGGTCAACCTCACCGTTAACCACCCTGAATCGACCGTATGTATTTCGAGTGCCGATCTTATATGATCTTCAAGCAATGGCGATAACTAAATTTGCTGCCAAGGAATGGAAAGCCTCCAAAGCGGCTATCCTTTATGATGAAATCAGTCCTTATCCCACCGGAATGGCCAAAGCTTTCAAGGAGTATTTTGAATCCGTCAATGGCGTCGGATCAGTGGTAGCATTTGAAACATTCCGGACAGGCGAAACCGATTTCGGTAAGCAATTAACAGCTATTTTAAATTCTAACGCTGATTTTCTTTTTACCCCTCAGCACTATCAAGAGGTCCCGTTGATTGTTCGGCAAGCAAAAAAAATGGGATGGAAAAAACCGATTACCGGATCCAACTCATGGGCGGGGGGCGATTTGATGGGGCAATGTGGCGATGATTGCAAGGGGTTGACTTTTGCTGGCAATTTCGCTCCCGGCGGCACCAGGGGAATTGCGAAGCAATTTGTCGATAAATATCAAAAAGAATACAATATATTGCCTGATGAGCCAGCTGCTTTGACGTATGATGCTGTTAAACTGATTTTTCAGGCATTACAAAAAACGGGAGGGTTGTCGGGGAACTTGGTTGACGACCGAGAAAAGCTAAAAGATCAGATTGCGGCGACAAAAAATTTTGAAGGTGTTACTGGTAATATGAGCTACCAAGGTACTGGAGACCCCGCAAAATGCGCAGTTATTATCAAGATTGATGATCAAGGAATTTTCACTAACATCGACACGGTTTGCCCTTAAATGGCTGGTTGCCTTGATGCATGGCCACAACGCCAACCGGAGCCTGAAAGGATTCAAGCTCATGACCTTGGGCTGGTCGGATGGAGTGAGCTTCCTGCCGCTTGATTTCATCCTCTGCTCCGCCTCCGAGGCAAGCAAGCGGCTGCAGGGGATAAGGAAAGAGATGGACAAGCGGTACTGCGGCTACAAACGCAGAGTGGAAGCCATGGCCAAATCCACGGAGCACCTGGAATCCATGGTAAAGCGGGTGTTGACGTTGGGCATCCGGGCCGACTACCATCCTGATGGACAGTTGGTTTGCCTTCCCAGCCCTGCTTGCCACCCTGGGCAAACATCTGCCGGTGATTTGCATGGGTAAGGACATGCCGAAGGTCTTTTACCGCCATCAAGGGCAATAATGGTTGAGGCTGGGGCGGCTCTTCGCCAAGCTGAAAAAGCGGCGAGGCAAGGCCAGGATTCTGGCCAGCGTGGTGGTCGAAACCAAAAAGGAACAGAAGATCAGGATCGTCTTTGTCCGCCATCACCACAAACGCCAGTGGCTGGCCATCCTCTCGACCAAGATTGATCTGGCCGACGGGGAAATCATCCGCATCTACGGCAAACGGTGGGATATCGAGGTGTTCTTCAAGATGATGAAACACTACCTCAACCTCGAACGGGAGACCCAACTGCGGGATTTTGATGGCATCATCGGCCATATCACCATTGTGATGAGCCGCTATGTCTTTCTGGCTTTCGAGCAGCGTTGCCATGATGATCCCCGTACCCTTGGCTCGCTCTTTTACGCCTGCAGCGAAGAGCAGCAGGACTTGAGTCTGGTTGAGGCGCTGCAGCGGCTGCTCAATCTGGCCTTGAGCAAAGTCAGGGCTGCCGGTGTCATTGCTGAAGATGCAGTGCTTGCCATTGTTGATGCAGTCATGGGCTTTGCCGTTGATATGCTGCAAACAGGAAAGAGATTGGCCCACGTTACAAACCTAATAACGGCGAGTTGGAGCAAGCAGGCCAGAAACTTGAGCTGGCATGTTAATTTCCCTTGGGTAACCCCCCGGCTTTGCCGGGGGTTTACAACAGTTTGACGATTCCTGCAAAATACAGAAGCCTCCCGCCTCGTGAACCGATCAAAGTCACGAAAAGGGAGGCTTCATGAACGACATACAATGTTTAAGCCACACAAAATAGGATTGCAAGTTCCATGTGGTGTGGATACCGAAATGCCGAAGAAAAATGCTTTATGGCCAACTTCGGAAAAACCTAGGTGATGTGTTCCATGATCTTGCACGGCAAAAAGAAAGCCGGATTGTCGAGGGGCATTTGCAGCTCGATCATGTGCACATGCTGCTGTCGATCCCGCCGAAGTATTCGGTGGCCCAGGTTGTGGGCTACATGAAAGGGAAAAGTGCGATCTATATCGCACGCAATTACCTTGGGAAAAAGAAGAACTACAACGGGATGCACTTTTGGGCACGAGGCTATTTTGTTTCAACCGTTGGAGCTGACGAGGCAATGGTTCGAGCATATATCCGTAACCAGGAGCAAGAGGATCAGCGAGTAGAACAGCTGAACTTGTTTAAGGGAATCTTGAAATTTAGCTTAGCAAGCCCCGGCACCATTCACCGACAATTTTATTCACAAAGACCATGCTCTTCTGGCTTTTAATCCGATCGGTTTTGCACCTTGGCGGTGCCTCGCTCTGTGCTCGATGGCGGTCTTTTGCCAGTTTGCCGCACTCCGGGCACACTTCACCTGCTTGCAGCCAGAAGCATCCCCATTCGGTCAATGTTATACACCAAGTTGCGCAAGCCGATCTTTGCTCGGGCTCGGGCTATGCCGATCGTGCGCAACAGTACATTCCCCGCTCGCTGCGCCTGTACACCAAAGACATGCTCGATTCGCGAACGGACCTTGGATCTGGTTCGGTTGCCCTCCTGTTCTCTGGGCGTCAAGGGACGATTGCGGCTCCCCTTGCGTTGGATGTGTTCACGAAAACCATCCTGGCCGAGGCGCTCCAATCGATCCGCGGATCGATAGGCCGAATCCGCCCAGACGTCCTTGCTCGTATTGTCGGCAAGGAGTTGCTCGAACACGTTGCTGTCGTGCAGGGCCGCATCGGTCACGGCATAGCTGCGAATCAACTTGTGCTTCACATCCACCGAGATGTGGTTCTTGTAGCCGTAATAAGACTTGCCGTTCTTCTTGGTCCAGCGCGCGTCCGCGTCTTTTCTACGCCGCTTGTTCTCGGACCAGTTCTCCGGGATGTCGCCCTCTTTGATCCGGGCATTTTCCTCCCGGCTGTTCCGCTGTTTGGGCACGCTGACAATGCTGGCATCCACGATCTGCCCTTTCATCGCCATGAAGCCGTTGTCCCGGAGATGCGCATCGAAGGTCGCAAACAGTTCCTCTACAATGCCGGCCTTGACGAGGTCTTCCCGAAAACGCCAGATGGTGGTGGCATCGGGAACCTTCTGGCTGATGTGCAGACCAAGAAAGCGCCCAAAGGAGTGCCGGTCGAGAATCTGAAACTCGGTCGCGTCATCCGACAGATTGTACAACGACTGCAGGATGAGAATCTTAAACAGCAGGATGACGTCGTACCCCTTCGGCCCGACCGTAGACTGCCGGCCCTTGTCCCTGGCCTTTTCGAGCGCAGGACGAAACATCTCCCAGTTGACCGTCTCGTTGATCTTGGCAAGTGGGTCGCCGTTCTTGTCGATTTTGTGCAATCGGTCCTGCAAATCAAAAAAGCCGGGCTGGATCATGGCTGATCTCCATCGGGTGATGGTTGGCGGATGCGGCCTTAAAACGATGAAGAATGTAACATATTTACACAAAATCAACAATTTGATAGTTAAACTTGTCGCAGGCTACTGCATTTAATTTTCAAGAAACCCTTAAGTAGGCGACCACCATATGGTGGTCAGATAATCTTTTCAAGAGACCGCTTTGAGCGGTTCACAGTCAGTAACCACCGGCTTTGCCGGTGGTTACTGACTGTTGCACCCGGCAAGCCCAGCTGTGAGCTATAAGCAACCGGCCCGCATTCGCGTGGCAAGTGTTTTGCGACTAGAATAAATGTTCTGCAACTTGTGTCTCAAGATAAAGGCTAGTTTTCTGGAGGAAATTGACGCCATACGGTTCGAGGGTTCGGCTGCTCTCTTCGCCAAAGTGGATTGAGGCGAAAGTTTTTTCTTGACTGAAGGGGGGTGAGGGGAGTATATTGGCGCCTCGTTGCTCGGCTGGATCATGAGTCGAGCGGCTAGCCCGGTGGAAGCCAAAGAAAAAAAAGGTTGACACGGAAAACAAAACGGGATAAAATGAAAAACGCAGCTGGCAAGCAAGTGCTTGCGAATGCTTTTTGATCTTTGAAAACTGAACAGTAAACGAGCGGGCCAAGTAGTAATTGGTTTTGAATTGGAAGTAAGTCCAATCGAATTGTGATTGGCTAGGATATTAAACTGGAGAGTTTGATCCTGGCTCAGAACGAACGCTGGCGGCGTGCTTAACACATGCAAGTCGAACGCGAAAGGGACTTCGGTCCTGAGTAAAGTGGCGCACGGGTGAGTAACGCGTAGATAACCTGTCTTCATGTCTGGAATAATACGCCGAAAGGGGTACTAATACCGGATATTCTTGCTTTTCATAAGTTATGCAAGCAAAGGTGGCCTCTGCATATGCTACTGCATGAAGAGGGGTCTGCGTACCATTAGCTAGTAGGTGGGGTAATGGCCTACCTAGGCGACGATGGTTAGCGGGTCTGAGAGGATGATCCGCCACACTGGCACTGGAACACGGGCCAGACTCCTACGGGAGGCAGCAGTGAGGAATATTGCGCAATGGGGGAAACCCTGACGCAGCGACGCCGCGTGAGTGAGGAAGGCCTTCGGGTCGTAAAGCTCTGTCAAGAGGAAAGAAGTGTACAATGGCTAATACCTGTTGTATTTGACGGTACCTCTAAAGGAAGCACCGGCTAACTCCGTGCCAGCAGCCGCGGTAATACGGAGGGTGCAAGCGTTGTTCGGAATCACTGGGCGTAAAGGGCGCGTAGGCGGCTTGGTAAGTCAGATGTGAAAGCCCACGGCTTAACTGTGGAAGTGCATTTGAAACTGTCAGGCTTGAGTACCAGAGGGGAAAGTGGAATTCCCGGTGTAGAGGTGAAATTCGTAGATATCGGGAGGAATACCGGTGGCGAAGGCGACTTTCTGGCTGGATACTGACGCTGAGGCGCGAAAGCGTGGGGAGCAAACAGGATTAGATACCCTGGTAGTCCACGCTGTAAACGATGTGAACTAGATGCAGGGGGTGTTGATCCCTTCTGTGTCGCAGCTAACGCATTAAGTTCACCGCCTGGGGAGTACGGTCGCAAGATTAAAACTCAAAGGAATTGACGGGGGCCCGCACAAGCGGTGGAGTATGTGGTTTAATTCGATGCAACGCGAAGAACCTTACCTGGTCTTGACATCCCGGAAATCTTTTGGAAACAAGAGAGTGCTTCCATTCGGAAGAATCTGGAGACAGGTGCTGCATGGCTGTCGTCAGCTCGTGTCGTGAGATGTTGGGTTAAGTCCCGCAACGAGCGCAACCCTTGCCTTTAGTTGCCAGCAGTTCGGCTGGGCACTCTAAAGGGACTGCCGGTGTTAAACCGGAGGAAGGTGGGGATGACGTCAAGTCCTCATG